>NZ_JBYVJW010000151.1:0-212 GCF_058147165.1 Polaribacter sp. 2305UL8-11 | reverse complement strand
AACGTTTTGGTGTAAGAAAAGTTGCGTTTGGTACATTAGTAAAGTTACTAAAAAAACACAAACCAAGAAAATCCGCGAGGATTTTCGCAAGTATGGGTGAACCAGCAATTTTTTTTACACGGTGTTATGTGTAGGTTTTTTTAGATTTTTAGTTTAAATTCTCAATTTTCAATAGTTTTCCTAAATTATATTTAGACTTCTAAAAAGTCAAC
>NZ_JBYVJW010000150.1:0-229 GCF_058147165.1 Polaribacter sp. 2305UL8-11 | reverse complement strand
ATAAATTTAGAGGCTAGAAAGGAATTAACATTTGAATAGCAAACCAGACAGATTTAACCGGTTTCTAAGATCTAGAAGGTCTAAGTAAAAAAACTATTAGATTTAAACAAGAAGAAAGGAAACACACTTATCACATACACGGGATGACCTGGAACGGTTGTAGCAGTCACGTAGAACAAACACTTTCAAAAATAAAAGGTGTTTCAAAGGCATAGATTAATTTAGAAAA
>NZ_JBYVJW010000149.1:0-229 GCF_058147165.1 Polaribacter sp. 2305UL8-11 | reverse complement strand
AAACCTTAAAAATTAATGACAAACTTGAATGATTGCACTTTTTTAGAATCGTTTCAGTTTTGGAGAATAAAAAAAATCAAAAAACGTCCGAATTTGTATCCTCCTATTGTTTTAGAACTTCTCTAATCTAAAAACTATACTCTCTTTTTTTTGAAGTACTTATTAGTGTATTTTAAAATAAATATGATCATTCTTCAAGATTTTATAAAAAAACTGGGAATTAATTTAA
>NZ_JBYVJW010000148.1:0-229 GCF_058147165.1 Polaribacter sp. 2305UL8-11 | reverse complement strand
TAAAGGAATAAAAAATATAATAAAAAACCAATAATAGTTGTTCTTTTTTTTATAAGCGTGATAAATGCAATATACTTGTAAGGCTATAAGTATATAATAATACATTTTGTAAATATACTCAAAAGAGAAAATCAAAAATCAAACTTATAGGTTATTCCTCCTAGAACTTGAATGCCTGGTACATCAAAATTTGCAAAGCGTTGGTATTTTGTGTTTAAAAGATTGTTTA
>NZ_JBYVJW010000147.1:0-229 GCF_058147165.1 Polaribacter sp. 2305UL8-11 | reverse complement strand
TAATGCGTCTTTTAAAGTTACATCTTGATATTGAGGATCAAATTTTGGGTCTATAAATTTTTCTCCAACACTATAAATCATTGGCAATTGAATACCCCATTTTTTAGGCGTTAATCCTTTACCTAAATTAACGGTTGTAGCAATATCATACTCTTTGGTTTCATCTACAGAACGTTGGTTTACTCTATCTTCTACATTACCAAAACCTATGGTAGACACACTACCAGCT
>NZ_JBYVJW010000146.1:0-229 GCF_058147165.1 Polaribacter sp. 2305UL8-11 | reverse complement strand
CTATAATTTTATTTATACATCAGTAGCTTACAATAGCAATACCTATTTGTCAGGAAGAGATTCTGGTACAGAACAGTTTAAGTTAATTCCGCAAATTTCTTATTATCACTCTTCAGGTTTTAATGCCAGTATTTCTGGAGTCTATTACCAAAATTCTGACCCACATTGGGATTTTACAAGTGTTTCTTTAGGGTATTTAAATACTTTAGGAAAAAGTAATAGCATTATT
>NZ_JBYVJW010000145.1:0-229 GCF_058147165.1 Polaribacter sp. 2305UL8-11 | reverse complement strand
AATTCTAAAATATCATCAATAATTTTTTTAGCAATGTTAGAAGGCACTGCAAAAGAATATCCAAGAAAAGAACCTGTTCTAGAAGAAATTGCAGTATTTATACCTATTAATTCTCCTCTAGTATTTACCACTGCTCCACCACTATTTCCAGGATTTACAGCAGCATCTGTTTGTATAAAAGAGTCTATATTTCTATTCACCTCTAAATCTCTACCTTTTGCAGATACAA
>NZ_JBYVJW010000144.1:0-230 GCF_058147165.1 Polaribacter sp. 2305UL8-11 | reverse complement strand
ACTTATAGAAATGATGATAAGAGTTTGTTATTACACTACTTTCGAAACTAATTCTACTAAAAACTCAACTCCATTTTTAATGTTAGAGATAGAATTTGCTTTTTCGTTATTAGACAAGGCAGCATTATTAATTTCTTTTAAAACCGATAACGCGTCTTTATTACTAATATTACTTTCAGAAATAAACGTAGCAATTTCAGAGGTTTTTAAGCTTGTTAAACCAGCTAATT
>NZ_JBYVJW010000143.1:0-230 GCF_058147165.1 Polaribacter sp. 2305UL8-11 | reverse complement strand
AAATTAAAGTAGCTTTAAATTATCAAAAGGGGGAGGCAGAAAGAACTCCTGGCAGGTGTTGAGAGAGTCAATTTGCAGCAGAGAATAGGGTGTTTACCACCCAACAATTTGTAAATACAGAGGCTAGCTACAAGTATCAACATTCTAACAACCCAGCAGTTCCAACTTTAGGAATGGCATTTGAAACAAAACGTGGACATACGTCTAATTTAAATGAAAAAAGAAGTTTT
>NZ_JBYVJW010000142.1:0-230 GCF_058147165.1 Polaribacter sp. 2305UL8-11 | reverse complement strand
AGCACTTTCTAAAGCACCAATTATAGCTTCACATTCTTCTGCAAGAGCGTTATGTAATCATAGTAGAAATTTAGATGACTAGCAATTACAATGGATGAAAGAAAATGGTGGAGTTGTACAAACAGTCGCTTTGAGCTCTTATGTAAATACAGAAAAACATAAGGCTTACAATAAAGCTTTGGCAGAAAAAATAAAAGAATTAGCAAAAAAAGATAGTTTAGGAATAAAAT
>NZ_JBYVJW010000141.1:0-230 GCF_058147165.1 Polaribacter sp. 2305UL8-11 | reverse complement strand
ATTTCTGTCAAGAATTTTACGCAGAAAACACTCTTATAAATCCTATAGAAGTTTATCAACATTTAAACAAGATTTCTGAACCTCCTTTTGCATCATTTTTAACAATTGATACTCAGTTTGCTTTATGTGCATCACCAGAAAGATATTTAAAAAAAGAAGGAACTAAAATAATTTATCAACCAATAAAAGGAACTGCAAAAAGATTGGTTAGCGAGTTTGATGATTTAAAA
>NZ_JBYVJW010000140.1:0-230 GCF_058147165.1 Polaribacter sp. 2305UL8-11 | reverse complement strand
ATAATATAGATCCTTTAATGGAGTTTAAACCACCTTTTATAGATGTTACAACTTCCAGATAAGAATATGTTTATATAGATAAAGGCAATGGTTTGTTAGATAGAAAAATAACCAGAATGCGCCCAGGAACTGTTGGAATTTGTGCAGCCATTAAGCACAAATATGACGTAGATACTGTGCCACATGTGTTGGGTGGAGGTTTTACAAAAGAGGAAACAGAGTACGTTTTG
>NZ_JBYVJW010000139.1:0-231 GCF_058147165.1 Polaribacter sp. 2305UL8-11 | reverse complement strand
AATTGTTTAATTCAAAAAAAGTCGTTTAATAACATTTCAGAAGAAAGACATCAAACGACTCTGTATCTATAGCATCGAGATTTACTCTTCTTCTTTGGTAGCTTCTTTTTTAGCTTCTACCTTTACAGCTTCTTTTTCTTTAGCCGGTGCCGGTGCAGCTTTTGCTTGTTCAGCATTGTCTTTTCCAGCTTTACGCTCAGATAAACCTTCTTTTACTGCATCTGTAACAGC
>NZ_JBYVJW010000138.1:0-231 GCF_058147165.1 Polaribacter sp. 2305UL8-11 | reverse complement strand
CTTTATCTCTTTCGGATGAGCAAAAAGCAAAAGCAATTAAAATTCACGTAGAAAGAATATCTGCTGATAGAAAACTTGGCAAAGACGCTAGTAAAGAAGATAAACAGAAATTAAATAAATCCTACTTTAAAAAAATATTCTCAGAGGTTCTTACTAAAGAGCAACTAAAAGCTAGAAAAAAAGGTAAAAAGAGATAAGTCTTGAAACGGAAAAATATCTTTTTATTAATAT
>NZ_JBYVJW010000137.1:0-232 GCF_058147165.1 Polaribacter sp. 2305UL8-11 | reverse complement strand
GATGGAGGAATTATTCAAAAAAAATCAGTTCTCAATAAAGCGTGGAAAGCTATAAAAATAAAAGGGGTTGGCTTAAAAGAACTTACATACGAAGTATCAAATTAATTAAGATAACTTAAAACTCGAATTTTAATCTTGAGATTCATTATTATTCAGATAAAAAAACTTAATTCTATTGTGGTTCTTTTAAACCATTTCTTAGAACTATAAGAGAATATTAAGAAAAATAATC
>NZ_JBYVJW010000136.1:0-232 GCF_058147165.1 Polaribacter sp. 2305UL8-11 | reverse complement strand
CTCCTGCACAACCCGCAAAATTTTCCACACCTTCTTCTAACGCTCGTAAAGTGTTTAAATCTAAATCATTGGTTGGCTCATCTAATAAAAGTACATTTCCTTCTTCTTTTAACGTCATTGCTAAATGCAATCTATTTCTTTCTCCACCAGATAACGTAGAAACTTTTTTATTCTGCTCACTTCCAGAGAAATTAAAACGCCTTCCATACGCACGAGAGTTTACTTGTTTTCC
>NZ_JBYVJW010000135.1:0-232 GCF_058147165.1 Polaribacter sp. 2305UL8-11 | reverse complement strand
CAGCACAAGGCACTCCAAATAGTGATACTTTTACGGCTAATATTAATATTTCTGATAAAAATGTAAAGTACAATACAAATCTTAGAATGCGTGTAGTTGCTTATAGCAATCAATTTTATAATTGTAATTTCAGTGCAGGACAAGTAGAAGATTATTCTATTAAAATTGTTACGAGTTATTGGACAGGTACTACAAATCCAGACTGGGATACAGCTTATCACTGGAGTTTAAA
>NZ_JBYVJW010000134.1:0-232 GCF_058147165.1 Polaribacter sp. 2305UL8-11 | reverse complement strand
TAGTAGAAGACGATCCAAATTTTGGAACCGTTTTAAACGATTATTTAGCATTAAACGATTATAACGTTAAACATGCAAAAGATGGTATAGAAGGATTAATTATGTTTAAAAACAGTGATTATGACTTCTGTATTTTAGATGTTATGATGCCTCGTAAAGACGGTTTTTCTTTAGCACACGATATTAGAAGCACAAATAAAGAAGTGCCAATTATTTTCTTAACAGCAAAAAC
>NZ_JBYVJW010000133.1:0-232 GCF_058147165.1 Polaribacter sp. 2305UL8-11 | reverse complement strand
TCCATACGTTGATGAGGTTGTAAACGGATCTACAGCATTTCCTAAACGTTTAGACATTTTATGCCCGTTTTTATCTAAAACCACACCGTTAGAAACTACGTTTTTATACGCAACTGAATCAAAAACCATAGTTGCAATTGCATGTAAAGTATAAAAACAACCTCTTGTTTGGTCTACTCCTTCTGCAATAAAATCTGCTGGAAAAGATTCATTTCCATCAATTTTATTCTTA
>NZ_JBYVJW010000132.1:0-232 GCF_058147165.1 Polaribacter sp. 2305UL8-11 | reverse complement strand
ATAATGTATGTGTAATGTAGATATTTATAAAAGTAACAAAGAATCCTTTAAAAGTTAGTATTAAAAGCATAAAATAATTTTATTTAATCTAAGCTAGTGTTAGCTATTGCATCAATAATGTTTAATAAAATTAAAATTTAGTTAAACAAATGTTAAATAAAAGCATTGCTTTTTATTGTTAATAGTAATACTTTTATATTTGCTTAAAATATGTTAATTATGAGAAACTATT
>NZ_JBYVJW010000131.1:0-233 GCF_058147165.1 Polaribacter sp. 2305UL8-11 | reverse complement strand
ACCATCAAAGGGAGAATCTTTTATAAGACAAATAATTTCAAAACCAGGTTGGTTGTCATCGAACAAACCAACATTGAATTTTTCTCCTAAAGGTTGATCAGAAATTCCTATTTTTTTTGCAGCTGTTTCGTTAATAATTATTTTTAATGTATCGGATGCATATTTTTTAGAGAAATTTCTGCCTTTGAAAAGTTTTATTTTAGCAAAATCGAAATAGTTATAATCTACCAAAT
>NZ_JBYVJW010000130.1:0-233 GCF_058147165.1 Polaribacter sp. 2305UL8-11 | reverse complement strand
TATAATAATCTCACATTTCTAGTACTTTTTCTGGAGGTGTTACATCTGAGCCAATATGACTTTGACTGCCAATTCCATCTACTAAACCCCATGTGTTTTTATCTCTTCTTTTAATAAAATTGTAATACCATTCTTGCTTTTTGGTATCTCAACCAACTTTACTTATAATACCATATTCGTTGGTAAAAAGTTTTGCATTTGGTTGTAATTCTTTGGTTGCTATAAAGCCATTA
>NZ_JBYVJW010000129.1:0-233 GCF_058147165.1 Polaribacter sp. 2305UL8-11 | reverse complement strand
AGATAGAATTGGTACTGGCGATATTATTTTTTCTGACTTTAGACTTTTAAATAACGATGGTCGACTTGTAAATGATTTTATATCTGAAGAATATGCAAAATTTACTATTGCTATTTTTTTCAATAAAAAAATTAATTTAGAAGGATTAGAAGTTGGTTCTGTAATTAAAGATTATAAAGAGGTTAAAATAGTAGATATTTATTCTGATGAAATAGGGGTTAATTTTCAGTCGA
>NZ_JBYVJW010000128.1:0-233 GCF_058147165.1 Polaribacter sp. 2305UL8-11 | reverse complement strand
ATATTATCAAAAGATTTTTTATTATTTTTCTCTAAAAGACGCATAGATTCATGGTAGGCAATTCTATACATCCAAGTATGTGAAGAGCTTTTTCCTTCAAATTGACCTATGCTTTTATACACTCTAATAAATGTATTTTGCAAAACATCATCAGCGTGTTCATGCGTAGGAACTAACTTTCTAATATGCCAATACAAACGCTCTTGATACGCATCAAGCAACTCACTAAAAGC
>NZ_JBYVJW010000127.1:0-233 GCF_058147165.1 Polaribacter sp. 2305UL8-11 | reverse complement strand
CACAGAAACCCGGGATTTAAAAATTCAAAATTACTCCAATCCATCTTCTTCGTCTTTTTCTCCTACAATTGGTTTTGGTTTTAAATTGCCAATAATATCTTCAGCATCTTTTCTGTCTTCTTCCATTTCTGGAGCTAAAGGTTTCGATTTTGCAAACTTTACCAAGTCTGCTTCTCTTAATAAACTTTTTAGTCTATCTATGGTTTCTTGCGAGGTTAAAATAACATCCGATT
>NZ_JBYVJW010000126.1:0-233 GCF_058147165.1 Polaribacter sp. 2305UL8-11 | reverse complement strand
TACTTTAGAGTCAACTGAAAAAGCAGATAAATTAAGACCGGTTTATAAAGAAATGAGAAGTAAACAATAGGCTGTTTAAGTTATAAATAATAAAAAAACCAAGATTAAAATCTTTGTTTTTTTGTATCATTTTTAAATTATTTTTTTAATCATCCTTAATTTATGTGTATGTTTGTGTAGATCTTCATTAAAAATACCACTATGATCTAAAGTATCTATTCTTACTTTTCCAT
>NZ_JBYVJW010000125.1:0-234 GCF_058147165.1 Polaribacter sp. 2305UL8-11 | reverse complement strand
GTTTCTATGATGACAGGAATAACTGTAAATAGAGGTGCAGAAGCAGAAAGTCATCGTTTACACGAATTACCTCAACTAATTAAAGGGAAAGTAATTGGACAAGATGAAGCTGTTACGAAAGTAGTAAAAGCCATTCAACGAAGCAGAGGAGGATTAAAAGACCCTAACAAACCTATTGATTCGTTTAGTTTCTTAGGGCAAACTGGAGTTGGAAAAACACAATTGGCAAAAGTT
>NZ_JBYVJW010000124.1:0-234 GCF_058147165.1 Polaribacter sp. 2305UL8-11 | reverse complement strand
ATGGTTATAAAGTATTTTTAGAAGATAGGGTAGAAAATACATTTACACGTTGAGATTTAGAAAATTCAGAATACAAAACCAAGGTTACAGAAGCATCTACAATAGGAAGACTCTTTTTACATACCAAAACTTCTAATGTTTTAAACACAGATTCAGAATTAGTAAATACAGTAAGCATATATAAAACAAACAACTCTAATGTAAGAATTACTGGATTACAAAAAGGAAATGCAT
>NZ_JBYVJW010000123.1:0-234 GCF_058147165.1 Polaribacter sp. 2305UL8-11 | reverse complement strand
CTATAGAAACAGCTGGTATATTATTCATAATATCTACAGCAGACGCACCAGCAGTTGTTAACTCTTCACCTACGTTTATTCTTTTTCTGTCTATTCTTTGTTCTATGGTAGAACGTTCTGCAACAACACCTACACTTTCTAAAGCTTCTGCTGTTTCTTCTCGCTCTATAACACCAAGATTTGTTGTCTTACTATTTAATACCACTTCTTTGGCTAATGGTTTGTAGCCAATAA
>NZ_JBYVJW010000122.1:0-234 GCF_058147165.1 Polaribacter sp. 2305UL8-11 | reverse complement strand
TTTAAGAGCTATGGAAGTAAACGTAGATGCTATTTTAGAAGGAACAAGAGTAGATGGTATTTACTCTTCTGACCCTGAAAAAAATAAAGAAGCTGTAAAATTTGAAAAAATTACCTTTAAACAAGTTATTGAAAAAGGCTTAAAAGTAATGGATATGACAGCCTTTACATTAAGCGAAGAAAATAATTTACCAATTATTGTATTTGATATGAATACACAAGGAAATTTACTAAA
>NZ_JBYVJW010000121.1:0-235 GCF_058147165.1 Polaribacter sp. 2305UL8-11 | reverse complement strand
GCAGATTTTAAAGGCGAAAAGGTAGGTAAACAAGCCGATATTACGTGATTTTCTGTACAGCCAAGAAAATGTATTACTACTGGTGAAGGTGGGGTGGTTACCACACAAAGTAAAGAAGTAGCAGACTGGATGAATTCATACAAACATTGTGGTATGGACATGACGGGTGATTCTCGTGAAGGTATTCATTTTAGGAATAGTGGAACCAACTACAAGTTAACCAATGTACAAGCAG
>NZ_JBYVJW010000120.1:0-235 GCF_058147165.1 Polaribacter sp. 2305UL8-11 | reverse complement strand
ATATGAAACTAAAAGTAGGCTTATTGGGTGCAGGTTCTTGGGGACCAACTGTAGTTTGTTTAACTGCAAAGAATAGTGATACACTTATATGGGCAAGAGATATAAATACAACCACTGAAATTAATCAATTTAAAACCAATAAAAAATATTTACCCAATTCAGAATTCCACAAAGGTTTGGTTGCATCAAATTCTATAAAGGAAACCGTAGAGAATGCAGATGTTATTGTCATGGG
>NZ_JBYVJW010000119.1:0-235 GCF_058147165.1 Polaribacter sp. 2305UL8-11 | reverse complement strand
AATACCTGCAGAGGCTCGGAAACCTGTATAATTGTAAATTTTTTGACGGATTCCTCTAGCAATGTCATTTGCAGACGGGTCTCCCTTTTTGTTTTCGGTAACATCTAGATAGGCTTCATCGAAAGAGAGTGGTTCAACCAAATCTGTGTATTCGTAAAAAATTGCGCCGATTGGAGCAGAAAGTTCGTTGTAACGGGCAAAATCTGAGTTGACAAAAATGAAATGTGGGCATGTT
>NZ_JBYVJW010000118.1:0-235 GCF_058147165.1 Polaribacter sp. 2305UL8-11 | reverse complement strand
AGTTTATTGGGGTTAATATTTAATTTTTTTGCATTTTTTCTTACAAACCCTATTGCAGATTTAGCATCTTCTACAGCTTCAAAAGGAGTTGGTCTATGAATGTTTTTTATTCTATAATCTGCAGAAATTGCAATCATACCTCTCGAAGCTAAATAAGAAGCGTGTCTTTTAAATGCTTTATAACTACCTCCATTCCAGCCTCCACCATGAAAAAAAACAATGCAATTATATATTT
>NZ_JBYVJW010000117.1:0-235 GCF_058147165.1 Polaribacter sp. 2305UL8-11 | reverse complement strand
TTTTTATTTAATTTTTTTATTACAAGATTAAACTTTTAAGTTTTTTTTAAGTCTAACAAGAAGTATTTAAGATTACTTTTGACAAAATTAAAACAAAAAAATATGAAATCAGTATTTACTCTTTTAGTATCATTATTTACAGTTGTTACTTTTGCTCAACAAAGTTTTCAAGGTAAAGCTACTTACATGTCTCAAACTACAATAGATATGAGTCGGTTTGGAACTAAAATGTCTG
>NZ_JBYVJW010000116.1:0-236 GCF_058147165.1 Polaribacter sp. 2305UL8-11 | reverse complement strand
ACTAACTATGATTTTCCAACTTCAGGGTTAGAAGTTTTGACGCTTAATTATTATGATAATTATTCATTTGACACAGCTGGTACAGGAACGACAATATCAATTGCTTTTGGTGTTAATTCTACGACTGTATTAAAAGGTTTAATAACTGGTACTATAGTAAAAATATTAGGGCATAGCAACTGGAGAACCACTGTAACTTACTAGGATGAAAAGGCAAGACCAATATATGGATATTC
>NZ_JBYVJW010000115.1:0-236 GCF_058147165.1 Polaribacter sp. 2305UL8-11 | reverse complement strand
CCTTTTTTTGTTATAACTGTACTTATAGCAGTTATATTAACTGTAACAGTACAGTTAGAGGATTATGAATTTAAAGATGTAGGTACCTCTATTTTAATGGGTTTATGCAATGTTGCTATTAGCCTTTTTACAAAAGGAATAATTTTAGTATTGTGTTTATTGATATACTAATATCGTTTTGTTACCATTCCTCTTACTTGTTGGGCTTGGGGTTTGATTTTATTTGCTGAAGATTT
>NZ_JBYVJW010000114.1:0-236 GCF_058147165.1 Polaribacter sp. 2305UL8-11 | reverse complement strand
AGTTGCAATTGCTGGACGTTTAGATCTTAATCCAATAACGGATAAATTAACCAACGAAAATGGTGAAGAAGTAATGCTAGATGAACCTACAGGATGGGAATTACCGCCAAAAGGTTTTGAAGTTAAAGATGATGGTTACTTGGCTCCAGAAAAAGATGTTAGTCATGTAAAAATTGCATTAAAAGAAGATTCCGAAAGATTACAGTTATTAGAACCATTTACTCCTTTAGGAAACT
>NZ_JBYVJW010000113.1:0-236 GCF_058147165.1 Polaribacter sp. 2305UL8-11 | reverse complement strand
ACCTTTACCTCAATTAATTATTGTAGATGGAGGTAAAGGACAACTTTCATCTGGTTTAAAAGTGTTAGAAAGGTTAGGTTTGCGTGGTAAAATTGCCATTAGTGGTATTGCAAAACGTTTGGAAGAAATTTATTATCCTGGAGATCCAATACCTTTGTATTTAGATAAAGAATCGGAAACGTTAAAACTTACACAGTATTTAAGAAACGAAGCCCATAGATTTAGAATTACATTTC
>NZ_JBYVJW010000112.1:0-236 GCF_058147165.1 Polaribacter sp. 2305UL8-11 | reverse complement strand
TTTTAAATGTTTGATATAAGTACTTAAATCTTTATCTCCTCTGCCTGATAAATTAACCACTACAATTTGGTTTTTTTTGAGTTTCATTTTTGGTAAAACTGCTAAAGCGTGTGCTGTTTCCAAAGCAGGAATGATTCCTTCTATTTTGGTTAACTCGTAAGCTGCAGCTACGGCTTCTTTATCTGTTGCGTTCATGAATTTTGCTCTTTTATTTTCATATAAAAAAGCGTGTAAAG
>NZ_JBYVJW010000111.1:0-237 GCF_058147165.1 Polaribacter sp. 2305UL8-11 | reverse complement strand
TTCCGTGAAAATTCCATTCAGAGGGTTGCCCAAATTCGCCACCTTGAAATAATAATTTTGTTCCTTGATGCGTGTACGTTAAATTGTACAGTAGTTTAAGATTCCCAAATTTTTGCCATTCATCACCTGGCATTTTATTTACTATTGATTTTTTACCATAAACTACTTCATCATGAGAAAGAGGTAACATAAAATTTTCTGTAAATGCGTAATTTAGACTGAATGTTAAATCATTTT
>NZ_JBYVJW010000110.1:0-237 GCF_058147165.1 Polaribacter sp. 2305UL8-11 | reverse complement strand
TGGGGACAAAATATTATTATAAATAAAGCTACCAGTTATATTTCAAATAAAACAAACACAAAAGTCGAAATTGAAAAAGCATATTTAACTTTTGATGGAAACCTAAAAGTAGAAGGACTTTTTTTAGATGATAAAAAAGGTGATACTTTAAGTTACTCAAAGTTTTTAGAAGCGGATTTCTTACTTTGGGGGATTATCAAAGGAACCTAATTAGGTGTAGAAAATTTAAAATTAAAT
>NZ_JBYVJW010000109.1:0-237 GCF_058147165.1 Polaribacter sp. 2305UL8-11 | reverse complement strand
TTTAAATTAGGCACAAGACAATATTTAGAATACAAAGATGCAAATGGTGTCAACGTGAAAGAGGTACAATTTAATAATTTTAATATGAATCCTGTAAACTATGGTTTGAGTGCTTATTTAGGATACGGAGATACTAGTCTTTACGTAAAATATGATTTAAATCCATTATTTGCCAACACTGAAACTAGAAATGTTTCTATAGGTGTTCGATTAGATTTAAATTAATAAACAAACTAT
>NZ_JBYVJW010000108.1:0-237 GCF_058147165.1 Polaribacter sp. 2305UL8-11 | reverse complement strand
TCAATTAAATAAGCATCATCACTTTCAGAAATTTTATCTCCTTCTATTACACTTTGTTTTTTGATGTATTTATTAAACTCATCACCTGCAACTGCTGTTGATACAACAGTGGCACTAGATTCGTCATTTTCATTTACACCCATAGCATACAAACTATTTTGCTGCTTTTCTATACGTTCGTTTTCTTTACTAGTTGGTTTTAAAGAAGATGCTAAAAAGACCCACAAAAAACCAACA
>NZ_JBYVJW010000107.1:0-238 GCF_058147165.1 Polaribacter sp. 2305UL8-11 | reverse complement strand
GACAATGATATTGCATATTCTGATTTGTTAGAGAATGATTACCCTGAGAATCTTCAGCAAGGTATAGACAGCCCAATGTTATGATTTAAAGATGGAAATATCGATTTATCGAACAATAAAATCATGTCTATTGTAGGTACAAGAAACATCAGTTCTTATGGGCGTAAGTTTTGCAATCAAGTAATAGAAGAATTAGCAGAATACAACCCAATAATTGTAAGTGGTTTTGCTTAGGGAG
>NZ_JBYVJW010000106.1:0-239 GCF_058147165.1 Polaribacter sp. 2305UL8-11 | reverse complement strand
GTTAGCGATTGAAACGACATCCTTTTTGCTTTTTTGCCAAAAGATATAGTGAAAAGCGCGACCTTTAGGGAACGCCCAACTTCTTGCTGCACTTTTTTTTAAAAAATTACTCGAAGTTATCTGTTCTTATTCTAGATAGGCAATAACCAAAAAGCCAAACCACCAAAAACGACAATCATTGCTGTTTGTACTGTCTACATAATCCAACCAAAAGCAGTAGCAGGTTTTTCTGCAACCCC
>NZ_JBYVJW010000105.1:0-239 GCF_058147165.1 Polaribacter sp. 2305UL8-11 | reverse complement strand
ATTTAATGATTTCTGAAGCAAATCATTACACTACATTTTTATCTTTTGCAATAGAATATCAAGCTAGAGAAATTGTTGATAAAAAGTGGAATGCCTTACTAGCTTTCGCAGCAGAAATGATGCGTGAACGTGGACAAGCTGCCAAAATGCAGGGTTAGTATGCAGTATTGAAAATTAGTTTTTCTTTAAAATTTTAAAGAATAAGAAAATGTTTTCTAAAGAAGAAGCTGCACTTTTAC
>NZ_JBYVJW010000104.1:0-239 GCF_058147165.1 Polaribacter sp. 2305UL8-11 | reverse complement strand
TCCAATTATTTTTTTCTAAATCTTTTATTTTCAAATCGTTCCATGCAGTAATATAATCCATCCATAAAAAACCTAATTTCCAAAATTTTTGTTCTGTTAAATTAACATTTTCAATATCTGTTAGCCTTAAACCAACTGATTTAGATTAAGCTACACCTATTGAATTTTCAATTTTACCTCCATTAATTGATGGTTGGTTAAAATAATGACCTTCTTTATATGAGATAAAAGTTATATCT
>NZ_JBYVJW010000103.1:0-239 GCF_058147165.1 Polaribacter sp. 2305UL8-11 | reverse complement strand
AATTAGCAATTGCCATTTTTCTAATTTTTAAAAGATTGTACAATTCATCATAAACATTACCTCCATTATCCCATACATATGCTGTTGCACTTGCACTTCCTTGTGGTCTTGCCTCAGAATCTGACAAATATTTTAGTCCGCTTGCAAAAGCATCCTCTAAAATTTTCTTTAAGGCTTTGTCTTCATTTGTCATTTTTGGAAAATCTTGATAAGAATAGGCAACTGTCACTTTATCCCAA
>NZ_JBYVJW010000102.1:0-239 GCF_058147165.1 Polaribacter sp. 2305UL8-11 | reverse complement strand
GTAAAAGAGCAAATTAAAATCGACTAATAACCAATTAAGTAAATTAAAGTGTGAAACATGAAAATTAGAAAAAAAGTATTTTTTACTACTGCACTAGCTTCGTTAGCTCTTGTAGCCTGTAAAGATGATAAAAAAGAGGATGAAAAAGTTGCATGAATTGTCTTAAAGAACATGGATAAAACCGTAAAATCACAAGATGATTTTTTTAGACACGTAAACGGTTCGTGGTTAGACAATAC
>NZ_JBYVJW010000101.1:0-239 GCF_058147165.1 Polaribacter sp. 2305UL8-11 | reverse complement strand
GGAATCCCTAATTACAGAGATAATTCCGATGGTGGAAATGCTGGAGATCGCAGTTTAACAAACTATACAGACTCAAATAACGATGGAATTCCAGATGTGTATGATTTTGATAATGATAGTGTACCAAACCACTTAGATATAGACGCAGATAATGGTGGAACTCCAGACAATATAGAAGCACAACCTACTGTGGGTTACATAGCTCCAAGTGAAAGCGGAAACGGAATCACAGACGGAAA
>NZ_JBYVJW010000100.1:0-239 GCF_058147165.1 Polaribacter sp. 2305UL8-11 | reverse complement strand
ATAAACAGATCAGTAAAACCCATTATATGTTACTCCCCGGCACCGGCAGACGTAGAATCTTTGATTGTGACCCGGGCACCCTGGCGGAGTTTCATCTGTCCTGCGGTGATAATCTTGTCGCCAGGGTTCAGGCCATCCAGTATTTCAATAAATTTTCCGTGGACCTCTCCGGTACTTACCGCCTTGCGTTCAACGGTCAGGGCATTCGGGCTGTCACCGGTGACCCGGTAAACGGAATC
>NZ_JBYVJW010000099.1:0-239 GCF_058147165.1 Polaribacter sp. 2305UL8-11 | reverse complement strand
AAAGAAGGTGTTACTATTGTCGGAGAAATGCAAGAATTTGATTATGTAAAATTTGGATGGATGTTAGACAACGAAGGAAATAAAATTGAGCTTTGGGAACCTATAGACCAAGCTTTTAAATAAATTAAAACACGAAAAAACAGATAGTTATGCTTTACAAAAAAAGTCTTTTATATAAGAAAGAAACTTATGTAAATAAAGAAGAAAGAGAAAAAAAAGATAATATTTCTAAAATTAAA
>NZ_JBYVJW010000098.1:0-240 GCF_058147165.1 Polaribacter sp. 2305UL8-11 | reverse complement strand
AACGTACAGAAAGGAGGGCTTCTTTAAGAGCAGGTGAAGGAATGGTAGTAAGAGGTGTAGATACATTATGAAGCCTGATAGATGGTAAAGGACCAATTTCTGGTAAAACTTATGAAGTGCCTTTAGAGCGTAGAGCTCCTGGAGCCATTCATAGAGAGCCAGTAACAGGATCATTACAAGCAGGTATCAAATCTATTGATACAATGATTCCTATTGGTAGAGGCCAACGTGAGCTAATTA
>NZ_JBYVJW010000097.1:0-240 GCF_058147165.1 Polaribacter sp. 2305UL8-11 | reverse complement strand
CCAACTACCCAAATAATCGTTTTGTTATCGTTGCAAAGCAACTATGTATTTTTTTTTTCTAAAATTGATAATTTTTCGTCTTTAAAATACTTGCGAAGTTTCTTTTTTCCAGACATTCCTTTAGGATAGAAAAAAGCGCCATTTTCCCATTTCCTTAACTTTAAAGGAAAAACCAAAGCATTTTTATCAACATAAATCGTTTGGTTATTTTCTGTTGATTTTTTATGGACTTCTTCTAAC
>NZ_JBYVJW010000096.1:0-240 GCF_058147165.1 Polaribacter sp. 2305UL8-11 | reverse complement strand
GGAAAAATTACCAACTATTTGGTGCCATATGGCCTTAAGAAAAAGTGGTTAGAGAATAGCCCAACAACAATAAAAGAAATACCTTTTGCAGGCTAAAATTAATTTGCGCTGTCTAATTTAGCTAATTCTTTGTACTTTCTTTTTAGTTTTTTTAATAAAATTCCATACAGTAATTGATAAAATAACCAGAGCACACCAGCAAATAATAAAGTCACTACAAAAGTTAATAAAACAAATAAA
>NZ_JBYVJW010000095.1:0-240 GCF_058147165.1 Polaribacter sp. 2305UL8-11 | reverse complement strand
AACAATAAAGAGATAAAAACAATACTTTTAATTATAACTTCGAACTCGTTTATTTTTCTAGAAATTAAATAACCTGCTAAAATTGCCAAAATTGATCTAGAAAAATAAGACAAATCCTTTATCCAATTATATATCAAATACCCATTAAATATAGATGCTATTATAGATACACAAATTATGGCCAGAAGAAAACTAAGAAGTGCAATAAGTTTTTTGGATACCTTAGAAAAATAAAAAGCA
>NZ_JBYVJW010000094.1:0-240 GCF_058147165.1 Polaribacter sp. 2305UL8-11 | reverse complement strand
AAGTTTAAGTTTATTTTTTTTGAGCTACCATTTTGTAATTTAAAAATGGTTAAACCACTGTTGTAAACAATTGTTCCATTATTACTTACAGAAAAAGATAAAACTCCATCTTCTTTCAGTTTTGTTCACTGATTGGTAACTCCTTTTTTAGTTCCATTTTTATTTACAGAAGTTTGGTAAATATTATAACGCCCACTTTCTGAACCAATGTAATACAAGTTGTTTGAAGCATCCCAAAGT
>NZ_JBYVJW010000093.1:0-241 GCF_058147165.1 Polaribacter sp. 2305UL8-11 | reverse complement strand
TCTAAAGTATTTGTTGCAGTATTAAACCTTCCTTGCCCATATGGATGGTGAAGGTGTGGACTAATTAAAACATTATCAATAGAAACTGCAGAATTTATGTCTACTTTTGCTTTTCCTATTTTACCAGATTTTGTTGTTATCAAGATAACTCCATTTGCTCCTTTGTAACTATATAATGCGGTTGCATGACCAGATTGTAAAATTGATATTCTGTCGATGTCATATGGATTTAAGTTAGATA
>NZ_JBYVJW010000092.1:0-241 GCF_058147165.1 Polaribacter sp. 2305UL8-11 | reverse complement strand
AGTTTAATATTTATTTTTTATTTCCAAATTTTATACTAAAGAAAAAATATCTTAAGTTTTTTCTTTACTTTACTCTTTCACTCGTTTGTTTATATGTGATTAGACCAGGGTTTAACTACCTGTTAGTTTCTGAAAATATTTGGCCAGAAGCAGAAGATACTCAGAACGCATTTACATTTCACCATATTGTAGCTATTATTCTTGGAGAGGTTTATGTAATTGCTTTTGTGGCAACAATAAA
>NZ_JBYVJW010000091.1:0-241 GCF_058147165.1 Polaribacter sp. 2305UL8-11 | reverse complement strand
GGAACCAGAGATGGTTGGAATAAATAGGATGGGAATTCTTTTACTGTATATAGAAATACAATCGATCTTACTTCTATAAATAACAACGATATTTTATCGATTTTAGAAGATTCTGATGTTTTTATTTGGATTGGAACGTATAATGGATTGAGTAGATACAACCCAAAAACAGATAGCTTTAAACGTTATTTTCATACAAATGATTGTAATTCTTTAAGCAACAATACCATTTGGACAATTA
>NZ_JBYVJW010000090.1:0-241 GCF_058147165.1 Polaribacter sp. 2305UL8-11 | reverse complement strand
TAATAGTTATCAAACGAAGTTGAAAAATATGGATAAGCAAATTACACCAAAAAATAAAAAAACAAAAAAAAGGCTAATCTGGGGTATTCCAACTTTACTTTTATTAGCGGTTATTTTAATGAATGCTACAAGAAAAAAGCAAGGAAATTTAGAAAAAGATACTATTAGCATTCGTGAAATTATAAAAGGAGATTTTGAAGATGTAGTACTATTTGATAGCACAGTTGAGCCAAAAACCTCT
>NZ_JBYVJW010000089.1:0-242 GCF_058147165.1 Polaribacter sp. 2305UL8-11 | reverse complement strand
TAATGTATAAGTTATTAGAGCAATTGCAAATGTACCCATCCTAAAATGATGTTCCATTTTTTCAATTTTGCTGATGTCATGATTTCGAAATAATGTGTGGGCGAATTTACTAATAATTCTGAATAAAATTAGTTGAGTTTTGTTTTTATAAACGCTTTATTCCTCACAAAATTTTTTTAACTTCAAAAATTACAAAAAAATGTTTGTGAATTTAAAAGAATCAATTAAATTTGCATCCGCTA
>NZ_JBYVJW010000088.1:0-242 GCF_058147165.1 Polaribacter sp. 2305UL8-11 | reverse complement strand
CTATTCCAACCTCCATTTCATCGGTAATATTTTGTGCATTTGACGTTCTTGGGTTGTCTGAAGTAAGTATGGCTTGATTACTTAATTGCGAAGCAATATGTGCCATTTTTGGTCGTTTGGTTTTATCTCTATCTCCTCCACAACCTACAACTGTAATTATTTTTTCGTTACCAGTTCTAATATCATTAATGTTTTCTAAAACATCTTTTAAAGCATCTTGTATACATCCATACCCCCCCCCC
>NZ_JBYVJW010000087.1:0-242 GCF_058147165.1 Polaribacter sp. 2305UL8-11 | reverse complement strand
AACAAATTTATAAAAAAATAAACGATTAAAAATTATTTTAGCAAAATTGTAACATTTTTTACTTTTACGCTAATTATAATAAAACTAACCAAACAACAAGTGCAGAAAGATTTAGAAACTAAATTTTTATCAGACTTTGAAAAAAAACAGAACATAGCACATAAAATTTGTAGATTATATACTACAAACCAAAATGCGCATCATAATTTGCTTCAAGAAATAACGATTCAACTTTGGAAAAA
>NZ_JBYVJW010000086.1:0-244 GCF_058147165.1 Polaribacter sp. 2305UL8-11 | reverse complement strand
GAAACCAATTACTAAAATACCTACAACACTTTTAGTGATTGAGGAATCTAAAACTTTATGTGCATTGGTTGCCTGGTGTGTTTCATCAAAAGAAACTGTTGTAGCACCTTTATCTACTTCATAAATTTTTGAGTGAATTTTTGCGAACTTTAATCCTTTTTTTTCTCCAATTACATGACCATCATCATTACGATGGAATTCTGAAGAACTAAAAGTAACCAAACCTTCACTTGTCCATAAAATT
>NZ_JBYVJW010000085.1:0-244 GCF_058147165.1 Polaribacter sp. 2305UL8-11 | reverse complement strand
CTTTTACAACTATTCATAACAACGTTATTATAGGTTCAGGAACTTGGGTTGGTGCAAATGTAACGATAATGGAAGGGGCTAGAATGGGAAAAAACTGTAGAATTTTTCCGGGAGCAGTTATATCTGCAATTCCTCAAGATTTAAAATTGGATGAGGAAGAAACCACTGTAGAAATTGGTGAGAATGTTACCATAAGAGAATGCGTGACCAGAAACAGAGGAACTTCAGATAGAGTGAAAACTAA
>NZ_JBYVJW010000084.1:0-244 GCF_058147165.1 Polaribacter sp. 2305UL8-11 | reverse complement strand
AAAGCCGAAGAAGGAGACATCTTATACAATAAACAGTCCATCCTAGAAATGAACGAAGAGCAGCAACGCATGCTCCGAGAAGATATAGGCATGTTATTTCAAGGAGGTGCATTGTTTGACTCTATGACCATAGAAGAGAACATCATGTTTCCGTTACGTATGTTTACAAAACAAAGCAAAGCTGAAATGTTAACGCGTGTCAATGAGGTACTAAGTCGTGTAAATCTTGACGGGGTCAATACTA
>NZ_JBYVJW010000083.1:0-244 GCF_058147165.1 Polaribacter sp. 2305UL8-11 | reverse complement strand
TTCATGTGTCGAAACAGTTTTGGTAGCCAAAAGAATCACTTCAGACATCGCTATGAAAGAAGGTCGTGATAAATGGTTGCAACCATTATTAGACCAAGCATCAACATCATATAAAGCAGAAATTACGGATGCAGAAGACCCTCTCTTTATTTTATATACTTCTGGATCTACAGGAAAGCCAAAAGGAATGGTACCCACAACTGCAGGGTATATGGTGTATACTGCTTATACGTCTCAAAATGCA
>NZ_JBYVJW010000082.1:0-245 GCF_058147165.1 Polaribacter sp. 2305UL8-11 | reverse complement strand
ATAAAAACTAAAATACACAATTACTTTTTAGCAATTGTGTATTTCTATAGTTTTATAAAATCTTTATGAGTTAAAATGGCATATCATCATCACCAAAAGCATCTTTAGGTTCAATCCTTTGGTCTGGAAAAACATCATCAGGGAAATCTACACTCATAGAAGATTGAAATTCACTACTAAAACCTTCTTCTAAAGCAGAGAATTTAGCTAAATGACCCGGAAATTTTAATCGGATATTATCCAAA
>NZ_JBYVJW010000081.1:0-245 GCF_058147165.1 Polaribacter sp. 2305UL8-11 | reverse complement strand
CCCAATAGTAAACTTAACATTGAAATTCTGAGTATTATGAAACATACAATAAAAGTTAGAGAATTTGTTATAATAAAAGGAGATTCAATAATAATAAAAGCATATTTAAAAGAGGATATACCACCTACAGATCACTAACATATAAAACAGATAATAGTATAACCTTTTTGATTTGTGATTTTGAATTCTTAACAACATTCGCTTAACTTAATTATGGTTTAAAATGTATTTAGTTATGAAAAAAT
>NZ_JBYVJW010000080.1:0-245 GCF_058147165.1 Polaribacter sp. 2305UL8-11 | reverse complement strand
AGATGATTATTCGAAATAACAAATTTGAGGTTTATGATTTTTGTTCCTAAAGAAGCTGATTTGATTTGGATATGATGTATGTTGTTTTCTGTTATGAATGAAAATTCAACTGGATGATTATGAAGAGTGTTAGTTATTTGTATTTCTTCAGGAACAAAAGTTCCGTTTGAAAATAAATCCTCTCCACTAATTTTGTCAATAATTTCAAAAGTGAAGTTTTGAGATGGAATATTATATTCTCCTTC
>NZ_JBYVJW010000079.1:0-246 GCF_058147165.1 Polaribacter sp. 2305UL8-11 | reverse complement strand
AACAAATAATGCATCTTCTACATTAATGTTTAACGTTTTAATAGATTCTCCTACCGATTCACAAAACAGATTACAAAGTAGAATTAATGACAATTTAGATGTTAAATGGATTGAATTAGGAAATGAAAACTCTCACACAGGACAACAAGGAGGAAATGTTACAGATGTAGACTCTTCTATATCGCATACTGTAGATATGGTTACCCAATTAAAAAAAGTAGACCCTAATGTTAAAGCAGCTGTATG
>NZ_JBYVJW010000078.1:0-247 GCF_058147165.1 Polaribacter sp. 2305UL8-11 | reverse complement strand
CAGAAACAGTAATTCGATTACCAGAGCAGCGCGGTTAAAATTGACCGAAACTGAAACTGAATTTGAAAGCCACCGACAAAGAACACTGGAGCAACAACAACAATTGAGAAGAAAGCTTCAGGATGAGATCAATAAAAACAAGAAGCCTCAATAATAAAAACCTGTTCAGAAGGTTTTTTATGGTTCTATTCTAGTGATTTTTGCACCAATGGCCTGCAATCTTTCATCAATATTTTCATAACCTCTA
>NZ_JBYVJW010000077.1:0-247 GCF_058147165.1 Polaribacter sp. 2305UL8-11 | reverse complement strand
TTTGGGTTTTTGGTATTGGTAGTGTACTTATAATTCTTTCATTTTTATATTGGATTAATATTTATCAACTCCGTCAAAAAAACCTTGGGTTAAAATTGTCGCAAACACAATTATTACAAACTCAAAACATAGAAAAAATAAAATCAGATTCTCAAATCAGGATTTTAAACGCTACCATAGATGGTAGAGAATCTGAAAGAAAAGAAATCGCAGAAACTTTGCATGATAGCGTAAGCGCTTTATTATC
>NZ_JBYVJW010000076.1:0-247 GCF_058147165.1 Polaribacter sp. 2305UL8-11 | reverse complement strand
CATTTGTAAATCTGTTGAACATCATAAAAATAGAAGAAACTTTTTGGCTTGTCATCCAATTGCAGGAACGGAAAAATCTGGACCAACAGCAGCTATTTCTGGTTTATATAAAGGGAAAACGAATATTATTTGCGAAGTAGAAAAAAAAACTTTTAAGTTGCAAGAAAAAGCTTTAGACCTTTTTAGAGCCATTGGAATGCGTATTAGATATATGGATCCAGGTTCGCACGACAAACATATTGCGTAT
>NZ_JBYVJW010000075.1:0-247 GCF_058147165.1 Polaribacter sp. 2305UL8-11 | reverse complement strand
TGGATAAACAAAACTTGTTATATTTGCACCGCTCTAATAATTAGATAGTCTTTATAAGAGTAAAGTTCATAAAAAATAATGACTGCGAAAGTAGCTCAGGGGTAGAGCATCAACTTGCCAAGGTGAGGGTCGCGGGTTCAAATCCCGTCTTTCGCTCTATTTAAAATAAATACCAATGCTGAAGCGGTGGAATTGGTAGACACGCTGGACTTAAAATCCAGTGAGCAGTAATGCTCGTATGGGTTCA
>NZ_JBYVJW010000074.1:0-248 GCF_058147165.1 Polaribacter sp. 2305UL8-11 | reverse complement strand
ATGCAAATAAAGAAAATTCTATCATGATTGGAGATAGTATAGAAGCCGCTATTTATGGGGCAATACATTTTGGATTACAAGCAATACATTGTGATTTTAGAGAAGAGAACATTGTTTCAGAAGATTTTATTCCTGTAAACTCTCTCTTAGAAATAAAACAATATCTTTAGTTTTTTATCGTTTACAATTATAATTTTGTAATTTATGTCCTCCAAAAAAATATACAGTTTATTTATTTGTCTCTTTGT
>NZ_JBYVJW010000073.1:0-248 GCF_058147165.1 Polaribacter sp. 2305UL8-11 | reverse complement strand
ACCATCTTCAGAACAAACTTCTCCAATATACAATCCTTTTAAGTTGATGTAAATTTCTCTACCAAAATTAAATTTATTGTAAGATTCTGTAAGCTCTAAAGCTACTCTTATTGCAGTTGTAGGATTTTCTGCTTTATCTTGACTAAAAAATTCTTTGTAAAAGTTACCTGTTTCATCTGATGATGATACATATCCTTTTCCAACAAAATCTGCTGTAATTTCTGTTGCTACATTAGAAACAAAAAGGT
>NZ_JBYVJW010000072.1:0-249 GCF_058147165.1 Polaribacter sp. 2305UL8-11 | reverse complement strand
AATGCGCTATGCAGGACGAATCGTTGATGATTCTGATTTAGGAACTATTAATGTAGCAGAAACCACTATTATAGATGGTCCTGGCGGCGTAGGCTCTTTTAATCGATTTGGTGATTATGCGCAAATGACCATGGATATTGATAATAGAACATTTTGGTATACAGCAGAATATATGGGAGTTCAAAACGGATTTTGGAGAACGCGTATTGCTTCATTTACATTAGGAGATACTGAAGAGGATGATGTAGC
>NZ_JBYVJW010000071.1:0-249 GCF_058147165.1 Polaribacter sp. 2305UL8-11 | reverse complement strand
AATTCCCTATTTTTTGCATTGCTTCTTTACGAGTAATTTTGGGAGCGATATCTTGCGCGTTTTTATCTTGTTTTTTCATGATGTTTTGTCTTAAAATTATCGTTATTATTCTAAAATTATTTTTTGCGTCAATTCTCCTTTTTCTGTTGTAAGTTTCACCAAGTAAACACCATTAGATAGATTTGGTAATTGAACATCATTAACTCCAGAAGATTTGACCGAAGCACCTCACACTTGTTTTCCTAACAT
>NZ_JBYVJW010000070.1:0-250 GCF_058147165.1 Polaribacter sp. 2305UL8-11 | reverse complement strand
AGCAGGGCGTGATCAGGTAGAGGCAAAATGCGTCTTGCTGTATGACAGCAAAGACGTGGACACACAGTTTTCAATCAGCAAAATGTCGCAAATTGAATTGCGCGATTTGAAATCAGTGTGGAAGAAAGTTGGTTGGCTGAATCAGGCGGCATACGGCAAAGACCATTGCGGTGAAATCGTGGCAACAGGTGGCGAAATTTTGCGCGACACCGAAGAGTACATGAGTTTTGACAGCGATGATAGACAGGCA
>NZ_JBYVJW010000069.1:0-254 GCF_058147165.1 Polaribacter sp. 2305UL8-11 | reverse complement strand
GTTAATATTCCGGTAATTACGAAACCATATAACAAAACTTTCCAACGAATGCTCCTGTAAAAATAGAATAGCGCCGTAGTAAGCACCAACATGGGTACTGAATTGTTAAACAAGTGCTTTAAACTGGAATGTATAAAGGGGCTGAAAAGAATACCACGGAGTCCTTCCCATTTTTGAGGTAAGATTCCTAAATAATTGAAATTCAAGTTAAAACGAGTTTCAACCCAAAAAACAAGCCACATAAGCATTACAAA
>NZ_JBYVJW010000068.1:0-254 GCF_058147165.1 Polaribacter sp. 2305UL8-11 | reverse complement strand
ATCTTCATGATGCGGATTAAGCACTTTCTTTTTCACAAAAGGGTTGGTGTACAATACACTTTTCATGAGCTGCGATATAGCTTTTCTAAAAGAAGCGGGCGCTACTTTAAAAAACACAGAGCTACTCATAGATAAAATAAATCCGCCCAAACCAAAATAAGTAAAAGAAGCTACAGCATGCAAAAGATATCGCAGTGTAATAGGGCGTTTTTTAGGGCCCCCAATAAACAAAGTAAAGAGCAAGGGCTGCACTA
>NZ_JBYVJW010000067.1:0-255 GCF_058147165.1 Polaribacter sp. 2305UL8-11 | reverse complement strand
CCATCCAAATATCCCTACCTTCTGCTGTTGTACCGATACTTATTTTTTCACTAACTAGTGTTGGGAAATCTGCTTTCATTTCATCAAGTTTTGCCACTACCTCATCGAATGTGTAAAACCCTCCCATGCTTCCTAAATCAAAACCAAGTGCTACATTTTGATTTCGAGTTATGGGGAGCTGTAGATCTTGTAATCGTTTTGTTGCATAGTTCTCATGATAATTTGCAATGGTGATGTCATATTCAATTCCAAGTA
>NZ_JBYVJW010000066.1:0-256 GCF_058147165.1 Polaribacter sp. 2305UL8-11 | reverse complement strand
ACAAGTATTGGATGAACTTGAAAAAGTTACAGATGGAAAATTGTCACCGGAAGAAAAAACAGACCTCAAACTAAATGTTGTAGGTAAAATTCCGGAGATTTTATTGGACAATACTGACCGTAACCGTACATCTCCATTTGCCTTTACCGGTAACAAGTTTGAATTTCGCGCTGTAGGATCTACTGCAAACTGTGCAAAACCAATGACAGTACTAAATGCTATTGTTGCCAGACAGTTGAATGAATTTAAAGAACAG
>NZ_JBYVJW010000065.1:0-257 GCF_058147165.1 Polaribacter sp. 2305UL8-11 | reverse complement strand
AAGATTAAAAAGATTTCAACTACATCATCGTTTTAAAAAAATAGGAGTATTCCTTTTTTTAATTCTACTTTTTACTCTTATTGGTCTTAAATTTATTGAAAATGAACCGGCTTTATTAAAGACTATAATTAAAAGTGGCTTACTTGTCGGACTGCTTATAATATCGGTTTCAAAAGAGAAAATTGAAGATGAGCGTATTGTACACTTACGGCAGCAATCATATCAGATAGCATTTGTACTTGGTGTAATTTATTCTA
>NZ_JBYVJW010000064.1:0-257 GCF_058147165.1 Polaribacter sp. 2305UL8-11 | reverse complement strand
TGCCAATGCAATTCAAGCAAATCATCCTTATAAAAATAGATTACGTTTGGTATGAGGCTTAGAAGCTAAAAATCCAGGGATTGGGTTGCCTGATGCAGATTTAGACTTAGCAATAAATGAGTGTATTACAGGATCTACTTCTTTTAACTGACAACGTTGTACAGCTTTAAAAGTATTGTATGTGCATGAACATATTGTAGAGAAATTTAACAAACGTTTTGCAGAAATAGTAGATGCTTTAAAATTTGGGAATCCTT
>NZ_JBYVJW010000063.1:0-259 GCF_058147165.1 Polaribacter sp. 2305UL8-11 | reverse complement strand
AAAAAAGTTTGAGACTGTTTTTTTGGGACATAGGGTAGCTTTTAGTTACTGGTTCAATCAAAACAAACCTCATTGAAACAAATCACAACTGCAAGGGTACAATAAACTTGCCTCGAATTGTAAAGATTAGTTGGTAACGATCTGTTTCACAAGAAGCCATAGCAATGTAGCAATACAGTGTTATGGCTTTTCTTGTTTTTGAAAGCACTTCAAAAATAGCCCGGTTGCTCTTTTAAAACCCTTCCCAAATCGCTATATT
>NZ_JBYVJW010000062.1:0-259 GCF_058147165.1 Polaribacter sp. 2305UL8-11 | reverse complement strand
CGTATATAAGAGAAACCCCTACAGCTATCTTACTATTAGATCTAGATATGCCTGTGATGAATGATATAGCTTACGCAACTAAATTAATTGAAGAGAATAATCCTGCTCAAATTGTAATTATTTCTATGCCTAAAGATGCGTTTACCATTAAAAAAGTCATGGATATAGGCGTGCATAGTTATCTTTTAAACACAGTTTCTAGCAAAGAACCTTTATTTTCTTTATATCACATTTCTCAAGGAGGAAATTATTTTAAATC
>NZ_JBYVJW010000061.1:0-260 GCF_058147165.1 Polaribacter sp. 2305UL8-11 | reverse complement strand
ATCGAGCGGGCTTTTTTTAATTTCTGTTATAATGAGGTGACGGTTCTTCTTTAACATCTGTTATAAAATAATTGGTATCCCCCCAGAAGAAAAAAGTACCAAAACGTTCCATATAAGATAGCTTTACATATCTGCCTTGATATTCCTTTAGTTTTTCGATCACTTCTTTCTCTTTGTCCAGAACAGAAAACTGAAAGATCTGAGCACCGCTTATTCCCTGACTTATTTCTCCTTCCCAGGTTTTTGCAATAACACCTTTA
>NZ_JBYVJW010000060.1:0-260 GCF_058147165.1 Polaribacter sp. 2305UL8-11 | reverse complement strand
GGTTGGGCCACTTGATTTGGGGCTCCATTATCACCAATAAAAATAATGATTGTATTTGCTTTTATTTCTGTTGGTAAACTATTTAGTAATCTACCCATTTCTGAATCTCAAGCCTCTAAAGCAGATATGTAATATGGCAAAGGATTTGCATCTATTGTAGCAGCATCATTAGCTAAATTTCCTCGAAAATGTAAACTGGATGGAGCTAAATGAAAAGGTGTATGAGGTGCAGTATATGCCATCCATAAGAAAAACGGTTT
>NZ_JBYVJW010000059.1:0-261 GCF_058147165.1 Polaribacter sp. 2305UL8-11 | reverse complement strand
ATTTATTTTAAAATCTAATGATGATTTATTTTCTACAAATTTATCAATATTAATCCAACTTAAATTATTCGTCATTATTGAGTTAGCAGTACTGTCAATTGTGTAATATTTTCCTGGAAAATAACCTATAGTATCTACTATATTTTCTACAACTGTAATTCCTCCTCCAGCAGTATGAAGAACATCTTTGTTATGAATAATAGTTTTTCTCTCGGCTAAAATATCCCATGCAAATTGACCTAAAGTATCAACTTTCGCTGA
>NZ_JBYVJW010000058.1:0-262 GCF_058147165.1 Polaribacter sp. 2305UL8-11 | reverse complement strand
ATTAAAAAGTATATTTTTTTCATAATTATTTGTTTTCAATAAAATTAAACATTTTGTATTTGGCTTCCATAGAGTTTAACATTTTTAGTAAATGAGTTGATTCGTTTAAGAGTTTATGTGTTGCAATATTCATCTTAAAGAATCATGACCCAAGAACCAAGATGAAGTTGATGAGTTGATGAGTTGAGAAGCTGAGATGTTTAGGGGTTTATGTGTTTAAGAGTTTATATGTTTAAAAGTCAAAAATTCAAACTTTAGCTTG
>NZ_JBYVJW010000057.1:0-262 GCF_058147165.1 Polaribacter sp. 2305UL8-11 | reverse complement strand
AACATAAAAAAGAGGTTTAAATAAAATATAATTATAGCAAAACACCATTTTACTTATATAAATATATAGAAATTCGGCTTTTATTGTTTTGTGAAATGTTAAAAATAATTTTTTAAACTTAATATAAACTTCGTTTTTTTTAAGTTTAAAGTATTATTTAGATTATTTCCACTAACTATACCTATATTAACAAGACTTTTTTTTGTTAAGAATTTGTATCCCAAACCAAGTCCTAATAAATAGTTGTTTTTAGAGTTTAATT
>NZ_JBYVJW010000056.1:0-264 GCF_058147165.1 Polaribacter sp. 2305UL8-11 | reverse complement strand
AAGAGACTGTCCAGATAAGACCATAGATATAGTAGTTCCTGTTTGTCCACCCATAGACACACCTCCACCAAATTGCCCCAATGATATTGAATGGGAACTTGAGGATGCCAATGGAAACAGGTTTAAAGTAGTAGATACAATTGAAGGAATATATGAGCAAATAAATAATAATCCCAATGGTGATACCATAGATTGTTTGGAGCCTGGAAGATATATCTTAAGTCTGACGGAGCCTAATGGAAATAACTTGGATATTTACTGGAG
>NZ_JBYVJW010000055.1:0-265 GCF_058147165.1 Polaribacter sp. 2305UL8-11 | reverse complement strand
TGGCACGTTCTGGCTTTCATCATTCTGTAAATTAAAGATCTGCAACTTTATTTGGCTCAGTTAAAAAAATTGACGAAAAAGAAGCAAAAAACAATGCACTATTTGCTTTTATGGAACACATGATGAAAGGCAGATGGGCTGAAATTCGAGAAATGAATCAAGCAGAATTTGATAGAACTTTAACTATAGAAGTGACTATCGAAACTGCATCTGCAAAAATTAGAGATGTTGGTGTAGCAGATGAACCAGAAGATTTCGATTTAGA
>NZ_JBYVJW010000054.1:0-265 GCF_058147165.1 Polaribacter sp. 2305UL8-11 | reverse complement strand
TTTAGGTAATAATTCTACTTTAGGTTTTGCAACTTATCCAAACCCTGTTACAAATAATAATTTCACAATTTCTCGTAATAGTACAAGCGAAAAACAAATTTCAATTTTTAATGTTTTGGGTAAAAACGTATTAACTAACCGTTTTTCAGGAAATAAGCAGAATATAGATGTTGCTGGAATAAATGCAGGAATCTACATTTTAAAAGTCACTGAAAATGGTAAAACTGCAACAAAAAAATTAGTAATTAGATAGTATTTTTAAATA
>NZ_JBYVJW010000053.1:0-266 GCF_058147165.1 Polaribacter sp. 2305UL8-11 | reverse complement strand
CGCAGCCAGCCTGATCCGGCAGGTTAGGAATTTCTGGCAGAAACAAAATATTAATTACACGCCCGCGGAAATTCGCCTGCGTTACAGCTCCAGTAATCGTGATGAACTGGGAGGAGTGATGTCCCGCCTGATCAAGGATCAGTTCCTGGCAGGAAAGATAGATGACTATCTGCTGGATGCAGTGACCAAAACAGTCAATTCACTGGCTTATCTGGCTTATGACATTGAAACTCCGAATCCGGGACAGCTGGCCACAGTCAAAATTA
>NZ_JBYVJW010000052.1:0-266 GCF_058147165.1 Polaribacter sp. 2305UL8-11 | reverse complement strand
ATAGATGTTCAAGTAATTCTAACCCTTTGGCAAAGTTTTCTTTAAGTCCGCTCATACCCACATAAGTCTGATCTCCTCCAGCACTCACATAATAATTGATTCCTAATTTGTAGAACTCTTTTTTCAATTCCTCATTAGAATAAGTATCGGTACCTAAGTACTCTAAATATCCTACAGCAAGACCTAATTTTTTATTGTGGTCTCTACCCATATCAAAAATGATATTCATATCAAATAAATCGTTTGCTTCGTTTTCTATATAGGAA
>NZ_JBYVJW010000051.1:0-268 GCF_058147165.1 Polaribacter sp. 2305UL8-11 | reverse complement strand
ATCATTTGCACCATTATAAATACTATCTAGTTGCCCTTCTTTTTTACGAATCCATAAGTGATCATAATGTGCAGAAACAATTACATACTCGTCTTTTTTGCTTTTCCCTTCTAAAACGCCAATAATATTAATTGTTGTAATATCTTCTTTAGTTCTTCTATTTTTAAACGTAAACGTTTGCCTATAGTTTTGCAACGTATCATAGGTTTTTAACCCTATTCTTTTAAATTCGTTTTCTATATATTTTGCCGCTTTTTCAATACCCGGA
>NZ_JBYVJW010000050.1:0-269 GCF_058147165.1 Polaribacter sp. 2305UL8-11 | reverse complement strand
AAGAGTCCATGCCGGCTCATTATATCTTCAAGCTTATCGACCTTCTCTTTGAATTTTTTTGAAACAGAGGCACGATAATTTTCATATAAATAATTTTCATACCAATCAGTGGTTTGCCACCAAATAGTCGCGCAAGTCAGCAAGATAAAGACAATTGCGATTGTTCTTTTTGTAAACATAAACGTATCTTGGGGCAGCTTTCAACTAAGTAACCTGAGCTCTGCATAAGTAAACCTCTACAGCACAGCTACTAATGCGTATTTCTGTGT
>NZ_JBYVJW010000049.1:0-269 GCF_058147165.1 Polaribacter sp. 2305UL8-11 | reverse complement strand
GAGCTCAAAATTAAGTTTCAACTTTTCTATTTCATTTATTTCTTTAGACCGATTCAGGCTATCATCATATTTTTTGAAATCTTCGAAATAATGGACGGCTTCTTTATAATCTTTTGATTTATATGCTATTTGATATAACAAATCATTAGCCTCCATTACACTCGATATATTTCCCTCAGCTTTTGCCATTCTATTTCCTTGTAAAGCATAATCTTTGCTTTTTGACAAGCTATCAAAATGAAATAAAATATTACCGCGAGTAACATACA
>NZ_JBYVJW010000048.1:0-271 GCF_058147165.1 Polaribacter sp. 2305UL8-11 | reverse complement strand
AATGTGAAGTAGAAAAAACAATTTCCGTTTTAATAGATTCTATTTGATTGACAAGATCCATACCATTTAGCTCAGGCATATCTATGTCCACAATTATTAGATTGGGTTTATTCTCATTAATAAAATCTAAGCCTTCAATTGGATTAGTAAAACTAAATACTTCATCAATTACCGAGTTAAAATTTTTTGCTATTAAGTCTTTAATATAATTTAAATCCCTTTCATTATCATCTATTACTGCTATTATCATTGTCTTTTTTCCAATAAAGGT
>NZ_JBYVJW010000047.1:0-271 GCF_058147165.1 Polaribacter sp. 2305UL8-11 | reverse complement strand
ACACTAAAAACATGGCTGAAAGGTTTGATGCCAGCCCTCGTATATCCCCACCAGATAAAAAAGACCGGTTAGCAAGCCTGGAGCATGCCGTTATTCACCATGATCTTTGTGAGAGCAGCTCCACAAAACCACATACCCTGCACGGCTACCTGACCCAGTGCTGGTATTTAACCAGCATTTGCCAGCATAAGGTTTCATTCCGCAAAAGTGAGAGCAATGTTCAGCTTTACCTTACGATTGCGGAGGATGAAACCACATTTTTTATTGAGCG
>NZ_JBYVJW010000046.1:0-272 GCF_058147165.1 Polaribacter sp. 2305UL8-11 | reverse complement strand
TAGTTAATTATAATTAATTGAAACATACCCATTATCGGGTATATTTACTTATAAGCGCTTATTAGAATACTCTTGCTAAAACTACTAAAGTTGAACACTAATTACACTCCACACCCATTACCTCCACCCTCCTCCATCCAACGCTGTAAAGAGTGTTCCATTCACATTTTAAAATAGATTTAGGTAGAAAAACTTTTTTGAAGAAGATTCCTAGTATCGTGTGCTTTGTCCCTAAGCAAAGTGACATAACACAGAACATTATAACACATTTG
>NZ_JBYVJW010000045.1:0-272 GCF_058147165.1 Polaribacter sp. 2305UL8-11 | reverse complement strand
GCTGTTCCAGGTCGTAAGCCAAACGACTCCAGGAAAGAGCTTTCATATATTGGTTTTTATCGGGAAGAATCTGCGGTAACACCGATTGATAAACGGGAGTAAACCCGGCAGAGCAGGCATTAATGCAAAGTATCAGCACATAAACCTGCCATACCTGAGTCACGAAAGGCAGAAACAGAATCAGCCCGGCACGCGCAATATCTAAACCGGCCAGCCACTGTTTTCTGGGAAGTTTGTGAGCATAAGCCCCGATAATCGGAGCTAGCACTACA
>NZ_JBYVJW010000044.1:0-272 GCF_058147165.1 Polaribacter sp. 2305UL8-11 | reverse complement strand
ACACCCAATGGGCGTGTTGTCTTCATTAACGAGTGCATTAACAGCGTTTAATCCTTCTACAGTAAACGTAGAAAGCGAAGAAGAGATGTATAATGCCATCGTGAAAATATTGGGTAAATTCCCAGTATTAGTAGCTTGGACCATGCGTAAGCAAAAAGGATTGCCATTAAATTATGGTGATAACAGCCTTGGATATGTAGAGAACATCTTAAAAATGATGTTCGAAAAACCAAACGAGGAGTACGTTCAAAATGATATTCTAGTGAATGCCT
>NZ_JBYVJW010000043.1:0-281 GCF_058147165.1 Polaribacter sp. 2305UL8-11 | reverse complement strand
AACTTAAAGACCAGGTCATCTTTGTTTATAGTACCCTTAAAATTCTTTTTTGCCTCCTCGTTGATGTCCCACACTCCTTCGAGTGGATACACTGTATAGTCATAAAAACCCTTAGTTTCAATGCCCTTTCTGGGACTCATTTTTATGCCGTAGGACAAAGCATAAAGGACGGCAACGTATTCGGCGAAGCTTTCACTATTGGGGTTTCCTTCTCCTTCAATAGTTAGGTATTTGTGTGCCGGAACATCTATAAGTTCCGGTTTGTTTTTTGGGAGGTAAAT
>NZ_JBYVJW010000042.1:0-281 GCF_058147165.1 Polaribacter sp. 2305UL8-11 | reverse complement strand
TTAACTACTTAAAAGCTAAAAAAAAGATAGACAATTCTGTAAAGTTCGATTTTTCAAACTCAGACGAAATCCCTTTTGTTACTATACAACTACCAGTGTATAATGAGTTGTATGTCATGAAAAGATTATTAAAAAATATTGAAAAAATAACATATCCCAAAGAAAAATTAGAAATTCATGTTTTAGATGATTCTACAGATGAATCTGTAGAAATAACTGCATCACTCATAAAAGAAATTAAAGAAAAAGTGATAGACATTTTACACATTAAAAGAACCAAC
>NZ_JBYVJW010000041.1:0-282 GCF_058147165.1 Polaribacter sp. 2305UL8-11 | reverse complement strand
AAGAACCAAATAAATGAACCAAGAAAAAATAATTTCTAATACTATTGCATTTATACAAAATGAATTAAAAGGAGCTGAAGGTGGCCATGACTGGTTTCATATAGAACGTGTTTTTAAAAATGCTATTTTAATTTCTAGAGAAGAAAAAGCCGATGTTTTTGTCATTTCGTTGGCAGCTTTATGACATGACATTGCAGATCCAAAATTTTATAATGGAAACGAAAAAATTGGCACGAAAAAGGCGAAAGAGTTCTTAATTGCTCAAAAAGTACCTAAAGAAAG
>NZ_JBYVJW010000040.1:0-286 GCF_058147165.1 Polaribacter sp. 2305UL8-11 | reverse complement strand
ATTTAAATTGTTTGGAATATCCCAACTAACAAAAATAGTTCCATCTTTACTTTCACTTTTTTTTATGTCTATTGGGTCTGTTACTTCTTTATCTACACCAAAATCATACACGTCTTCCCTTCCCCCACCCTCGGAATTATTTTTATCAGCTAAACTCCCAGAACCTGTAAAATAGTAATATTTTGTAATAAGTTGATGGGCTCCTTCACTCACTTCGTCTGTCTTTATAAGGATTTCTCCTTGGAGATATTTAGTAGATAATCCTAATTTACCGTCAATAAAAAAT
>NZ_JBYVJW010000039.1:0-288 GCF_058147165.1 Polaribacter sp. 2305UL8-11 | reverse complement strand
AAAAGTATTTTAGCATACTTTTTACTCATCTGCTTTTGTTTAGCTTCTATAACATCCCTAAAACCAAACATGCCAAATTTTTTGAATGATTTATCTCTAGCCTCTTCAAAAGAAAGCTTTGGGGTTTGTTGCCAACTATCTTCAATATCATTGGCTAAAGGATCTACCAACTCTGTTTGTACATCATAGTGTTCTACATAGTGTTTTCTGGTGAATTTGTAGAGTGGTTCTATTTGTGAGTTTGTTAGTTTCATAACTAAAAAATGAAGAAATTAACTGATTATAAAT
>NZ_JBYVJW010000038.1:0-288 GCF_058147165.1 Polaribacter sp. 2305UL8-11 | reverse complement strand
CAGAAATTTTAGAAGCAACCTATAAAAATATGGGTTAAAATAAAGAAGAGATGATGAAAAGTGTGGGAACAATGTACAAAGCGTTTCAATATGGTGCACCACCTAATGGAGGAATTGCTTGGGGAGTAGACAGGTTAATGATGATCTTGGAAAAGAAAGCTTCTATAAGAGAAGTTATGGCTTTTCCAAAAACAGGGACATCAGAAGATTTATTATTCCATGCACCATCAATTTTGTCTGATAAAAAGGTAGAAGAGATGAATGTGAAAATTATGAGATAATTGAGAA
>NZ_JBYVJW010000037.1:0-318 GCF_058147165.1 Polaribacter sp. 2305UL8-11 | reverse complement strand
ACAGCCAAATTCTTCTGAAGTGCCAGTAGTAGGTAAGATAACTAATGTGAAATCTGTGGCTCAAAAAAGAGGAAGTAGGTTAGTAGCCACTTTTCAAGCTGTATCTGGTTCTATGGAATTGGTTTGGTTTAAAGGGCAAAAATGGATAAAAGATTCACGAAAGATAAATGAGCCCTATGTTGTTTATGGAAAATTGAATCATTATAATGGGAATTTTAGCATACCACATCCAGAGATGGAGTTACGGACAGAATACAAAAAAAAGGTGCAAACAAAGATGCAACCTGTATATCCATCGACAGAAAAATTGACCAATTC
>NZ_JBYVJW010000036.1:0-330 GCF_058147165.1 Polaribacter sp. 2305UL8-11 | reverse complement strand
GCATTAAATTCTGCCTACAAAGCGTATGACAAAGGGAAAGGTTTGTGGCCAACAATGAGAGTTGCAGACCGGATAGAATGTATGGAAGAATTTGCAGAGCAAATGAAAACCAAGCGTGACGAAGTTATAAAGTTATTAATGTGGGAAATTGGAAAATCTTTACCAGATTCAGAAAGAGAATTTGATAGAACTGTAGAGTATATTTACGATACGATTGAAGATTATAAGTAAATGGATAGAAATGCTGCTAAAGTCCAAAAAAATAGCGGAGTTTATGCGCATGTAAGACGTGGTCCTTTAGGAGTTGTTGTGGGTTTAGGGCCTTATAAT
>NZ_JBYVJW010000035.1:0-333 GCF_058147165.1 Polaribacter sp. 2305UL8-11 | reverse complement strand
AAAAGTAATTGTAAATACGATTGCTTTTGAAAAACCAGAATTTATAACGCAATTAGCTTCTCAATTTGGTAATCAGGCAATTGTAGCCTATATTGATGTTAAAAAGAATATGTTTGGTAAATACCAAGTGTATTCAAATTCAGGAAAAACAAAACAAAAAGTAAATGGAATTGATTGGGCTAAAAAGCTAGAGAAATTAGGAGCAGGAGAAATTTTATTGACAGCAATTCATCAAGAAGGAACTTGGAAAGGTTTTGATAGTGAATTAGTAGAAAGTATCACAAATATAGTAGACATTCCTGTAATTGCCAATGGCGGTGCTGCAAACCTAAA
>NZ_JBYVJW010000034.1:0-408 GCF_058147165.1 Polaribacter sp. 2305UL8-11 | reverse complement strand
ATAACGATTCAAAGTATCAACGGAACTACGTTAACCCCAGGAACAGCACAGACTATTACAGTTCCAAATGGAACAGTAACAACCACAACAGCAGGTGCAATTACATTTACACCCACAGCAAATTTTAATGGAAGTTCCACCTTTGCTTATGTAATTAGCGATGGCACTACCACAGCCACAGCCAATGAGATTATTACAGTTTCACCAGTAAATGATGCACCAGTAGCGAATCCAGACACAGGATCAACAGATGAAGATACTACTTTAACTGTAACAAAAGCCAATGGATTAATAGATGCAAACGATACAGATATTGATGCAGGAACAACTTTAACCATCACAAGATTTGTAGTAGATGGAGCCACCGTAAATGTAACACCATCAACAGCAGGCAGCACATTAATAGCA
>NZ_JBYVJW010000033.1:0-525 GCF_058147165.1 Polaribacter sp. 2305UL8-11 | reverse complement strand
TTAACACCAACAGTTGCGAATGATGTATTAACAGTTACAGAAGGTACTACAGGCACAGTAAATGTATTAACGAATGATGATTACTTACCAGGAGCAAATACCACAATTGTAGATGCAGGTACAGGAACAGCAAAAGGAGTAGTAAGTTTTAATCCATTAACAGGATTAATGAGCTATACACCAGCAGCAGGCGAAGAAGGTACCACAGTTACTGTAGATTACACAGTTTGCAACACAGCTGTAAATCCAGCTGTTTGTAAAACAGCCACAGTAACAATTACGGTTCAGAAAGACAATGATGGAGATGGAGATCCAGACGTCACAGATTTAGACGATGACAATGATGGTAATCCAGACACGAGTGATCCAAATCCATTAACACCAACAGTTGCGAATGATGTATTAACAGTTACAGAAGGTACTACAGGCACAGTAAATGTATTAACGAATGATGATTACTTACCAGGAGCAAATACCACAATTGTAGATGCAGGTACAGGAACAGCAAAAGGAGTAGTAAGTTTT
>NZ_JBYVJW010000032.1:0-540 GCF_058147165.1 Polaribacter sp. 2305UL8-11 | reverse complement strand
TAGATTTTTAGTTTAAATTCTCAATTTTCAATAGTTTTCCTAAATTATATTTAGACTTCTAAAAAGTCAACTTTTGCGCACAAATCAACGTTCTTATTTTCGTTTTATTGAAGTTAAACTTCTAAGTCTTAATAGTTTTCCTTAATTAAATTGAAATGCCTAAATGTCATTTTTTTTCAAAGTTTAGATCTAATATTTAGATTTTTGATTTTACTTAAACTTCTAAAAATGAATAGTTTTTCTTACATATATTAAAATTTCAAAATATCATTTTTTGCACACAAATGAGCTATAATTTTTACATTTAATTTAAGTTGAATCTAAAATTTCGATACTTTTCAAAAAGTAAATTGAAATTTTTAGATTTTATTTTTTATATAAATCTGCTGCATTTTTTTTTTTAATTGTCTAAATTTTAATAGCTTTCCTTTTTTAAATTAAATTTCTCAATGTAAATTATTTCTCTTTTTGAATTTAAAAGACTTAAGTTCGTTATAAATTTCATGAATTTTCTTTAGTCACGAAAACTTACACATAACG
>NZ_JBYVJW010000031.1:0-678 GCF_058147165.1 Polaribacter sp. 2305UL8-11 | reverse complement strand
TTTCAATAAACTTTTTTTGTTAGATGAAAACATCAAAAAAAAGCGTTGTTGGGCTTGTGGAAGTTTATCAACAATCAAGTGGAGTAAGCGCAATAGTAAACAGCGTTATAAATGTAAAAATTGTGGTATTTTCTTTACTTCTCATAATAAATCAGTAACAAAATCAAATCGTTTTATTTGGTTTGAAAAATGGATAATAGAAAGAAGAACAATTTATCAAATAGCAGTAGAGAGCAATTATTCTCAGAGAACTGTTCGTAACTATTTTTATGATTATCTTTCAAGACCTCCAAAATTATCAGTTTATCCATCAGAGAAAGTAAATTTACTTATAGATGCAACTTATTTCAGTAATGGAATTTGTTTAGTTTTATATAGAGATGCTACCATTAAATTTACACAACTTTATCGTTTTTCAGATGGAGAACATTATACTGAGATAAAAGAAGATTTAGAAAACCTATTAGCACTTGGTGTTCAAATAGAAAGTATTACTTGTGATGGTCATAAATCTATCCTAAAAGCAATTAAAATAGTACTACCTCAAGTAAAATTACAACGATGCTTGGTACATATTCAAAGGGATTGTAGAATATGGTTGACTAAAAATCCGAAAAGTGATGCAGGATATGATCTAAAACAAATTACCTCCAAAATGCATCTGATTGATAATTATCA
>NZ_JBYVJW010000030.1:0-1419 GCF_058147165.1 Polaribacter sp. 2305UL8-11 | reverse complement strand
TCTTTTTGAATTTAAAAGACTTAAGTTCGTTATAAATTTCATGAATTTTCTTTAGTCACGAAAACTTACACATAACGTGTTTGTGTATGATTTCGTTGCGTGTTTCAGCAACTAATTTAGCAAATACAAACCGAATAGAAAATCCGCGAGGATTTTCGTAAGTAGGCGAGTACTAGCAATGAATTATACACGGTGTTGTAGTGCGTTTTTATTCAGTTACTATTCTTTTATTTCCACAAGCTGCACATAATTTTGCTTCTGGTGTTCTATATGGTTTTCCGCAATTTTCACAGTCAGGACCATACATTTCAATTGCGTGATGTACAATTGCATTGGGTTCAGTTTCTCCAAATCCAGTTAAATCATTATAGTAATCTAATAACTCTTTGAAACGCTCTTGTCTATCTTTTTTCAAAACTTTAAACCCTTTAGCATATAGTTTTGATGCAACGGCATGTTCTTCCTTGTCGAGCATTGGCACTTCCATTTTACATCTCCAACAATATTTATATTCCATTAGCTAATTTTTGTTACTACTTCCTCCATCGTATAATGGACAAATTGTTTACCTAATTCAGTCAATTCGTATTGTTTCGTATTTTCAAAAGCAGATGTTAAAGTGCTTGATTTTGTGCCTCTTCTTGAAGTTTTCACGAAAGTACCATCATAGTTTTTTTCTCTATGTTGTCTAATTATTCCTCCTGTACTCAAATCTCTAATGAGTAATTTATAAAGGTCGGCTTCCATAGAATCTTCTCTTGGATAAGTTCCGTTTAAATTATTCCATATTTGGCCTCTTGTAATTCCGGGATTTTTATAAATTTCTTTAATAACTAAAAAGTGAGTATCGTGATAAGTTCTTATCCAATCTATAAATAACTGAATTAAGTCATCAGTAGTTATATCAGTTGCACATGCGTTTGTAAGTAGTTTTCGAATATATTCTTTCTTTTCAAAAGTTTCTGCGTTGTCCCATTCTTTGAATCCTTTCCTTACTAGGGTCAAATATTCTTCGCTTTCCATTCTTTCATGTACTTCAATTCCAGCTGAATTTATTCTTTCTAATATTTGGTATAAGGTTTTTGCAAGAGCGTCTAATTTTCCTTCATGTTCATCCAGCCATATTTCCATTAGACTATTTATTTTTCCTTGCTCAATCTCGCCATGCAATGCTGCACTCGCTGCAATAAAACCGCCAACTCCTGGAACACTTCCTAATGCTGCACCAATAAATCTTTTAGTACGGTTTTTGTTTCCCTTACTATCAATTTTACCGAGTTCTTCTTTTATCTTTTCTAAAGAATTTATTTTTTCAGGTTTGTTCATTTCTCAAATGCACTACAACGTTTTGGTGTAAGAAAAGTTGCGTTTGGTACATTAGTAAAGTTACTAAAAAAACACAAACCAAGAAAATCCGCG
>NZ_JBYVJW010000029.1:0-1573 GCF_058147165.1 Polaribacter sp. 2305UL8-11 | reverse complement strand
TGTGCTTTTTGTGGGTTTAAAATTAGATAGGTTCCTAAAGCTGTTAATGCAGCATATTTACCATAATTCCCTATTTTTTGCATTGCTTCTTTACGAGTAATTTTGGGAGCGATATCTTGAGCGTTTTTATCTTGTTTTTTCATGATGTTTTGTCTTAAAATTATCGTTATTATTCTAAAATTATTTTTTGAGTCAATTCTCCTTTTTCTGTTGTAAGTTTCACCAAGTAAACACCATTAGATAAATTTGGTAATTGAACATCATTAACTCCAGAAGATTTGAAAGAAGCACTTAACACTTGTTTTCCTAAAATAGAAAATACAGAAACTTTAGCTTTTTCTTTATACAAACCAGCAATTCTTAATGTATTATTGTTTACTTTATAAACACTTACATTGTTTAAATTTACATTTGTATCTGCACTTAAAGCAGCTCTTGTAGTATGTAAATAGAATCTTCCAATTCCGTTTTGAGCAGTACTTAAAGTAATTTTGTAGTTACTGTTAACTTCATCTATTCTTGTAAAAGTGTTATTCTCTTTGTCTTCTATAAAGATTTTTAAACCATCAGGAAAATTATTAGCACGTAAAGAAAAAGTAATTTCTTTTCCTTTTGCTGCGTTTACACCAATAGGTACAATCATGCTATCATAGTTTGTATTTGGCAGTGTTTGTATAGCAAGATTTTCGCCTTTACTGTTGGTAACTAATTGGGTGTACACAGCAAAAGGATTTGCGACACCATTAAACATAGAGCTGTCATAACCATCATCAAAACCAGTAGTTTTATTTTTAATATAAAAAATTTCTGTGTTTTTTACACTTGCACCATCTGTTATAGAAAGTGTAATTTCTGGTCGTGGTTCTTGTCTTAAAAATGTATCTCCACCCACATGAGTTTGCATAGCTTCTGTAAAAGTTACATTTCCAGTATTTAATGCTTTTACAAAAAAGCCTTGACCTGGAGCTACTTTATAAGCAGTTGCACTATTTTTTGTAATATATTCTCCTACTCCACCATTAGCTTCTGAGTCCCAAAGCCATATTGTCTTTTCTGTTAGCCTATTTAAAGGAACATTATCTAAAAAAGTTCCACTATTTATGTAAGATGGATAAGGATTACCTATAACATTAAATTGATCTCCAGTAGCATCTACTTGAATCGATATTCCTGCATTGTTTGTGTTTACAGAACCACTAAAATTTAAAGTACCAGCACTCGATTTTTTTAAAGTATATCCTTTGGCATTTGTAAAAAAACCAGGAGTATCTGTATTAATATAATAGTTCCATTTAAAGGTAGCTGCATTTGTATTTATATAAGGACCAATGCCTCGTTTTGTTCCATTTGTAACTACATCACCAAAAAAATCGTTGATATTTTTACCACCTACAGGAGAGGCTACTAAATGCCAACCTTGTGTGCTTATTCCTGATGTAGTTAAAAATCTATGATAATCTACATTTCCAACTCCAGATTGTGTTCCTTTTAAAATAAAAGAACCATTAGAGGTTGCATCAGAATTAATAGTAAAGGTTCCATTTTGAGATAAATTTCCTTCCATAGTTAAAGA
>NZ_JBYVJW010000028.1:0-4188 GCF_058147165.1 Polaribacter sp. 2305UL8-11 | reverse complement strand
TAATGGTTACAACCTTTTAAAAGAAACTATAACGAATTCCTATAATGATTCTGGTATACTAACAAATACTAAAACCAATAATTATTTAAAGGATAATAATGATATTATCTCTCATTACATACCAATAAGTTCAGAATTTACAGACAGCAGAGGAAATACAAGGAAATCTGAGACTAAATATGTTTTTAACAAAACTCCACAAAACACAATTTTATATAATCAAAATGCATTATATCTGCCTTTAGAAAATAAAAGTTTTAACGGGAGTACAAAGCTATCTGAACAAGTTACTAATTACTTCACTTCCGGCACAAACTATTTGCCTCAAAAAATCCAAACCTCCAAAGGTTCGCAACTTTTAGAAGACAGAATCATATATCATAATTACGATGACAAGGGTAATCCTACAGAGGTTAGCAAAAAAGATGGTTCAAAAATCTATTATGTTTGGGGATATAATAAAACCCAGCCTATTGCTAAAATTGAAGGGTACTCTGATGCAGAGTTATCTGCTAGTAGTGTTCAGAGTGCTATTTCTAATGCAATTACATCTTCTAATACTGACAACCTTCAAGGAACAGTTTCATCAGATAATAGTTTAAGAACAGCTTTAACATCTTTAAGAAATTCACTTCCCAATGCGCAAGTTACTTCATTTACCTATGACCCTCTTATTGGTGTTACCAGTATTACAGATCCAAGAGGACAAACCATCTATTATTACTATGATAGTTTCAATAGATTGGAATTTGTTAAAGATAATGAAGGGAAAATATTAAGTAACACTCAATATAATTATAAAAACTAAGCGCTATGAAAAAGTATTTTATAAAAAATAAAGTTTTAAGTTGTCTTTTCATCTTATTTGCATTTATTATTCAAGCACAGGGGCCTGGAGGTCCAGGAGGTGGTGGCCCTGGAGGTGGTTTTGTTACTATATCCGGTAGTACAACTGCTAATCAAAATGATACTAAAACATATACAGCCAGTGCATCTGGAACAACCATTTATGCAGGTAATTGGGCTGTAAGTGGTGGAACCGCAACTATCTTAAGTCAAAATGCAACAAGCGCCACTATTAAATGGATTTCTTCTGGGACTAGAACCATACTTTATGAAGCTACAAGCTCGTCTAGTGGGTATATGGAAGGCGTATTAAACGTTACAGTAAATGCAGCAACAGCTCCAGCTATTCCTAATACACCTGTAATTGTAAATCAAACTTGTTCAAATGCTACTTTGCAAAGATCTGGAAATCCGCCTTCTGGAATTACTTGGTATTGGCAAGGAACAAATAGTAATGGAACAAGTACTTCAAGTAATGCAACATCAAATTATACAGCTTCAACTTCTGCAACTTACTATTTAAGAGCTAGAAATAACTCTAGTGGAATGTGGAGTACAGGATCTGCTGCAATTACTGTTAGCTTGGGTTCAATAGGTGGTTCTGTTTGGTATCAAGATAGTGATGGTGATGGATTAGGTGATCCAAACTCTACTCTTACACAATGTACCCAACCTTCTGGCTATGTTAGTAATAATTCAGATCAATGTCCTACATCACATGGACAAGGAAGCTCAAATGGATGTCCTGTAGGAACTGCTCTTAGTAACGAAAACTATGTGTATTCTATAGTGCCTCAAAAAGCAGTAACTTCCTTATCTCAATTAACTATTAACAAAGATGCTATTAAGAATGTTACTTATTATGATGGTTTAGGAAGAACAAAACAAAGTATAGGGATCAAGCAAAGTGCTACAGAAAAAGATATTGTTACTCACATAGAATATGATGATTATGGGAGAATGAGCAAAGAATATTTACCTTATGCATCTACATCTAACAATGGTCTTATAAAAACGGATGCTAAAAACGAAACCAATAGTTATTATTGGAATAATTATCAATCTGATTTTACAAGTTCTGCTAGCGTAAACCCTTATTCAGAAAAAGGGTTTGATGCATCTCCCTTAAATAGAGTTGTAGAACAAACTGCTCCTGGTAGTGATTGGAAAATGGGTACTAATTTTGCTGCCAAAGGATACTCTAACAATAGCCACACTATAAAGTTTGAATATGACACCAATGGCGCTTCTGAAGTCAAAATTTATTCTGTAACCACTAGTTTTTCTAATAATACTTATACTCCTACTCTTCAAGGTGGTTCTGCTAATTATAGTGCAGGTAAACTCTCTAAAACCATCACTAAAGACGAAAATTGGGAACCTACAGATGGCGTGAATCATACTACAGAGGAATTTAAAAACAAACAAGGGCAGGTTATTTTAAAAAGAACATACAATGCTTCAATTAAACACGACACATATTATGTTTATGATGACTTTGGGAATCTAACTTACGTGTTACCTCCAAAAGCTGAAGCAAATGTTGATAAACCAACAACAATAGCTAACGGAGAATTAGATAATCTATGCTATCAATACAAATATGATTACAGAAATAGGCTAGTAGAAAAGAAAATTCCTGGTAAAGGATGGGAGTATATTATCTATGATAAATTGGATAGACCCGTACTGACCCAAGACGCAAATTTGAGAAGTATAAATAATAACAATACTGTAGATGATAAAAAATGGTTATTCACAAAATATGATCAATTAGGGAGAGTCGTTTATACTGGGATTTATACTCATGGTACTGTTGTAGATAGGATTAGTATGCAGAGTACTTTTGATTCTTACAACACAAGTTCTTCTAATTTATATGAAACAAAAGTAACAAGTGGATCTGGTTTTAGTAGTACTTATTATACTAATTATGATTTTCCAACTTCAGGGTTAGAAGTTTTGACGGTTAATTATTATGATAATTATTCATTTGACACAGCTGGTACAGGAACAACAATATCAACTGCTTTTGGTGTTAATTCTACGACTGTATTAAAAGGTTTAATAACTGGTACTAGAGTAAAAATATTAGGGCATAGCAACTGGATAACCACTGTAACTTACTATGATGAAAAGGCAAGACCAATATATGTATATTCACATAATAGCTTTTTAGGTACAACTGATATTGTTGAGTCTAAATTAGACTTTACAGGAAAAGTAATTGATACAAAAACAAGACATACAAAAAATGATGATAATATTTCTGGAACAATAACCATAAATGATCACTTTACTTATGACCATGCAGGGAGGTTAAAGAAGCAGAATCAGACTATTGGAAATAACACAGAAACTATTGTTGACAATACTTATGATGAACTTGGTCAATTAACATCAAAAGGTGTTGGAGGAAAAAGTAGTTTAAATCGATTACAAACAGTAGACTACAAATACAATGTAAGAGGGTGGTTAAAAAATATTAACGATACTAATTCGGTTAATTCATCAATTACACTTGGAGCTAATGATTTATTTGGTTTTGAAATAAACTACAATAATCCTTCAGATCCTAATAAAGCACTTTTTAATGGAAATATTAGTCAAACCTTATGGAAAAGCACTAGCAATAATCTGTCTGGAAATGCCGTAAGCAATAAATATACTTATAATTACGATGCACTAAATAGAATCACAGGCGCAGTCGACAATACAGGGCGATATAACTTACAAAATGTAACTTACGACAAAAACGGAAATATCTTAACACTTTTACGAAAAGGACATACCAATCTAAATGCCACGAGTTTTGGGTTGATGGATAACTTAGTTTATACCTATTATGATAATAGCAATCAGTTGAAAAAGGTATTAGATACCGGAAATAAAACCTATGGATTTAAAGATAGTAATAATGCACATACAGAGTATACCTATGATGCCAATGGGAATATGAAAACTGACCTTAATAAAGAAGGGATGATTACCCATATTGCTTATAATCATTTAAATTTACCAACTGATGTTACTATTAATGGTCAGCATATCTATTATACTTACGATGCAACTGGCACTAAACTTAGAAAAATAGCAGAAGGTAATACTACTGATTATGCAGGTAACTATATTTATAAAAAAATAGGCTCTAATGCAAAAACTTTAGAATTTTTCAATCATTCAGAAGGATATACACAAAATAACAACGGTAATTTTAGTTATGTATATCAATACAAAGACCACTTAGGGAATGTTAGACTCTCTTATAAAGATAGTAACCCAAATAACACAAGTAATACTGATTTAGAAATTGTTGAAGAATCTAACTACTATCCTTTTGGA
>NZ_JBYVJW010000027.1:0-5789 GCF_058147165.1 Polaribacter sp. 2305UL8-11 | reverse complement strand
AATTACAATGGCACAGTTCCTCAAGTAACGTATACAGTAAGTGATGGAACCAATACTGCGAATTCAACATTAGATTTAACAGTAAGTCCAATTAATGATGCACCAGTTGCAACAGACGATATTTCATCAACAGATCCAGGAGTTTCAGTAATTATAAACGTATTACCAAACGATTCTGATTTAGATGGAGATACATTAACAGTTTCAAATATCATTACACAACCTGCAAATGGTACAGTAATTATAAATGGAGATGGTACAATAACCTATAATCCTAATGTTGGGTTTAATACAGGTACAGATGTATTTGTGTATCAAGTTTGCGATGGAAATGGTTTATGTGACACAGCAACAGTTTCTGTAACAGTACCTAAATCATTCTTATCACCAGTTGCAAATCCTGATGTAAGATTTACTTCAGAAGATGTTACACTAACAGTAAATGCTGCAAACGGATTATTAAATAATGATACTGATGCAAACCCAGGAGAAACTTTATCAGTTGTTAGTTTCCAAATAAACGGAACAACATACAATCCTGGAGATACAGCAAACCTTACAGAAGGAATGTTAACTGTAAATACAGATGGTAGTTATACTTTTGTACCAGCACCTAACTATAATGGTTCTGTACCAGTGGTAATTTATACTATTTCTGATGGTACTCCAACAGCAAATGTAAGTAGCACTTTAACAATATCTGTTAGCGGAGTAAATGATACTCCAGTCGCAAATCCTGACACGAATACAGTGTCAGAAGACACTCAATTAAGTGTTTCTGCATCTAATGGATTAATAAAAAATGATACAGATGCAGACGGAACTCCATTAACATTAACACAGTTTACAATTAATGGAACAAATTATGCAGCAGGAACTACAGCTACATTAACAGAAGGTTCATTAACTATAAATGGAGATGGAAGTTACATATTTAACCCAGCCCCAAATTATAATGGTACAGTTCCGCAAGTAACATATAGAGTTACAGATGGTGTTGATAATGTTACAAGCACCTTAGATATTACTGTAACTCCAGTAAACGATGCACCAGTAGCTGTGAATGATTCAGGAAATATAACTCCAGAAGATACACCAATAACTGTAGCAACCATTACAGGAAATGACACAGATGATAATACTGTAGATGCTTCAACAATTGTATTGATAGATCCAAACAATCCATCCAATACAGGTAATTCAACAACACCTTTAGTTATTCCAAATGTTGGAACTTACACTTTAGATACAGCAGGAAACGTAATCTTTACACCTGTAGCAAACTTTAACGGTCCTGCAAATGTAAATTATACTGTAAAAGACAATGAAGGAGTAACCTCAAATGTGGCAACAGTAGGTATTACTGTAACACCAGTAAATGATGCACCAGTTGCAGTTGCAGATACAAATACAACACAAGAAGATACACCATTAAATGTAAATGCAGCAAACGGAATATTAGCAAATGATTCTGATGTAGAAGGAACACCATTATCAGTAACTCAGTTTGTAATTAACGGAACAACTTATCCAGCAGGAACAACAGTTACTTTAACAGAAGGAAGCATTAAAATTAATACAGATGGTAGTTATACATATAATCCAGCACAAGATTATTTAGGAACAGTTCCTCAAATAACATATACAGTAAGTGATGGAACAACTCCAGTAACAAGTACATTAGACATTACTGTAACAGGCGTAAACGATGCACCAGTAGCTGTGAATGATTCAGGAAATATAACTCCAGAAGATACACCAATAACTGTAGCAACCATTACAGGAAATGACACAGATGATAATACTGTAGATGCCTCAACAATTGTATTGATAGATCCAAACAATCCATCCAATATAGGTAATTCAACAACACCTTTAGTTATTCCAAATGTTGGAACTTACACTGTAGATACAGCAGGAAACGTAATCTTTACACCAGCAGCAAACTTTAACGGTCCTGCAAATGTAAATTATACAGTAAAAGACAATGAAGGAGTAACCTCAAACGTGGCAACAGTAGGTATATCTGTAACACCAGTAAATGATGCACCAGTTGCAGTTGCAGATACAAATACAACACAAGAAGATACACCATTAAGTGTAAACGCAGCAAACGGAATATTAGCAAATGATTCTGATGTAGAAGGAACACCATTATCAGTAACTCAGTTTGTAATTAACGGAACAACTTATCCAGCAGGAACAACAGTTACTTTAACAGAAGGTAGCATTAAAATTAATGCAGATGGTAGTTATACATATAATCCAGCACAAGATTATACAGGAGCTGTTCCTCAAGTTACTTATACAGTTTCAGACGGATCAGATAGTGCAACAAGTACATTAAATATTACAGTTACTGGTCAAAATGATGCACCAGTTGCAGTCAATGATACTGCAACAACGGTTCAAAATAAACCAACAACTGTTGCTACTATTACAGCAAATGATACTGATGCAGATGGGACTGTAGATGCCTCAACAATTGTATTGATAGATCCAAACAACCCATCAAATACAGGTAATTCAACAACACCATTGGTTATTCCAAATGTTGGAACATATACTGTAGATACTTTAGGAAATGTGTTATTTACTCCAGTTTCAGAGTTTACAGGAGTTGCAAATGTTAATTATACTGTAAAAGATGATTTAGGAGCAACTTCTAACCAAGGAACAATTTCTGTAACAGTGCAACCAGATAATGATGGAGATGGAATCATTGACTCTGTAGATTTAGATGATGATAATGATGGTGTTCCAGATACAGTAGAAAATGGAGGAACAGATCCTTTAGCAGATTCAGATAATGATGGAATTCCAGATTATAAAGATCCAGACAATATTACTACAGATAAAAACAATGACGGAATTGATGATAAATTCGATCAAGATGGAGATGGAATCATAGATCAATTTGATGTAGATTTAGATGGAGATGGAATTCCAGATATTATAGAAGCTGGAGGAACAGATACAAATGGAGATGGACAAGTAGATGGTTTCACAGACACAAATAACGATGGTTTAGATGACACTATAGCTAACACACCTTTACCTAACACAGATACAGATGGAGATGGAGTGCCAAATTATAAAGATATCGATTCAGATAATGATGGAATTATAGACAATATCGAAGCTCAGAATGCAGCTAACTTTATTGCTTCTTCTGGAACAGATACAGATAAAGATGGTATAGATGATGCTTATGATGCAGATTGTACACCTTGTGGTTCAGTAACAGGAACTCCATTAAACAATCCTATGAATTCAGATTCAGATGCAATACCTAACTATTTAGATCTAGATTCAGATAATGACGGAATTGTAGATAATATAGAATGGCAAACAACTTCAGGTTACATTGCTCCTGGAACAGACACAGATGGAAATGGTTTAGCAGATGTATACGAAACAAGTCCAGGTTCTGGAATACCAATTAGTAATCCATTAAACACAGATGGTACAGACGTTCCAGACTATGTAGATACAGATTCAGATGGAGATGGACTTTTAGATACTGTAGAAGCCTATGATACAAATGGAGACAATGTTGCAGAAAAAGTTGCTTCAGGAAATGACACAGATAATGATGGTATAGATGATGCATTTGATTTAAACTCAAATGGACCAACAGATACCAATGCTGCGTCTAACAATAATCAAGATGTTACAACATTCCCTAATGATCAAGACCCAGGAACAGCAGAAGTAGATTTTAGAGATAAAAACACTTTTGGAGTATTAGTAGATACAGATGGAGATGGTATTACAGATAATATAGACATAGATGATGATAATGATGGTATTATAGATGTAGTAGAATCTTTAGGATTCATTCCATCAGCAAATGCTAATGATCCAAGATGTATTTTACCAAATGTAAGTTTCAAAAACCCAGTTTATGTAGCAGGAACAGGAGTTGCAGGATCTGGTTCAATAGGTGCAAAATACCGATTCGAAAACGTTGTTGATGTTACAGGTTTTGGAGGTACAGGAGGTATTCTAGATGCCATTGTAGAAATTACAGATATTCAAGGAGGAGCATCCTTAATCTCTATAGATAATTCTACAACAGGTAATCCAGATGCATGGCAACCAGAATATACAGTACCAACACCAACAGGTAATAAAGCAGAAATGGCGTTTAAAGTTATTTTAGTAAACGATGGTACAAATACACAATACAATATTAGTAGATTTAGTGGAGTTATCTATGACATAGATGGTGCTAATGCAAGAGAATCTGTTATACTTTCTAGACCAGGTTTATATGCAGTAGATAGTCAAACATTATTAAATGTTACAGACAATCCAGCAACAGGTTTAGTAACTTTCCAAGGGCCAGATGATACCTATGCAGGAGTAGATTTATCTCCAAGATTGGCAACATTCTTTGGATATTATAATGCAGCAGTGTTTAACATTCGTTTCTCTGCAGAATTATTATCAGCAACCTCAAACACTAATTTAGGATCTGTATTATTCTCAGGATGTGCAATCAACGGTTTATTTGAAGGAAATACAACATCAAATGCACCATCTCAAACTAATGGAACATCACAAAATTCTGGACCAGGTACTTTCCCAGTATTTACAGTAAATGATGGTATTGATAGTGATGGAGATGGAAAATCAGACGATAAAGATATCGATTCAGACAACGATGGTATTCCAGATAATGTAGAAGCTCAAACAACAGCAGGTTATGTTGGACCAAATCCACCAACAGCAGATGCAGATAATGATGGTTTAATTGATATTTACGATAATAATGCAGTAATTAGTGGTTTATCACCTGTAGATACAGATGGAGATAAAATTCCAGATTATTTAGACACAGATTCAGATAATGATGGCATTAATGATACTAAAGAAGCAGGTTTCACTGCATCAACAGCAAATAATGATGCAGACAATGATGGTCTTTTAGATGCTTATGACAATGTACCAACAATTGGAACTTTGTTTGATGTAAATGATGATCAAAACAATGGAGCATCAGATTTACCTAACTTAGACAATACAGCAACAACAGAAGTAGACTTTAGAGAAATTAAAGACAATGATGGAGATGGTATTGCAGATAGTGTAGATTTAGATGATGATAATGATGGTATACCAGATACAGTAGAGCAAAATGGAAATCCTAATAGAGATACAGATAAAGATGGTATTCCAGATCATTTAGACTTAGATTCAGATGGAGATGGTGTAAACGATTTAACAGAATCTGGTTCTGGACTTACAGACCTAAATAATGATGGAGTTATAGATGGCGCAGATACCAACTCTGGAACAAATGGTTTATTTGATGGTGCAGAAACAACCCCTGGAAGTGGTGTTACAAAAAACACTCCAATGGATACAGATAAAGATGGAACACCAGATTTCCAAGATATAGACGATGATGGAGATGGTATTCCAACAAAAGAAGAAGACGTAGTAACTACTGATGGTAACCCAACAAATGATGATTCAGATAATGACGGAATACCAAACTATTTAGATTCTGATGATGATAATGATGGTGTACCAACAAAAGATGAAGACAACAATAACAATGGAGATTTCACAGATGATGATGATAATAAAGACGGAACACCAGATTATTTAGATAATACTGATACAGATAAAGATGGAATTCCAGATAGTGAAGATCCAGACGATGACAATGATGGTAATCCAGACACGAGCGATCCAAATCCTTTAACACCAACAGTTGCGAATGATGTATTAACAGTTACAGAAGGTACTACAGGCACAGTAAATGTATTAACGAATGA
>NZ_JBYVJW010000026.1:0-5937 GCF_058147165.1 Polaribacter sp. 2305UL8-11 | reverse complement strand
ACAATAATAAATAATTTATATAAAAAAAACCTCATATCATAAGATATGAGGTTTGAAAATCTGATTTTACAATCAGAATAAAGAAAGGCAGCGACCTACTCTCCCACATAAATGCAGTACCATCGGCGCTATTGGGCTTAACTTCTCTGTTCGGTATGGGAAGAGGTGAGCCCCAATGCTATAACCACCCTAAGAATTTAGTGGTTAGTATTTAGGGTTTAGTAGTTAGCACTTTGACTAATAACTAAAAACTATCAACTAACAACTGCAGCGTAGCTGCAATAAGTTAACATATGATAAAATAATATTGTAAGTTTCAAAAGATACTGAAAATAATTTCAGCATAAGAAAAAAGAGTGTCTCTCCCGTTATTACTAACGGGAGAAGCGTACATAAGTCTATGGGTTATTAGTACTACTCGGCTATGACATTACTGCCTTTACACCTATAGCCTATCAACGTTGTCATCTCCAACGACCCTTTAAAGAAATCTCATCTTGTGGTGGGTTTCGCGCTTATATGCTTTCAGCGCTTATCCCTTCCCGACGTAGCTACCCTGCTATGCTTCTGGCGAAACAACAGGTACACTAGAGGTCAGTCCAACTCGGTCCTCTCGTACTAGAGTCAGATCCACGCAAATTTCTAACGCCCACAGCAGATAGAGACCGAACTGTCTCACGACGTTCTGAACCCAGCTCGCGTGCCACTTTAATGGGCGAACAGCCCAACCCTTGGGACCTTCTCCAGCCCCAGGATGTGACGAGCCGACATCGAGGTGCCAAACCCCCCCGTCGATATGAGCTCTTGGGGGAGATCAGCCTGTTATCCCCGGAGTACCTTTTATCCTTTGAGCGATGGCCCTTCCATGCGGAACCACCGGATCACTATGCTCTTGTTTCCAACCTGATCGACCTGTATGTCTCTCAGTCAAGCACCCTTATGCCATTGCACTCTACGCACGGTTACCAAGCGTGCTGAGGGTACCTTTAGAAGCCTCCGTTACTCTTTTGGAGGCGACCACCCCAGTCAAACTACCCACCAAGCACTGTCCTCATCTCTGAGTTAGACTCTAGATAAGCAAAGGGTGGTATTTCAAGGATGACTCCACAACGCCTAGCGACGCCGCTTCAATGTCTCCCACCTATCCTACACATTACTTATCCAAAGCCAATACTAAGCTATAGTAAAGGTTCACGGGGTCTTTTCGTCCCGCTGCGGGTAATCGGCATCTTCACCGATACTACAATTTCACCGAGCTCATGGCTGAGACAGTGTCCAGATCGTTGCACCATTCGTGCAGGTCGGAACTTACCCGACAAGGAATTTCGCTACCTTAGGACCGTTATAGTTACGGCCGCCGTTTACTGGGGCTTCATTTCAGATCTTCGCCGAAGCTAAACCCTCCACTTAACCTTCCAGCACCGGGCAGGTGTCAGGCCTTATACATCATCTTTCAATTTAGCAAAGCCCTGTGTTTTTGATAAACAGTCGCCTGGACCTTTTCACTGCGGCCCATCCGAAGATGGGCGACCCTTCTCCCGAAGTTACGGGTCGATTTTGCCTAGTTCCTTAGCCATGAATCTCTCGAGCACCTTAGAATTCTCATCCCAACTACCTGTGTCGGTTTACGGTACGGGTTCTTATAACCTGAAGCTTAGAGGTTTTTCTTGGAAGCCTTTAGGCACACTATCCACTCGTCCGAAGATTTGTGGTACTATCAACCTTCTCCAAAACCTGCGGATTTACCTACAAGTCCTATAAATACAGTCTTCAACGTACTATTCCGTCAGTACGCGGTGCTTTCAATACTCCGTCACCCCATCGCAATTATAAGAAGTACAGGAATATTAACCTGTTATCCATCGACTACTCCCTTCGGATTCGCCTTAGGACCCGACTAACCCTCAGCTGATTAGCATCGCTGAGGAAACCTTAGTCTTTCGGTGTGCGGGTTTCTCACCCGCATTATCGTTACTTATGCCTACATTTTCTTTTGTAACCACTCCAGCATACCTCACAGTACACCTTCTACGCAGGTTACAATGCTCCCCTACCACTTGTATATAATACAAATCCATAGCTTCGGTAATATGTTTATGCCCGATTATTATCCATGCTCGTCCGCTCGACTAGTGAGCTGTTACGCACTCTTTAAATGAATGGCTGCTTCCAAGCCAACATCCTAGCTGTCTGGGCAGACAAACCTCGTTTTTTCAACTTAACATATATTTGGGGACCTTAGCTGATGGTCTGGGTTCTTTCCCTCTCGGACATGGACCTTAGCACCCATGCCCTCACTGCTGAGAAACATTTTATAGCATTCGGAGTTTGTCAGGAATTGGTAGGCGGTGAAGCCCCCGCATCCAATCAGTAGCTCTACCTCTATAAAACTTTTACTCAACGCTGCACCTAAATGCATTTCGGGGAGTACGAGCTATTTCCGAGTTTGATTGGCCTTTCACCCCTACCCACAGGTCATCCAAAGACTTTTCAACGTCAACTGGTTCGGTCCTCCACTATGTGTTACCACAGCTTCAACCTGCCCATGGGTAGATCACTCGGTTTCGCGTCTACTACTACTAACTAAAGCGCCCTATTCAGACTCGCTTTCGCTACGGCTCCTTGACTTAATCAATTAACCTTGCTAGAAACAGTAACTCGTAGGCTCATTATGCAAAAGGCACGCCGTCACACATAAATGTGCTCCGACCGCTTGTAGGCGTACGGTTTCAGGTTCTCTTTCACTCCCTTACTTAGGGTTCTTTTCACCTTTCCCTCACGGTACTAGTTCACTATCGGTCTCTCAGGAGTATTTAGCCTTACCGGATGGTCCCGGTGGATTCATACAGGATTACTCGTGTCCCGCACTACTCAGGATACCATTATCAATAACTTCACTTACTTTTACGGGACTATCACCCTCTTTGGTCTGTCTTTCCAAACAGTTCTAATTCACTTAGCATCGAATATCATGGTCCTACAACCCCAAAATTGCCGTAACAACTTTGGTTTGGGCTAATCCGCGTTCGCTCGCCACTACTAACGGAATCACTATTGTTTTCTCTTCCTCCGGTTACTTAGATGTTTCAGTTCACCGGGTTTACCCCTATTGCTAGGTGACATGTCTTCAACATGCCGGGTTGCCCCATTCGGATATCTACGGATTATAAGGTATGTGCCCCTCCCCGTAGCTTTTCGCAGCTTATCACGTCCTTCATCGTCTCTGAGAGCCTAGGCATCCGCCATACGCCCTTACTTAACTTATTGTACTTTTTGCTACAGTATAAATACTGCAACGAGCTCTTTTATATTTTTATAAAAATTATCTAGAATATTTCTATTCTAAACTCTCTATCTTTTTGATTCTTACGATATCATTTTACCAATATGTCAATGAACGTGGCGAATCGCCACTGATAAGTATTTTATCAGTACAATTCGTGCAAATCTCTGAAAACAAACATTATTTGTCTCCAGGCACTGCCTGGTGGAGAATATCGGAGTCGAACCGATGACCTCTTGCGTGCAAGGCAAGCGCTCTAGCCAGCTGAGCTAATCCCCCATATTTCTAGTTGGCAATCCACAGTTCTCAGTCTGCAGTCGATAGCCGACTAATTAGGGTGAATAACCACTTCTAGAATTTCCTTAAATATATAAAAAATTGTAGTCCCGGGCAGACTCGAACTGCCGACCTCTACATTATCAGTGTAGCGCTCTAACCAGCTGAGCTACGAGACTATAATAGCTTAAATATTGTGTTTTTAAAATTAACAGCAAAGAGTAAAATGTACCTTTTGTAACTCACCATCTTTCTCTAGAAAGGAGGTGTTCCAGCCGCACCTTCCGGTACGGCTACCTTGTTACGACTTAGCCCTAGTTACTAGTTTTACCCTAGGCGGCTCCTTGCGGTGACCGACTTCAGGCACTCCCAGCTTCCATGGCTTGACGGGCGGTGTGTACAAGGCCCGGGAACGTATTCACCGGATCATGGCTGATATCCGATTACTAGCGATTCCAGCTTCACGGAGTCGAGTTGCAGACTCCGATCCGAACTGTGATATGGTTTATAGATTTGCTCTCTGTTGCCAGATGGCTGCTCATTGTCCATACCATTGTAGCACGTGTGTGGCCCAGGACGTAAGGGCCGTGATGATTTGACGTCATCCCCACCTTCCTCACGGTTTGCACCGGCAGTCTCGTTAGAGTCCCCATCTTTACATGCTGGCAACTAACGACAAGGGTTGCGCTCGTTATAGGACTTAACCTGACACCTCACGGCACGAGCTGACGACAACCATGCAGCACCTTGTAATATGTCCGAAGAAAAAACTATCTCTAGTCCTGTCATACTACATTTAAGCCCTGGTAAGGTTCCTCGCGTATCATCGAATTAAACCACATGCTCCACCGCTTGTGCGGGCCCCCGTCAATTCCTTTGAGTTTCAATCTTGCGATCGTACTCCCCAGGTGGGACACTTATCACTTTCGCTTAGTCACTGAGATAAATCCCAACAACTAGTGTCCATCGTTTACGGCGTGGACTACCAGGGTATCTAATCCTGTTCGCTCCCCACGCTTTCGTCCATGAGCGTCAGTATATACGTAGTAGACTGCCTTCGCAATCGGTATTCTGTGTAATATCTATGCATTTCACCGCTACACTACACATTCTATCTACTTCCATATAACTCAAGTCAACCAGTATCAAAGGCAGTTCCATAGTTAAGCTATGGGATTTCACCTCTGACTTAATTGACCGCCTGCGGACCCTTTAAACCCAATGATTCCGGATAACGCTCGGACCCTCCGTATTACCGCGGCTGCTGGCACGGAGTTAGCCGGTCCTTATTCTTACAGTACCGTCAAGCTGCTACACGTAGCAGTGTTTCTTCCTGTATAAAAGCAGTTTACAACCCATAGGGCAGTCTTCCTGCACGCGGCATGGCTGGGTCAGAGTCTCCTCCATTGCCCAATATTCCTCACTGCTGCCTCCCGTAGGAGTCTGGTCCGTGTCTCAGTACCAGTGTGGGGGATCCCCCTCTCAGGGCCCCTACCTATCATCGCCATGGTAAGCCGTTACCTTACCATCTAGCTAATAGGACGCATAGTCATCTTTTACCGATAAATCTTTAATTAAGTAATCATGCAATTTCTCAATACTATGGGGTATTAATCTTCATTTCTAAAGGCTATCCCCCTGTAAAAGGTAGATTCTATACGCGTTACGCACCCGTGCGCCGGTCGTCAGCGAGTGCAAGCACTCCTGTTACCCCTCGACTTGCATGTGTTAAGCCTGCCGCTAGCGTTCATCCTGAGCCAGGATCAAACTCTTCATTGTATATCTTTAATAATATGAATGAATAAGTTTCAAAAGAATTTACATTAAATTAATTAATGCGGTTATTCTACTCTTTGTTTACGCTGTCAATTTCAATATTTTCAATGAACTTGGTCAAGCAACCACAGACAAGTTTTAATCACCTGCTTCTTACTTCACCTTTGTAGAAATGATAGAATCGAACTATCTAATTATTTACTAATTATTCCAAAATCTCCCTGAACTTCTTTCGCTGTTTTTGTTAGCGGCTGCAAATATATAAACTATTTTCATTCTGACAATAAAAAAATAATTTATTTTTTATTTATTTTCTAAACCCTAAAAAACTGAACTTTTTTGCCCGAAAAATCGGACTGCAAAGATACTATGCTTTTTCTTTATCAACCAAATAAAATTGAAACTTTTTTTTAAAAAAATAAAGCCTACCTAGTTGAATCAAATACCTAAATAAAAAACCTCTTAACAAAATCAAACTCTCAATGAACATACACTAAATCAACACAACATACAAAACTTAATAGCGCTTTGTGTTTTCGCTTAGCGGGTGCAAATATACACCCTCTTTTGAATCTCACAACTGTTTTTTTAAAGTATTTTTT
>NZ_JBYVJW010000025.1:0-7810 GCF_058147165.1 Polaribacter sp. 2305UL8-11 | reverse complement strand
TAGCCAACTTTAATGGATCAGTACCACAGGTAACCTATACAGTAAGTGATGGTACCAATACAGCCAACTCAACATTAACCATTACAGTAAACCCAATTAATGATGCACCAGTAGCTACAAATGATACAGCAGGTACAGACCCTGGAGTTGCTATTGATATTCCAGTGTTAAATAATGATAATGATTTAGATGGAGATACAATTACAGTAAGTAGTATTACTGTGCAGCCTACAAACGGAACAGCAACTATAAATGCAAACGGAACTATAAAATTCACTCCAAATGCAGGAGCTAATAATTTTTCAGATTCTTTTACATACCAAATTTCTGATGGAAATGGAGGTTTTGATACAGCTGTTGTAAATATAACAGTTCCAATTTCACCTTTCCCACCAGTTGGAAATCCAGATACAGGTTCTACAAATGAAGATGTAACTCTTAATGTAAATGCTGCAAATGGAGTCCTTAAAAATGATACAGATGGAAACCTAGATGCATTAGCAGTTGTAGATTTTTCAGTAAATGGTTTTACAGGAACTATCACAGCAGGAACAGCATTTAATATACCAAATGTAGGTTCAATAAAAGTGAATACAGATGGTAGTTATGAGTTTATTCCTGTAGCTAACTTTAATGGTTCAGTTCCAGAAATTACTTATACAGTTACTGATAATTCAGGTTTAACTACAAATGATACAAGTACATTAAACATTACAGTAAATCCTGTAAATGATGCACCAACCGTTGTTGCAGATACAAACTCAACAAATGAAGATACAACTTTAACAGTTCTAGCTGCAAATGGTGTTTTAGCCAATGATACAGACATAGATGGAGATGCAAAATCTGTAAAAACATTTACAATAGGTTCTACAACCTATAATGCAGGAGACACAGCTAATTTAACTGAAGGAACATTACAATTAAATTCAGATGGTGGTTATGTATTTACACCAGCATTAAATTTTAATGGAACAGTACCACAAGCAACTTACACAATGACAGATGGAACTGTAGATTTAACAAGTACGTTAGATATTACAGTAAACCCTGTAAACGATCCACCAGTTGCTGTAGATAATTTAGGCACAACAACAAATGAAGATACACCAGTAACAGTTGCAACTATTGGCGCAAATGATACAGATGATGGAACAATAGACCCATCAACAGTTAGATTAATAGATCCAAATAACGCATCTAATATTGGTAATTCTACAACACCTTTAGTAATTACAAATGTTGGTACTTACACAGTTAACTCATTAGGAACTGTAACTTTTACACCAGTTGCTAATTTTAATGGTAATGCAAATATTAAATATACAATTAAAGATAATGATGGCGTATTTTCTTCAAACGAAGCAACTATAGGAATTACTGTGAACGCAGTAAATGATATTCCTGTTGCAGTTGCAGATACAAATTCTGTTGATGAAGGAGCAACTTTAAGTGTAAATGATGCAAACGGTCTTTTAAAGAACGATTCAGATGTAGATGGAAATCCATTAACTGTAACTAAAATTACAGTTGGAGGAAATACCTATAATGCAGGTGTTACAGCAAATTTAACAGAAGGTATACTAGTTGTAAATTCTGATGGTAGCTACACATTTACACCAGCAGGAGATTTTAATGGAACAGTTCCACAAGTAACATATACAGTTTCAGACGGAACAACAACAGTAACAAGCACATTAGACTTAACAGTAAATCCTGTAAATGATGCACCTGTTGCAAATCCAGATACAAATTCTACAAATGAAGATACAACTTTAACAGTTTTAGCTGTAGATGGTGTGCTTAAAAATGATACAGATGTAGATACAGGAACTACATTAATGGTAACAACTTTTTCTGTTGATGGGATTGCAGGCGCAAATACAGCAGGAAACACAGTAACTATTCCAACAAAAGGAACAATTAAGTTAAATGCTGATGGGAGTTATGTATTTACACCAGTAGCAAACTTTAATGGGGCAGTTCCACAAGTAACATATACAGTTTCAGACGGAACATTAACAGACACAAGTACGTTAGATATTACTGTGAACCCTGTAAATGATGCACCAGTTGCAGTCGCAGATACTGGCTCTACAAATGAAGATACTCCTTTTAATGTAACAGCCGCAAACGGATTATTAAATAATGATTCTGATACAGATGGTAATCCATTATCAGTTACTAAAATTACTGTTGGAGGAAATACTTATAATGCTGGAGATACAGCTAATTTAGCTTCAGGTACATTAGTCGTAAATTCTGATGGTAGCTATACATTTACACCAACAACCAACTTTAAAGGTGCAGTGCCACAAGTAACGTACACAGTTTCAGACGGAACAACAACAGTTACAAGCACATTAGACATTACAGTTAATTCTGTAAATGATGCACCAGTTGCAGTCGCAGATACTGGCTCTACAAATGAAGATACAGTATTAAATGTAACAGCAGCAAACGGAGTTTTAAATAACGATTCAGATATAGATGGAGATGCTTTAACAGTTACAGCAATTACAATTGGAGGAGCTCCAAAAACAGTTGGTACAGATATTATTTTAATAGAAGGTACACTTAAATTAAATGCAGATGGTAGCTATGTATTTACACCAAAAGCTAACTTTAATGGTACTGTTCCTCAAGTTACATATACAGTTTCAGACGGAAGTTTAACAGCTCAAAGCACTTTAAATATTACTGTTTTACCAACAAATGATGCACCAACAGTAGTTGCAGATACAAATACAGTTGCAGAAGATACAGTATTAAATGTGTCAGCAGCAAATGGAGTTTTAAAGAACGATTCAGATATAGATGGTAACCCATTAACAGTTACTACTTTTTCTATAAACGGAACGAGTTACAATGCAGGAGATACAGCAACTTTAACAGAAGGAACTATTAAAATGAATGCTGATGGAAGTTATATATTTACACCAGCATTAAACTTTAACGGTTCAGTTCCTCAAGTAACATATACAACTTCAGATGGAACAAATACCTCTAATACAACATTAGATATTTCTGTAACTCCAGTAAATGATGCACCAACATTAGTTGCAGATACTGGAACTACAAATGAAGATACAGTATTAAATGTAACAGCAGCAAATGGAGTTTTAAAAAACGATTCAGATATAGAAAATAACGCTTTAACTGTAACTCAATTTACGGTTAGCGGAACAAATTATCCAGCAGGAAATACAGCATCAATTACAGAAGGAACATTAAAATTAAATGCAGATGGTAGTTATGTATTTACACCAGCATTAAACTTTAATGGATCAGTTCCTCAAGTAACTTATACAGCTTCAGATGGAACAAATACAGCAACATCTACCTTAGATATTACTGTAAATCCAATTAACGATGCACCAGTTGCAGTTCCAGACACAAACACAACAAATGAAGATACTACCTTAAATGTATCAGCAGCAAATGGGTTAATCAACAACGATACAGATCCAGAAAACAATACATTAACTGTGACTCAATTTACAGTTAATGGAACAGTATATACAGCAGGAACAACAGCAACAATTACAGAAGGGACTATTAAAATTAATGCTGATGGTAGTTATGACTTTACACCAGCACTAAATTATAATGGAGCAGTTCCTGTTATAAATTATACAATTACAGATGGTACAAATACTACAAGCAGTACTTTATCTCTTTCTGTAAACACAATTAATGATGCACCAGTTGCAGTAGATGATACAAATTCAATAAATGAAGATACAACACTTACAGTTTCTGCTACAGATGGAGTTCTTAAAAATGATTCTGATGTAGATGGAAACGCAATAAATGTATCAGGTTTTGTAGTTGGAGGAACTTCTTATTTAGCAGGAGAAACAGCTACTATAGCTGCAGGAACTCTAAAAATTAATGCTGATGGTAGTTATGTTTATGTACCAGCAACTAATTTTAATGGAGCTGTACCTCAAGCAACATATACGATTACAGATGGAGTCTTAACTACAACTGCTAATTTAGATATTACTGTAAATCCAATTAACGATTCACCAGTTGCAATAGCAGATACTGGAGCAACAAACGAAGACGTTGCATTAAATGTAACAGCCGCAAACGGATTATTAAATAACGATTCAGACCCAGAAAATAGTGCATTATCTGTAACTCAATTTACAGTAAACGGAACAACTTTTACAGCAGGAACAACAGCAACCTTAACAGAAGGAACTCTTAAAGTAAATGCAGATGGTAGTTATAACTTTACACCAGCACTAAACTTTAATGGAGCTGTACCAGTTATAAATTATACAATTACAGACGGAACAAATACAGCTAACAGTACTTTAAATATTACTGTTAACCCAGTAAATGATGCACCAACATTGGTTGCAGATACAGGCTCTACAAATGAAGATATCACATTAACAGTTACAGTAGCAAATGGTGTATTAAGTAATGATTCAGACATAGAAAATAGTACATTAACCGTTACAAAATTTACTATTAATAGTACAGATTATCCTGTAAATACAACAGCAAACATTACACAAGGAATGTTGCAAATTAATACAGATGGTAGTTATGTATTTACACCAGCCACAAACTTTAATGGTGCTTATCCTCAAGTTACTTATACAGCAACAGATGGTACAGACACATCAACATCTACATTAGATATTACAGTAAACCCAGTAAATGATACTCCAACTTTAGTTGCAGATACCAATACAGTTGCAGAAGACGCAGTTTTAAATGTAAATGCTGCAAATGGTGTTTTAAGTAACGATTCAGATTTAGATGGAGATACAATTACAGTTTCTCAATTTACGGTTGGTGGCACAACTGTAACAGTAAACCCAACAACAGGAGGCACAAGAGTTATTCCAAATGTTGGAACGATTAAAATGAATGCTGATGGAAGCTACGATTTTACACCAGTTGCCAACTTTAATGGAGTAGTTCCTACAATTACTTATAGAGCAACAGATGGAACTAATACTGCAGATAGCACATTAAAAATTACAGTTACACCAGTAAATGATAACCCTGTTGCAACTGATGATAACTCAGCTACAGATCCAAATACAGCAGTTAATATTCCTGTATTAACTAATGATAATGATTTAGATGGAGACACTTTATCAATAAGTGCAATTACTGTTGCACCTACAAAAGGTACAGCTGTTATTTTTGATAATGGAACTCCAGGAGATACATCAGATGATAGAATTACTTATACACCTCAAGCAGGATTTAATAACGGAACAGATACATTTACCTATCAAATTTCCGATGGAAATGGAGGTTTTGATACAGCAGTAGTAACAATTGCAGTACCACAATCAGCATTTTCTCCTGTTGCAAATCCAGATACAAACGTTACAAACGAAGAAGTAACTTTAACAGTTGCAAATGGGGATGCAAAAAGCTTAACTAAAAATGATACAGATGCCAATTTAGACCCAATAACTGTTACTCAATTTGTAGCTGGAGGTATGACATATACAGCTGGTCAAACAGCTAATTTAACAGAAGGTAATTTAACAATTAATGCAGGTGGTGGTTACGTATTTATTCCTGCAGCTAATTTCAACGGAGCTGTACCTCAAGTAAACTATACAATTACAGATGGCACAGGAACACCAAATGCAAGTAGTACTTTAAATATTACTGTAAATCCAGTAAATGATGCACCTGTTGCAAATCCAGATACAAAAACAACTACAGAAGACACAACTTTAACAGTAAATGTTGCAAACGGATTGTTAAATAACGATTCAGACATTGATGGTGATGCATTATCAGTAAAAGAATTTAAAATAGGAGCAACTACTTATACAGCAGGTACAACAGTTAACTTAACAGAAGGTTCTTTAACTATTAATTCTGATGGAAGTTATACATTTACACCAGCAACTAATTTTAATGGGTCTGTACCACAAGTTACCTATACAACTACAGATGGAACTGTGGATGTAACAAGCACGTTAGATATTACAGTTACTTCTGTAAACGATGCACCAGTTGCAGTAAATGATTTAGGAAATACAACAAATGAAGACACTCCAATAACTATAAATACTATTGGCACAAATGATACAGATGATGGCAATGTAGTTCCATCAACAATTGTATTAATAGACCCTTCAAATCCTTCTAATACAGGTAATTCAACAACACCATTAACTATTGTAGGAGTTGGAACGTATGCAGTAGATGCTTTAGGAAACGTAACATTTACACCAATTGCAAATTACAATGGTCCAGCAAATGTTAATTATACAATTCAAGATAATGATGGTTTAGTTTCTGCAAACCAAGGAACAATAGCAATCACAGTTACATCTGTAAATGATGTTCCAGTAGTTGTTTCAGAAACTAACAACACAAATGAAGATACTCCATTAACAGTTACTGCTGCAAACGGATTATTAAACAATGATTCTGATGCAGATAATGATCCAATATCAATAGCAACATTTGTTATAAATAGTACAACATATAATGCAGGAGATACAGCTAGTTTAACAGAAGGAACTTTAGAGATATCTTCTGATGGTAGTTATATCTTTACACCAGCAGCTAATTTTAATGGTACAGTTCCTCAAGTAACATACAATGTTACAGATGGTACAGCAACAATATCAGGAACTTTAAATATTACAGTAAACCCAATTAATGATGCACCAGTTGCAGTTAATGATTTAGGTAATAATACAAATGAAGATACTCCAATAACTATAAATACAATTGGTGGAAATGATACAGATGATGGTACAATAAATCCATCAACAATAACATTAATAGACCCTAATAACTCTTCTAATATAGGAAACTCTACAACTCCTTTAGTTGTAACAAATGTTGGAACGTATACAGTTGATGCCTTAGGAAATGTGACATTTACACCAGTTGCAAATTATAATGGCCCAGCAAGTATTAATTATACAATTCAAGATAATGATGGTTTAGTTTCTGCAAACCAAGGAACAATTGGAATAACTGTTAATGCAGTAAATGATGCACCAGTAGCACAAGCCGACACAAATACAGTAACAGAAGACACACCATTAACCGTAAATGCAGCGAATGGAATTTTAAATAATGATACAGATACAGAGAACAATCCATTAACAGTAACACAGTTTACAGTTGGGGGCACAACTTATCCATCAGGAAGTACAGTAACGTTATCAGAAGGAACATTACAGATCAATTCAGATGGTAGTTATACATTTACGCCAGCTTCGAATTACAATGGCACAGTTCCTCAAGTAACGTATACAGTAAGTGATGGAACCAATACTGCGAATTCAACATTAGATTTGACAGTAAGTCCAGTAAACGATGCACCAGTAGCACAAGCAGATACAAATACAACAAATGAAGATACTCCATTAACAGTATCAGCAGCGAATGGAATTTTAAATAATGATTCAGATACAGAGAATAATACATTAACTGTAACAGGATTACAAATAAATGGAAGTGCAGCCACAGTTGGAGTACCAATTACCCTAACAGAAGGAACATTACAAGTAAATTCAGATGGTAGTTATACATATACACCAGCATCTAATTTTAATGGTGCAGTTCCACAAGTAACATATACAGTAAGTGATGGTACAGCTACAGCAACAAGTACATTAGATATTACAGTAACCCCAGTAAATGATGCACCAGTAGCACAAGCAGACACAAATACAGTAACAGAAGACACCCCATTAACCGTAAATGCAGCTAATGGATTGTTAAATAATGATACAGATACAGAGAACAATCCATTAACAGTAACACAGTTTACAGTTGGGGGCACAACTTATCCATC
>NZ_JBYVJW010000024.1:0-12721 GCF_058147165.1 Polaribacter sp. 2305UL8-11 | reverse complement strand
TCCTGTTCAAATTAACTTTGGGAATATAACAAATCTTGATGTAAAAATTACCAACCATTTTTTGCCACATTACCTTTATTTTAAAAGCCAAATTTAAAAATTTGGCGTTCTTTGCAAATACACACGAACCTCTTGGAAAGCCTATATTAGCTATGTTTTATATACATTGTTGTGCGTTCGTACTTTTCCATTATCCTAATAACACAGGTATTTCACTTCCTGCAATTCCTTCCAATTTAACTGCGACAACTCCCATTCTAAAAGCAAACTCTATGTCTTTTCCAGCACCCAATGCTGTGTAGAATCCAACTGAAAAAGCTATCGCAGCTTTATCATTAACAGACTTTTTCATTCCAATTACATAGGGAATGTGTTTTGATATTTCTAATGCTTGTGATTCTGAGTAGCAAGAGTTTAGAACAACACACTTTATGTCTTTAGAGAAAAGTTCAAATAAACTTCCGATTGCATCATTTTCGATAAGTTTTGCATTACCTAATGAGTCTTCAACAGCAATTCCGCTTGCATCTCCGTGACCTGAAAAGTGCACAATAGTTGGATGCTCGTCAAGCATCGCTTGTTGTAATGTTTTCGTATTTATAGCCCATTCAGTTTTAAGTTCAAAAAGGTCTCTTAAAGCAGCTAATTTTAATCCACCTTCAATGTCTCTTACTTCTTCATCAATTCTCAATTTAACTTCGTCTATTGGACTCGCTCCTAAAAACAAAATCTTTATCATTTCTCCTAAAGTTTGTTTTTCGCTCAATTTGTCTTGTAAGATTTTCAATTCGGAAAGAGCATCATCGTAATTCCCAATGGTTTTTTCGTAATCAGTTAGTAGTTGATTATATTCAGGAACTAAATCATTCCATTTTTTTTGTAGAGCCTTGTACTTTTCTTTATACTCTTGTTCGGAAATCTCAATCTTTTCTTTTTCTATGATGTTAAAATCCTTAATGTACTCAATCCAACCTTGAATGGTTTGCCTGAAAGTCGTTTTACATTTTGCAAGTTTATCGGGTTTGTCAAAATGTAATGTGTCAAGACCAATTACAGTAAATGCTTGCGTACTTCCTTGTCCAAATATTCCCTCAACATCAATCTTAAGACGACTTTTTAAAGCTTTCAAATCAGTTTGCGGTTTATCAACCTCTGAAAGTCTTGCTTCTAAAAGTTGAATGGCTCTATTCAATGGGATTTTTATCATTTATTTCTGGGTTTCTTGGTATGACGCACAACGTGTTTGTATATGGTTTGTTGCGTGGTTGAGCACGTAATTTAGCAAATAAAAACCGAATAGAAAATACGCGAGGGTTTTCGTAAGTAGGCTAGAACTTGCAATAAATTATATACGGTGTTAGCAACTGGCTTTACTCATTTTATTCCAAATCTTTTCTAAAAGCTAATTTTTTGATTTCTATATTTTCATTTAAGTTAAGTAATTCAATTGGTGCGACTAAATATTCTGATAATACTTTCTTTAAATATTCTGAATTTGTCCCTATTTGAGTAATTGAACTAATAGGTTTTGTTATGTCTTTATTTTGACAAATAATAGATTCAATAATTTGATATTCTACTTCATTGCCACTTGTACCATTGACTTTTTTAACTGATGCTAAAATGTCTATATCAATTACTCTGTCAACATTTGAGGGGATGTAAAAAAGCTCATTATTAAAAGGAGACAAAGCATTTGTAATAAATTCAAATGATTTTTTAAATTGTGGTAAATGTCTTAATTCAAAAACTTTATCTGAATAGTAGTTTTTGAAATTTCCTCTTCTGAAATCTCCATTATTATCAAAATAAATTTCGAATAACATTCCATTTAGTAGATGATTTTCTCTATTATTATTATTATTATTATTATTATTATTATATTTAAATAAGTTTGTACCTAAATTATCCATAAAATTAGTTGAATTATGTGCGTAGCCAGCAGACTGCAAAATATTTCTTCCAATAATAAATTGTTCATCTTTATTTATTTGTGTAGGATTTAAAGAATTAAACCTATCCATTGCAGGATTTTGTGCATTCCAATTACTAGAAGCTAAATCAGTTATTATCTTATCTATAGTAGTTCCTTTAGACAGAAACATTCTGTCTTTAACGACTACTTCATCATAAGGAATTGAAACAGAATGTACCATTTGACCAGTATTGAAAAAGAAATCACCAACAAGTGAAGTATGTTCCCAACTTGTTTGACTTCCATTTGATAAATTGTACACAGTTTTTCTAACTTTTTTAAACAATTCTTCAACTGACATTAATTCGCGACCCAAATATTTTAATAAAGCTCCAGTATATAAACTATGACCTTCCATTCCTGCATCTTTTGCTCCTTCTCCAGGTGATGTTGAAAATGCAATTATTGTTCCTTCAGGTGCATTTACTTGGGTGAACGAATTAGATACTCCTCTTTCAAAACTTCTTCTACAAGCGTCAATTATAATTATGTTGACTTTTGTGTTAGATTCTCTTATTATATCAGTTATTTCGGTTAATCTTATACAGGTTCTTTCGCAAATATGTTTATTTGGGTTTTCAATAGGACATTCTATTGAAGCTAAATAATTTTCACCTCCAAACTGGAATCCGTGACCAGCAAAATAAAATATTAATGCGTCATAATTGACAACTCTTTTTTCAAATTCAGTCAGAGCTTCTCCATAGTCACTTGATTTACAATTTATTTTGGATATAACATCATAATTTAGTCTCTCAAAAGTCTCTGCAATAGCTTGAGAATCATTAACTGCGTTGTCAAGTTTGGAGTCTCCTAAATAATCATTGTTTCCAATTACTAATGCGAGTGTTTTCATTTGCGATGTTTATTTTGCTTGTTGCTAACGTGTTTGTATATGGTTTGTTGCGTGGTTTAGCACCTAATTTAGCAAATAAAAACCGAATAGAAAATCCGCGAGGATTTTCGTAGGTAGGCTAGAACTAGCAATAAATTATATACGGTGTTAGCCACTGGTTTTATTTCAATAATGAGTAAATTCCGATTGCTATTATTAGAATTAAAATAATCCAACAACCATATTTTTTCTTTTTATCTGATTCTTTTAATTTATTATGATATTCAATTGCGTTTTGTTCAGTTAAGAAATAACCTCTCCAAGCGTTATCAGGAATTGACATTGCATATTTTTCATCACAAGTATTACATTTATAATACATTCTGAAGTCCATTAATCCGCTTTCTTTTTCGTTTTGTGATTCCAGTATTTGAACTTTTTCAGAACTACATTTTTGGTCTAAAATTTCTTCAAATTTTTCAAATTCAACTTGAGAAGGAAATCCATAATATTCTTTATCAAAACAATCTTCACACATTTTTTACAAAGATTTAATTAGTTTCGATATAATCATTCACGTCATCTTCAGGAATCCATTCTTTCATTTCAGGTAAAACACGTTTATGCATAAAGTCAAAAAAATCCGAGTGTTCAGATTCGATGATATTCCAACCTTTCACATTCGTCCCAAATGAAGGATGAAATACAATTACATTTTCCGTTACTTTTCCGCTCACAATTTCAAATCCGACAAATGTGTCCATATCTTGTCTTCGCCCAAAAGTCAGAACTTCACGATTTTGTTCACACTCAATTTTAAATCGTTCGTTAATTGATGAATTCGGATTAATATCCGTTTCAAAATTCCAAGGAATGAATTGCGTTAAATTTAGTTTCGCAAACCAATTATATGCATTTGGTATTTCGTAGTTCATCTGTTTCTTCAACTTGTGGCTAACGTGTTTGTGTATGATTTCGTTGCGTGTTTCAGCAACTAATTTAGTAAACAAAAACGAACCAGAGGAATTTCCGAAGGAAATTCCAAGTAGGCGAGTAATAGCAATGAATTATACACGTTGTTAGCCTTAGTTATTATTCGGTAATTTCTTTAAATATTCCATTTTCATTACGCTCAAAACTTGTTCCAATTTCAGATTCGAATAAGTCGATAAACGAATCATCTCTGGATAAAATAGAACCAATTGAAACTAAACTAATATTTTCTGAATCTTCCATATATTCATCAGATTCGTCTCCTGATAAAATTCTCCAACCAGTATCTACGTAATCTCTTTCTTCATCTTTTTCCATTGGTTCCTCTCTATAAATATAGTTTATTGGTGCATTTTCATACAATACTTTATTTGTAGCAAAACATCTATCATAATATTTGTCTACAAGATTGGGTTCAGATAATTCTAAATCGTGGTCAATTATGTGTTTATATTCAAATTCAATTTCGTCTCCAGCATATAATTCGTGAAGATAAAATGGATGATTGTCCAATTTTCCTTTAAATTTCTCCTCTTTTATTTCGGTAATTTCAAGCCACATTCTTTCTGCTCCTGGATGTTTTGAATTAGAAGATTCAAATTCAAATGTGAGTTTTACAATATTACCAACTTTTAGATTTTTTAATATTTCTCTGCTTGGTTTGTAAAATGTGTATTTGTTTTCTTTAGCTAATTTTTCAGAATCAGTTAATTTCCAACTTCCCATTTTATAACCAAGTGATTTTATTCTCCTTAAATCAAATTCCCATTTTTTATTTAATTTACAGAGTTTAATTACTTTTTTTACTAAATCATTTCCTTTTCTATCAACTATAATGTAATGCTCAACTAATTCTGAAGAGAGATTTTCAAACGCAATTCCCCATTCATTATTTTCTATTAGTTCAATTCCGCTTTTTAGTTGTTTTTTTACTCCATTAATGACTTCTGAATCTTCTTCATTAGTTAATAATTCAGATTCTACATATTCAAAAAAGTCTTTTACTGCTTGTTTCCTTTTTCTGTTATTGAATATCATTTTTGGTTTTTTCTCTAATTAAGGCTAACGTGTTGGTATATGGTTTGTTGCGTGGTTTAAGCAACTAATTTAGTAAATAATTACCGACAAAGAAAGTCCGCGAGGATTTTCGTAAGTAGGCAAGAAGCCAGCAATAAATTATATATGGTGTTGGGCATAGTTTTTATTTCGTTTCGTACCAGTTTTTATATTCCAAATGTTCATTAAATTCCTTCTCATTCTTTTTAAACAGAATTTTTGAAAAATTCCGACTTTCAGCTATATTCCTTTCTTCAAAGAAATCAGTTATCATAAAGTGAATTAAAGGATTCTCAATATCAGACATTTTTAAAGTTGAATATCTTTTTCGGGATTTAGGATATTGTTTCCAAAATCTCTTATAATCATCATAAATCCTGTTAGTTACTTTTAAAATTATTTCATTTAGTAATTCTATTGGGATTTGATTTTTAGCAATTCCAACATAATACTCTTTAATCTTTGAGTAAAATTCTTGTTTTCGTTCAATTCTATTTTCAGTTTTCCAGAATAGCATTTATGTTAATTGTAATTCTATATTTTCGTGTTCTTTAATTATCTCTATTATCTTGTCAAAATATTTTAATTCCGATTTACTTTTTTCACTTCGATGCCATTTTAAAATATATTTTTCATCCACTTCGTGAATTCCAAATCCTCCAGATAAAACGTCATTAAAAGCATCTAAATTTCGACCAATTTTCCAATTTAAACCTGAAGTCATTTTAGATTCCACTTCTCGATAAAAACCTTTCTGATTTGAAAACTTGTTCCCATTTATTTCGATAATTCTCATTCGTTTTTAATTATGCCCAACGTTGTTGTGTATGATTAGTTGCTTGATTTAAGCACTAAAGTTAGCAAATAAAATACAGATAGAAAGTCCGCGAGGACTTTCGTAAATTGGCTAAAACCAAGCAATTAATTATACACGGTGTTGGCATTAGTTATTTTTCAATTCAATTGTTAATTCAGTTAAATCTTTTGTCTGAATTATTTCTGCATAATCTTTCAAACTACCAATTCGTATTTTAATCGGCTCAAGTTTATTATTGTGAACATAGAATCGAAATTCTTTTTGATATTCAAATTCCATTGGTTTGTCAAATAAAGTCAGTTCTTTGTTGGTGACATTATCTTTGTCATAATAGCTTACAAATCCGTGTCGAAAGTCAAATCCTTTGTTTTTTAATTCAGATTGTATTTTATCGAAAAAATATTGACTGTTTTTAATTAATAAACAATGCGTACCAAATCTTAAATTCTTTTCGTCTATCCGAAAATCTAATGGATTTGGAAAACCCTTTGAAGATATGCAGTAAAGTGAATAAATATTTCCTAAAACTTGGTCAAATGATTTTTTTAAATGAACTTTTTCATATTTAAAATCACGGTCAATTCCAGGTATTCTAAAAGTTCCAGGAAGAGAATTTATAATTTCAGATGCTCCTTCGTAATTGTCTCCACGTAAATCATTATCCTCAATTTTTTTAAAATACTCTATAGTATTTATATAAATCGTTCCATTTTCATAAAGGTCAGTTATGTTTTCTAAACTTCCTAACTTTAAAAACATCTTAATTGTATGAGTCATTTTCAGATTTTCTAATTATTCTTTAGCGCAATAGCGCCTGCAATGGATGTCCCAATAGCCCAAACTGTCTCAATCGTAGATTTTATTCCATTCTTAATATTTGTTCTGACTTTATTGTTTCTGATTATTTGCTCCATATTCGTATTTTTTTTAAAGGTTATTTGGTTCAATATGAACCTTAAGGTTACTAAAAAAGCTACTGGAACAAAACCATTGCAGAGCATATTGTCTACCCTTGTTTCCAAGGATTTCTTAATGTTTTCTATTTTCGTTTTTAATTAATGCCAACGTACTCGGCTATGAGTAGTTGCGTGGGTTTGCACGAAACTTTACAAGTACACACCAAACTGAAAATCTGCGAGGACTTTCGTAAGTAAGCAAAAAGCCAGCAATAAATTATATACGGTGTTAGCCACAGTATTTTATTCATTTCCATTCGCAATGTAAATTTCACGATTGTATTTTGGTGTCAATATCTTTATTTCTCTTTCTTGCCGATTTTGTAAAGTTATCTCAATATTTTTCTTGTAAAACGTTTCGTTTTCTCTCTTATAAGTTTGTTGTTCTTCATTTTCACACTTTTCATATTCCTTTTTAGAAATTAATTTTCCAGTTGATAAATTGAAGTCAACAGAACTCCAATATTGACAAAGTTTAAAGTAATTACTTGAATAACCAATCAATTCAAATCTATTGTTCTGAAATCTATATTTGTCTGTGTAAGACCATTTCCAACTACTTCCTCCAAAAAAGTTAATACTTAAAATTCCATTTTGTATTTCAATTCCTTCAAAAGGATCGCCCATCATTCCGCCTTCTCCACTTTTCAATACTGCACTTTTGGAATTTTTCCAATCTTTCCATTTTCCGTCAACTTTTTTTAGAATACAAATTTCTCTTATATTTCCATATTCAGTTGGTTCATTTGTTTCATAGACAATAACTTTTTCATCTATTCCATCTTTATCTAAATCGCCAATCTTTTCCGCAATAATTTCGAGTTTGCTTTTTTCGGAACTTTCTTGACCAAAAGTTAGTAAATTAAATAGTAAAATTATTTTTAGAATTGCGATTTTCATATTGTGGCTAACGTACTCGGCTATGAGTAGTTGCGTGGGTTTGCACGAAACTTTACAAGTACACACCAAACTGAAAATCTGCGAGGATTTTCAGAAGTAGGCGAGAACAAGCAATTACTTATAGCCATTGTTGTGTGGCGTTTTTTAAATCATTTTTCAATCCCAAGTTAGCTAAAATTAACCTTATAGCTATTTTTCTCAAACAGTAAATTTGAGATTTCAAATCCTTTTCCTTTATCGAGTTCACACTTCCGTGAGTTAGTTTATCTCGAGTCGTTTTTAATTTCCCAAAAGAATATCCAAAATCCTTTGGATTGATGTTGTTCAAATTTAAAGTTTCTTCCAATGGGCTTTTTAAAGGTTTTATTTCAATTTTATTAATTAACCCGTTCCATTTGTCTTTTAGCAATTCACTGTCTTCGCTATTTTCTAAAGTTTGAGAAATTAATTCAAATGCCTTATTGAAATTATCTTCTTTTGATGCCTTAAGATCAAATTTTTCAATTTCTTGTTTAATATTGAAAATCTCAATTATATTAAAAAGCAATAAAAAGGATGCGTTTAAATCAACTTCTCTGGAATGTAAATAATTATCTATCGCTTTATTAAATTTTTGTTCATTTTTTAGATAGCTCGAGAACCAATCTGTTTTGAGTATTTTTTGAATGTTATAATTTTCTTCTAAATGATAGAAGATTACAGCAAAATCAGAAACGAATGTTTTGTTGTTAGGCGATGTGTCTCTAAAGACAAAAATTTGTTCCTCCGTTCTGTAAGTCAGTTTCTCACAAATAATGCGAATTCCAAAACAAAATGATAAAAAGTTGCAGATTATTTGAATTGTTCTTTTTACTTTTTCAAAATCAGCGTTATCAAATTTATAGTTGATAGAAGGTGTTTTCTTAACTGTAAATTCTTCACTGCCTCGTGTTTCGTTATTTGTGAATTCCAGTTCAGGTCTAAAGGTAAGAGGTTTTGCTTCGTAGTATTCAGACATTCCATTTATTCTCGAAATTGAGAAAGTATTTTTGTCTTTCAGGTTGGTGAAAAAAGAGTAAAAAGTATTTACCACTTTCAGTCCGTTTTTGTTTAGAAAAGCTTTTCCCTCGTTTATGTATTCTTTGTGCTTATTTGGAAATACTATGGCGATTTTGCTCACATAAATAGTAAAATATGTATTCTGTAAGTCAGTTTGAAATGAAGTTGTTCTGTAAATTTTGCTTTTATCAAGAAAAAGTCCAATTTCAGTTTCGGTTATTTCAAAATTATCCTCAAATAGTCCGTGTGCACCTTTTGACATCATAAAATGTCTGTCAATTTGAGAATTTGGTTTATTATCGATTATTTGAAAATACATTTCTTTGTCGGAAACGTACAAATGGGAATGAAAGATTTCAGATGAAATTTCGGTGTTTTTGAATTTTAAATTAATGCAGTAATATTCTTTCACTCAAGATTGGTTTTCAAATGACACACAACGGTCTCGGCTATGAGTAGTTGCGTGGTTTAGCGATTAACTTTACAAGTACACACCAAGCTGAAAATCCGCGAGGATTTTCAGAAGTAGGCGAGAACAAGCAATTACTTATAGCCAATGTTGTGGTGTCGTTTTTTATTTTCATCTATCGTTTGTAAAAGATATAATCAGTTACAATTGGGTCAATTCCGCTTTGTCTTAAATCCGAAATGATTTGTCCTTTATGATGGCTGAAATGATTTGCTACGTGAAATAAAATCTGTTGGATTGAATTGTCAAATTCCGTTCCTCTTGAGTTCTCGTATTTAATTCTTTCTTCTAATTCACGCTCATCAATTATTTTAAGCGTTTCTTGATAATTTTCATTGTCAATTATAGAACATTGTTCGAGTGAATGTATTTGATGAACACCCAGTTTTTCTTTTCCAGTTATTCTTGCGTTCCAGATTTGTTGGGCATTCATCGAGTGAGAAAAGAGAGGAATTGTCCGTTCAGGTATTTTATTTTCATATTCAACCAGTTGTTCAACCAGCTTTTGGTTAAAGTGAGTATGATATTCAAATATGTCTTTAAAAAACTCTTTCATTTTCAATTTGTTGCGTTAAGTTATTGAATAGAGCCTTGTTTGGTCAAATGCACCACAACGGTCTCGGCTATGAACAGTTGCGTGTGTCAGCACGGACTTTTGCACGTACACGACAAGCTGGAAATTCCGAAGGAATTTTCAGGATAAGCCAGTAATAGCAATTGTTTATAGCCATTGTTACCTGCTGGCTTTTATTCATTTATTATTTCATTTGCTTGCTTTTCCAAGTCCGCAATTCCGTTAAATTTTCTGAACGTCAAATCCTTTCCGATTGATTTTAATTCAGACGTTAATTCTATAATCAAATCCAATGGTTCTACTTCATATCCGAACAGGTTTTGGTCGAATTGTGTTCCGATTAGAAGTCTATCATTAGCCATTCCAATACACCAATTTTCCATAAATTCAGCCAATGAAATTTCGGTCGCCTTGTATTTTTTCCATTCATCTTTAGCGCAGGATTTAGCTCGAACTTTTTCTGCCCAAAAGCATATCATTCCAATTGGATTTCCATTATCATCCTCAAATTGGGTGGAACTTGATGTTGCAAATCCGTTTTTACTTTTCAGTCCGTAAACTATTCCATTTTCAGAAACTGTCTTTATGAATTTCTGATGTCTATTTTTTAGAGTAATTGAATCTTGAAACATTTTTACCTACTGGCTGGCTTTATTCGTTTATCTATTAGCTCAACAATTTTATTCCGATTTTTATAAAAAGATTTAGGGAAGTCCAATTCAGGGTCAGAATTCATTCTCAAATTTTCAGAAAAGTAATTTCTCAAACGCAATAGGTTGTCAAATGTTCTTGCGTATAAGACTCTATCGTCAATTGGAATTTGATAAAAATACATTTCAGACAATATTTCGATTTTTTTATTCATTCCGCAATTCCCGCAACTCATTTTTCCAATATGTTTTGGTTTAACAACGTATTCATTTGTAGTTCCGTCAGCATAAAAATTCGCTTTCGATTGGCAATTCGGACAGATTATTTCTATATCAGGGTTCATTTTTCAGCTTGCAGGTAACGGTTCGTATAAGATTAGTTGCGTGTTTAAGCACTTAATTTAGCAAATAAAAACCGAATAGAAAATCCGCTAGGATTTTCGTAAGTAGGCTTTTACCAAGCAATTAATTTTATACTTTGTTAGCAAACGTAATTTTTAGATTTGTAAGTTCAAATTCATTTTTGCTCCTAAAGCATTAAAAATTCTCATTACGGTTTCAAAAGTGACATTTCCTGTACTATTTTCAAGTCTAGAAATTTGAGCTTTTTTGACACCAACTAATTCTCCTAATTGCTCTTGAGTTAGTTTTCTTTTTTTTCGAGCTGTTTTAATCATATCTCCAATCAATTCAAGTTTTAACTCAAATTCATATTCATCTCTTTCTTGAGTTCCCTTTTTTCCAATTAAAAGGTCTTCTGCTTGGTCTAAAGTATAACTTTTCATTTCTTTTTATTTTTAAAATACGTTTTTCTAATCTTGTCGGCTTTGTCTATTTCTTTCTTATCCACTTTGCTGGTTTTCTTAATAATTCCGTGAGTAGCAAACACTAAAGTTTCGATTTTATTATCCTTGTCCCAAAATGCTAAAAGACGATATTGAATTCCAGAATACAGCGTTCTAAATTCCCAAATATTGTCAGTCAATTTTTTGAAAAACTTTGGATCAGATTGTTGTTCGGCTCTTCTTATGTTCTGAAATATTTTCTTTCTAGCTTTGAGGTTTTGTTTTTCAATAAATTCAAATGCCTCTTCTAGTAATTTAGTTTCAAATCGTTTTGTCATTTCTGTTTCAAAGTCAAACTATGATACAAATATATAAAAAAGTTTCGTTAAATGTAAACTTGGAGTGGTTTTTTATGTTTGCTAACGGCTCGGCTATGAGTAGTTGCGTGGATTAGCGGTTAACTTTGCAAGTACACACCAAACTGAAAATTTGCAAGGATTTTCAGAAGTAGGCGAGTAGAAGTAATTACTTATAGCCAATGTTAGCAACAGTTATTTTAGTCCGTTTATATATTGTTCATATTCGCTTTCTTGAAGGACGTTTTCAACATTCAATTCGTAAATATCTCTCCAGCTATCTTGTCCATTCTTTTCCACATATTTTTCGATTATTCGGAAACCCAGCCAATAATTAAGACTTTTTGGTGCGTCCTCGAACAATTTTAGTTTATCGTTCCTCAATAGCGGGTTGTCGCCACTTTCATCGTCGAAATATTGTTTTAATTCTGTGAATAATTGTCTTTCGTGTTCCATATACCAATTCCAATCGCTTTCGGTCATATTCTCGACGGCTTCATACTTTGAGATTTGTCCATCGAAAAAGACCCAAGTAAAATAGCAGGCAAATCCCTCGTCGATGGTTTGTCGCAATGCAGAATCTTTTTTCGGGTCGTTTTCTCGAAAAGGTTCGTAAGCAAGATGATTTAATTCGTGCGGAATTCCTTTTTCAATTGTGTATACAATATCCTGTTCCTTGTAATTTAGCTCAATGCAAAATTGGTCATTATCGCAACCGCCAAATAAAATTCCAGTTATTGGTGTGAACAAAATACTGATTGTCGATTCTACCTTGTGCGGTACTAATAGGTTAAATTTTGCAAGGTTCTTTTCCAGAACAGAGTCAAGTTTCATTTCCAAGAGCGATTGTACTCTTTGGTCAAAAAAAGCCCTGTTCTCGAGATAGAGTGTTCTATTCCATTCCACCATTCCGCTTGTCGTGTTGAATTTGTCACTATTTTCTTCTCCGAAAATCACTCCGTAGCAATTGTTCCAAAGTGATTGATGCGGTTTGTAAACCTTTTCGATAATCATTGTAGTATCAAATTCAGCTCCTTGATGTGCTAAAATTTGGCTTTTGAAAAGGTTTTTGATTGTTATTCCTTGGATGCTTATGCTGTCCGATAGATTTTTTATTTTCTCGACATATGTTAGTTCGGTATTCAAGGTTTTCTTTTCACTCTGTTTTTCTTTGCAAGACGAAAACCCAATCAAAATTCCGATCATCAATATCTGCAAGATTTTTTTCATAATTGTTGCTAACGTTTTGGTGTAAGAAAAGTTGCGTTTGGTACATTAGTAAAGTTACTAAAAAAACACAAACCAAGAAAATCCGCG
>NZ_JBYVJW010000023.1:0-13418 GCF_058147165.1 Polaribacter sp. 2305UL8-11 | reverse complement strand
ATGATGATTACTTACCAGGAGCAAATACCACAATTGTAGATGCAGGTACAGGAACAGCAAAAGGAGTAGTAAGTTTTGATCCATTAACAGGATTAATGAGCTATACACCAGCAGCAGGCGAAGAAGGTACTACAGTTACTGTAGATTACACAGTTTGTAACACAGCAGTAAATCCAGCTGTTTGTAAAACAGCAACTGTTACGATTACAGTTATTGGATTAGATTCAGATGGAGATGGCATTCCAGATTCTATTGATTTAGATGATGACAATGATGGTATTCCAGATATTGTTGAACAAAATGGAGATCCAACAAGAGATACAGATAAAGATGGTATCCCAGATCATTTAGATTTAGATTCAGATGGAGATGGTATAAAAGACATTGTAGAATCTGGAAGTGGAGCATTAGATGCTGATGGAGATGGAGTTATAGATGGTGCAGATAAGAACTCAGGAAATAATGGATTATTTGATGGGTTAGAAATTACTGCAGATAGTGGTAACTTAAATTATACACCAAAAGATACAGATAAAGATGGTATTCCAGACTTCCAAGACATAGATGATGATGGAGATGGAGTAAAAACCAAAGATGAAGATGTTAATGGAGATGGAGACCCTACAAATGATGATTCTGATGGAGATATGATTCCAGATTATTTAGATCTAGATGATGATGGAGATGGTATACCAACCAAAGATGAGGTTGGTGATACAGATGGAGATGGTACTCCAGACTATTTAGATATAGACGATGATGGAGATGGAATTAATACGAAGGATGAAGATATAAATGGAGATGGAGATTTAACAAATGATGATACAGATGGAGATGGAGTTCCTAACTATTTAGATAAGGATGATGATGGAGATGGAGTCTTAACAATAGATGAATCTATGCTAGATTGTGATACAGATAGTATTCCAGATCATTTAGACTTAACTAATTGCGGACTTGTACCAAATGGTTTCTCTCCAAATGGAGATGGCACTAACGATACATTTGTTATACCTTTATTATCTAAGTATCCAAACTTTAAATTAGAAATCTATAACAGATGGGGTAACCAAGTTTATGATTATAGTAATGCTGGTAGAACATCACCACTTTGGTGGGATGGTTATTCTACAGGTAGGTTAACACTTAATAAGAGCAAACCATTACCAACAGGAACATATTACTATATCATCGATTTTAATGATGGCGTTAGAAAACCAATAACTGGCTGGGTATATTTAAACAGATAAAAAAGATAAAGGCAATAAAAATGAAAAAATTTATAATAGTAATTGCAGTTGTATTATTTACTGTTTCTGCAAAAGCACAACAAGACCCACAGTATACTCAGTATATGTATAATATGAATATCATAAACCCAGCCTATGCTGGGTCTTATGATGTTTTAAGTCTAAATTTTTTAGCAAGATCTCAATGGGTAGGTATAGATGGTGCACCAAGAACTTTAACAGCAGGTATAAATTCTCCTGTTGGTAAAAATGTAGGTTTGGGTTTATCTGTAATTGTAGATGAAATAGGCCCTGTACAAGAACAAAATTTATATGGAGATTTTTCTTACACACTAAAAGTTGGACAAAATGCAAAATTAGCATTAGGTCTTAAAGCTGGTTTTACCTTTTTTAATGTTTGTTTGCCTTGTATAGAAACAGTTAATGAGAATGACAGAGCCTTTGTTGCGAACAACGTAAATAGAGTATTGCCAAATATTGGAGCTGGTGCATTTTATTATACAGATAAGTTCTATGCAGGTTTATCAATTCCAAACCTATTAGAAACATTTCATTTTGAAAAAAGAGGAGGCCAAATAAGTAAAGCTTCAGAAAGAAAACATTTTTTCTTTACCTCTGGTTATGTATTTGATTTATCTAACGATATTAAATTAAAGCCATCTACTATGGTTAAAGCAGCAGAAGGTGCTCCATTATCTGTAGACTTTTCAGGGAATGTACTTTTTTATGATAAATTCGAACTGGGACTTTCATATAGGTTAGACGAATCTGTTTCAGCATTAGTAAACGTAAGAGCGTCAAACAGTTTAAGAATTGGTTATGCTTACGATCATACACTAACAAACCTAGGTAATTTTAACTCTGGCTCTCATGAAATTTTCTTGCTGTTTAACTTTAATTTTGAAAGAAATAAAATAAAATCACCAAGATTCTTCTAGTAATAAAATACAATTATGAAAAAAACAATACAAATAACAGTCGTGCTTTTTCTTTGTTCTATAACATTACTAGGACAAACCAAAGAAACTAAAAAAGCAGATACTTTTTTTGAAAACCTATCATATCATGCAGCTGCAGAAGAATATAAAAAATTATCTGAAGAAAACCCTACAGCACACGTTTTAAAAAGATTGGGAGATAGTTACTACTTTAATGTAGAAATGAAAAAAGCTGTAAATGCATACTCAAAATTGTTTGCTAAGTTTCCAAAACAATCGCCAGAATATATGTTTAAATATGCACAATCATTAAGAGCAACAGGCAATTTTAGCGACTCAGATAAATGGATGGCAAATTTTCACGAAGCTAAAAAACAAGATTCTAGAGGAGTAAGTTTTACCAATAGTAAAGATAATTTACAAAAACTACAAGATGGTAATCCCAATTACACAGTTACCAATTTAAGAAGTATAAATACTGTTAATTCAGATTTTGGAGTTACAGATTACGGAAACACAATTTTATTTTCATCACCAAGAAAAGAAAGCTTTTACATTAAAAGGTCGCATACAAGAGATAATAAAAACTTTTTAGATATTTATAAAGTTATCAAAGAAAAAATAACGACAAATCAAGATGATGACTCAGAAGTAAGACCTATGTTTACAGATGAAGTAAATTCTAAATATCACGAATCTTCAGTTACTTTTTCTCCAGATAGACAAACAATGTATTTTACACGTAATAATTACAACAAAGGAGTCTATAAAAATGATAAAAAAGGATACAACAACTTAAAGATATACAAAGCAAGTTGGGTAGACTATAAATGGGATCATGTAGAAGAGGTTTCTTTTAGTAGTAACGAATATTCAGTGGGGCATCCATCAATAAATAAAGATGGCACAAAAATGTATTTTGCTTCAGATATGCCTGGAGGTTTAGGAGCAACAGATATATATGTAGTAAATATTAATGCAGATGGATCTTTTGGAGAAGTACAAAACTTAGGACCTAACGTAAATACAGAAGGTAGAGAAATGTTTCCTTTTATTTCAGATGATGATATCTTATATTTCTCTTCAGATGGTCATTTTGGAATAGGAGCCTTAGATGTTTTTGCTGTTAAAAAAGAAAAAGGAGAGTATGCAAAACCTGTAAATTTAAAAGCACCTATTAATTCTAAGTTAGATGATTTTGCCTTTTCAATTAACCCAGTTACAAAAAAAGGATATTTATCATCAAACAGAGAAGGTGGTGTTGGTAGTGATGATATTTACGGAGTTTCAGAATTAAAAAAACCAGAAGTTCTTATTGTAAAACCACCTTGTATGCAGGTAATTACTGGTGTTGTAAGAGATAACAAATTCAAAAACCCTTTAGTTGGGTCTAGATTGCTTTTAAAAAATAGTTTAGGTGTAATTTTAAAAGATACCATAGTTGGTGCGTTAGGTAAATTTAAATTTAGATTGCCTTGTAATAAAGAATATTCTTTAACGGCTTCAAAAGAATACTATCAGCAAGATACAGCTTCATTTACTACAACAGAAGCAAAAACAGTAGATTTGAATTTAGATTTCTCTTTAGAAATAGCACAAGATTTTGCTTATAATGAAAGAAACGAACTAATAATAAAAATTAAACCTATTTATTTTGATTATAATAAATCTAATATAAGACCAGATGCAGCAAGAGAACTAGACATTGTAACCTCTGTAATGAAAAAATACCCAAAATTAGAAGTAAGAGGTAGTTCTCATACAGATGCAAGAGGTAAAGCCTCTTACAATGAAAAATTATCAGACAAAAGAGCCAGATCTACTGTACAATATGTAATTTCTAAAGGAATTAGTTCAGAAAGACTTACTGCAAAAGGTTTTGGAGAAAGCAGATTAACAAACAATTGTGTAGATAATGATAATCACACAAATAGAGTTAAATGTACCAAAGAAGCGCATCAAGCAAACAGAAGAACGGAGTTTGTAATTGTTAAAATGTAAACTCAATTTTTCCTCCAATCATAAGAGTCTTATTAAAGGCTCTTTTTTTTGTGCCATAAATCAAAGAATTACAAGAAAATCCTTAATTTCGCAATCTTATCAGAAAAGAGATAAAATGAAAGCGAAATTTCCTGAATATAAAGGACTTGACTTACCAAAAGTAGCAGATGAAATCTTAAACTATTGGCAAGAAAATAACATTTTTGAAAAAAGTGTTTCAACAAGAGAAGGTGCAGAACCTTACGTGTTTTTTGAAGGACCACCTTCAGCAAACGGACTTCCAGGAGTTCACCACGTTTTAGCACGCGCTATTAAAGATATTTTCCCAAGATATAAAACTATGAAAGGTTACCAAGTAAAGCGTAAAGCTGGTTGGGATACACATGGTTTACCAATAGAATTGGGTGTAGAGAAAGAATTGGGAATAACCAAAGAAGACATAGGCACAAAAATTTCTGTAGAAGATTACAACGCAGCTTGTAGAAAAGCAGTAATGCGTTATACAGACATTTGGAACGATTTGACCCAAAAAATGGGATACTGGGTAGATATGGATGATCCATACATTACATACGAACCAAAATATATGGAGTCTGTTTGGTGGTTGCTAAAACAGATTTATAACAAAGAGTTAATCTACAAAGGCTATACCATTCAGCCATATTCACCAAAAGCAGGAACAGGTTTAAGTTCACACGAATTAAATCAACCAGGAACCTATCAAGATGTAACAGATACCACAATTGTGGCTCAGTTTAAAGCAATTGAAAATACGTTACCAGAGTTTCTTAAAAAATACGATCATTTAAACTTTATTGCTTGGACAACTACACCTTGGACACTGCCAAGTAATACTGCATTAACAGTAGGGCCAAAAATAGATTATGTGGTTGTTGCAACTTACAATCAATATACTTTTGAGCCAATTCACGTTATTTTAGCAAAGAATTTAGTTGCGAAACAGTTTGATAAAAAATTCAAACAAACAGAAGATGTTTCTGAACTATCAGCATACACAAAAGAAGATAAAAAGATTCCTTTTTTAATTTGTGAAGAATGCAAAGGAACAGATTTAGTTGGGATAAAATACGAGCAATTATTAGATTATGTGTTGCCAAATGACAATCCTCAAGATGCATTTAGAGTCATTGCTGGAGATTTTGTAACTACAGAAGATGGAACAGGAATTGTACACACAGCACCAACTTTTGGAGCAGATGATGCTTTGGTTGCCAAACAAGCAACACCAGAAATACCACCAATGTTGGTAAAAGATGAGAATGATAATTTAGTTCCGTTAGTTGATTTACAAGGTAAATTTAGACCAGAAGTTACTGAATTTGCTGATAAATATGTAAAAAATGAATATTATGCTGATGGTGAAGCACCAGAAAAATCTGTAGATGTAGAAATTGCCATCAAACTAAAAACAGAAAATAAGGCTTTTAAAGTAGAAAAATACAAGCACAGTTACCCTAATTGTTGGAGAACAGATAAGCCAATTTTATATTACCCATTAGATTCTTGGTTTATTAAAGTTACAGATGTAAAAGACAGAATGCATCAATTAAACAAAACCATTAACTGGAAACCAGAATCTACAGGAACTGGACGTTTTGGAAATTGGTTGGCAAATGCAAACGACTGGAATTTATCGCGTTCACGTTATTGGGGAATTCCTTTACCAATTTGGAGAACAGAAGATGGGAAAGAAGAAATTTGTATTGGTTCTGTTAAAGAATTAAAAGAAGAAATGGCGAAAGCTGTTTCAGCTGGAGTGTTAGCAAAAGATATTTTTGAAGATTTTGAAGTGGATAACAATTCCGAAGAAAACTATGCAAAAATAGATTTGCATAAAAATATTGTAGACCAAATTGTATTAGTTTCTGCATCTGGACAACCTATGAAACGTGAATCTGATTTAATTGATGTTTGGTTCGATTCTGGTTCTATGCCTTATGCACAATGGCATTATCCGTTTGAAAATAAGAATAAAATTGATGGAAATGAATCTTTTCCAGCAGATTTTATTGCAGAAGGAGTAGACCAAACAAGAGGTTGGTTTTATACTTTACATGCAATTGCAACTATGGTTTTTGATTCAGTTGCGTATAAAAACGTAGTTTCTAACGGTTTGGTTTTAGATAAAAACGGGCATAAAATGTCTAAACGTTTAGGAAATGCTGTAGATCCGTTTACAACCTTATCAACTTATGGAGCAGATGCAACTCGTTGGTATATGATTTCGAATGCAAATCCTTGGGATAATTTAAAATTTGATTTAGAAGGAATTGAAGAAGTAAAACGTAAGTTTTTCGGAACCTTGTACAACACCTATTCGTTCTTCTCATTATACACAAATATTGATGGTTTTTCTTATGCAGAAGCAGATATTCCTCAAAACGAAAGACCAGAATTAGACAGATGGATTTTATCAGAATTGCATACATTAATCAACAAAGTAGATAAATTCTATGCAGATTATGAGCCAACAAGAGCAGCAAGAGCAATTGCAGATTTTACAGGCGAATATTTAAGTAATTGGTATGTGCGTTTAAGTAGAAGACGTTTTTGGAAAGGAGATTATCAAACAGATAAAATTTCTGCTTACCAAACTTTATATACTTGTATGGTTACAATCGCAAAATTGGCATCACCAATAGCACCATTTTTTATGGATAGGTTGTACCAAGATTTAAATTCTGTTACAGGTAAAGAAACCTCAGAAAGTATTCATTTAGCAGATTTCCCAAAATTTAATGAAAGTTTTGTAGATAAAAGCTTAGAGCGTAAAATGGAGAATGCACAAACCATATCTTCTTTAGTATTATCATTAAGAGCTAAAGAAAAGATAAAAGTGCGTCAACCGTTGCAAAAAATTATGATTCCTGTTGATAACAATCAACAAAAAGAAGAGATTTTAGCAGTTGCAGATTTAATTAAACACGAGGTAAATATTAAAGAAATTCAGATTTTAGAAGACGCTTCAGATATCTTAATCAAACAAATTAAACCAAATTTTAAAGCTCTAGGACCAAAATTTGGAAAAGAGATGCGTTTTATAGCTGCTGAGGTTCAGAAATTTACACAAGAAGATATTAACAAAATAGAAAAAGATAAAAACATTTCTATTGAAGTTAATGGAAAAAATATTACTTTAGAACACGCAGATGTAGAGATATCATCAAAAGACATAGAAGGTTGGTTAGTTGCTAACGAAGGCGCGTTAACAGTAGCTTTAGATGTTACAATAACAGAAGAATTACATAAAGAAGGAGTTGCTAGAGAGCTAGTAAATAGAATTCAAAATACACGTAAAGACACTGGTTTAGAAGTAACAGATAAAATTAAGCTTACGGTCTTAAACTATCAAAACTTACAACAATCTATTATTGATAATAAGAACTATATTATGAGTGAAACATTAACCAAAGAATTGGTTTTTGTTGATGAGTTAACAGATGGTACAGATATTGAATTTGACACCATTAAAAGTAGAATATTAATTGAAAAAATGTAAGATTATGTCAGACGTAAAAGTAAAATACACAGAAGAAGACTTACAAGAGTTTAAAGAAATTATAAATAAAAAAATAGCAAGAGCTAAAGAAGATTTAGCTTTGTTAGAAGCTTCTTATAAAAATGATGCCAATAATGGTACAGATGATACCTTGTCTAACTTTAAATCTTTTGATGAAGGTTCTGAAGTAATGAGTAAAGAAGCTAATGTACAATTGGCTATTAGACAAGAAAAATTTATTAGAGATTTAAAAAACGCTTTATTACGTATAGAAAATGGTACGTATGGAGTTTGCAGAGTTACTGGTAAATTAATTCAAAAAGAACGTTTAAGATTAGTACCTCATGCTACTTTAAGTATAGAGGCTAAGAGAAAACAATAAATTTTAATAACAGTATAGAGGCTGTCTGAAAAGTCAAAAAATTAACTACTTGTCATATTGAGCTTGTCGAAATATAATTGATAATCAATGAATTATAAAACTTCGATAAGCTCAGTTTGACATACTTAACTACTTTTCAGACAGCCTCTTTTTTTATGAAAAAACTATTTTATTTCTTTGTTTTATTATCGTTTTCTGTGAGTTTTTCTCAGAAAAAAGTTTTGAAAAAAATTCAAACAAGTGCTAATGAAATCAATATTTATACTACAGGTTTAGATAATGTTACTATAGAAAATTCTGATTCAGATTTTTTAGAGGTGTATTTATATGCAGAAAATTATGATGAGCAAATTATTAAAATAGAGAACAATACCCAATTTTTAAATATAAAATTTGATTTTAAAGGTGCAGAAACTAGAGAAATAATTTTTAGAAAATACATTACCAAAAGATTGCAAAGAGCCTCTGCAATTGTAAAAATACCTATTGGAAAAAAAGCAGTTATTTTTGGAGAAAATGTAGATGTAGAATCTAAAGATTTTAAAAATGATTTAGCCATTTATATAGAAAACGGAATTGTAAAATTAAATAAAGTAACAGCCAATATTACTTTAAAACTTTACGCTGGCAATGTTTATGCATCTGTAAAAGATATAAATTTAGAAGCAATTTCTAAAAATGGAAAAATTAAGGTAGATGGAGTTTTGTATCAAAAGAAATATCAAAAGAAAGAAAAACAAAATCAAAAAGAATTAAATATCACCTCTATAAAAGCAAACGTTTTTCTTACTTCTAACTAGAAGAAATTACTTTTTTATTGTCTTCTTTTAGAATGGCAACTTTTTTAAAAATCTCAGATATAAAGAACATTAAAAGCCCCAAAACCAGAAATAGTAATAGTTCTGTAGATAAAAGATTGGCTACTTTACTTGATGTTTTCGTCCAAAAAAGAAAACAAATATCTATAAATAATGTTACAAAAACATAAGAAATAAAATGTGTTCCTACATTACTAAAAATAGTACTAATTTCTTTTTGAAAGTATTTTTCTTCTGTAAATAATTTTTTAGTTTTATGAAGCGTGTAAAGCCCAAAAATAACAAGTCCAAAAGCTAAAATATAAGCACTGGCCATTGATAAATACATAGCTATTGAAATTTCAGTATTACTTTCTGGTATAACAACTTTAGAGAAAAAAGGTTCGTCTGGTAATTTCCATTTTCTAATGAGTTGAAAAGTCCACTGTAAATAAGCCATCATTTTTGTGAAGGCAAAAAAAGCACCAATTACGTAGAGTGTGTTAAATACATCAATTATTTTATCTGATTTTTTATTTTTCATTTTTTTAAAGTTTATTAAACATTTTCATAATAAATAGCGAATTTGTCATTTTGATTTTGTGGAGAAATCTCAGAAATTATAATAGCATTTATCAAGACAAACTCCATTTCAGCCAAAATGACAAATCAACTACAAAAGCATGTTTATCTTTTAAATACATTTTCTATTCTTAAATACATTTTCTATTCTTAAATGCATACAACTATTTTTTAGTTTTAGGTTTTACCCTTTCTATAATAGTTTCGTAACCATTTTGCGAAAATTTTAGAGCATTTTTATTATCTGCAATCAATTGTAAATCTACGCCTCTTGTAAACTCTGTTAATGTAGTTTCATTTTTTAGTAGTAATTGGTCTTTAGAAAACTCTGTAATAATGTACATTTTGTCTTTTTCTTGGACAATTTCTAAAGTAAAATTAGCTTCTACTAGCTCATAAGTACCAATAAATTTTTTTAAATTTTTGGTGTCTACTTTGGTTACTTCAGTTTGTTTTTTTAAAACTGTTTTTTCTTTTTTAGAGGCAGTTTCTGTATTTTTTGTTTGACTAAATCCAATTGTTTGCATTAATAGTAATGCAATTACTGTAATTTGTTGTAAAGTTTTCATAATATGTGGTTTTAAATGATACATCAAAATTGAGGCATTAATAAAGATTAAAAAAAAAAGAATGATAAACGTAGGGTTTGTAATGACAAGCTTACAAAAACACGATAATCCTTAAAAAAGGAACGTTTGCACAGAAAAAAGTATTTTTCATCATTAAAAAAGTGTCTTTTGGGAATGAAACTGTAATTTTGAATAGATAATTAAATTAATAATGGGAAAATTTGACGCTTTAATAGATAATAAGATTGCACAAAATATCTTTATTTGGCTCTTCTTTTTTTTGGTTTTAATTACTACCATAACAAATGGAAATAAAGCTTTAGTAGCCTCTTCTGCAATGCTATTATTGGCGCCAGCTATTTATATAAACAACCTTTTAATTTTACCTCATTTTAGAAAAAATAGAATACGATTCTTTTTATATTTTATTATAAATGCAATTGTTTTTGCAATCATTTCTGTTTTTTTGATTCAGCAATTTTCAAACCAAGATTATCAATTTAAAATGTTTGTTAATTTTTTTGGAATTATGATTTTAGCGCTTGTTTTTGGAACAGCTATAAAGTTATCTAAAGATAGTTTTGTAAGAAGACAGCAAGAAAAAGAAGCAGAATTAAAGTTGTTAAAGGCACAGTTAAATCCGCATTTTTTGTTTAATACACTCAATAATTTATATGGTTTGTCTGTTGTAAAATCTGATAAATTGCCTAATTTAATGCTAAAATTATCCGATTTATTACGTTACAGCTTATATGAAACCTCATCAGTTTTAGTACCTTTAGAGAAAGAAATTAAATATTTAGAAAACTATATTGCTTTAGAAAAAATACGATTAGAAGATAAGACTGACATCAATTTTGAAGTTTCAGGAAATCTATCATCTATAAAAATCGCGCCAATGTTATTTATCGTTTTTGTAGAGAATGCATTTAAACATTTAGGTGTTTTAAGTGATGGAAAATCATCAGTTTCTATAAAAATAGATGAAAATAATAGCGAACTTTATTTTACTTGTGAAAACACATTTGATGAAACTGAAACACAAAATCACGAACTAGAAAAAGGCAAAAGTGGTATTGGTTTACAAAATGCTAAAAAAAGATTGTCTTTATTATATCCTGATAAACATCAACTAAAAATAAAAAAGAAAACCAATTTATATTGCGTAAATTTAAAGCTCTATTAATGAAAAAACTAAACTGTATTATTGCTGATGATGAACCAATTGCACGTCAAATTTTAGAAAATTATATAGATACTTTACCACATTTAAACTTAGTTGCTTCCTGTAAAAATGCGTTTGAGGTTTTAGAAATACTACAAGAACAAGAAATCGATGTTTTATTTTTAGACATAAATATGCCAAAATTATCGGGTTTAAGTTTATTAAAAACATTGCAAAAAAAACCAAATGTAATTATTACAACAGCATATCCAGAATATGCTATTGAGGGTTTTGAACTGTCTGTAACAGATTATTTGGTAAAGCCTTTTTCTTTGGAAAGATTTATGCAAGCTGTACAAAAAGTTTCAAAAAACAAAGTTTCAGAAACTATTATCATCAACAAACAAGAAGAAAACACAAAAAGTATTTTTGTAAAAAGTGATAAAAAAATTATAAAAATTAATTTTGAAGAAATAAACCATGCAGAAGCGTATGGAAATTACGTAAAGATTTTTGCAGATAAAATGATTTTAACGCCACAAACTTTATCAGATTTTTTAACTAAACTAAACAAAGATTTTATCAGGATTCACAAATCTTACCTTATCAATTTTAATCATTTAAAAATGATTGATGGCAACCAAGTAATTCTTAAAAATGGGACAAAACTAACCATAGGAAAATCGCATAAAAAAGAACTTTTAGAGAGAATAGATAATAGCTAATCTATTCTGAATATTATTGTTATTTTTGTTACTTAAAATATCAATAAAAATGTCAAAAAAGAATCTTGCAATTCTTACTATTTTAATCGCATTAATTTTAGACCAAGTTATAAAAATCTATGTAAAAACCCATTTTGAGTTAAGAGAGGAAGTGGTTGTTTTTGATTGGTTCATTATTCATTTTACAGAAAATAATGGAATGGCAATGGGTTTTGAATTTGGAGGCAAAGCAGGTAAACTTTTTTTAACATTGTTTAGACTATTAGCAGTAACAGGAATTGTTTATTGGTTAATTCAAACCATAAAAAGAAAAGTTCATAATGCTGTTATTGTTGCAATTGCGCTTATTTTTTCTGGAGCAGTTGGTAATATCATAGATTCTGTTTTTTATGGTGTTATTTTTGATTCTTCAGAGCATAAAGTAGCTACACTTTTTTCTGACAATCCTTATGGAGAGTTATTTCATGGAAAAGTTGTAGATATGTTTTATTTCCCAATTATTAAAAACGCAACATTACCAGAATGGATTCCTTTTATTGGTGGAGATTTGTTTACTTTTTTTCAGTACATATTTAATCCTGCAGATGCTTTTATAACTATTGGTGTTGCCTTGCTTTTTATTTTCAGTAAACAAGCTTTTCCTAAAGAAGAAAAGAAAATAGAAGCATAATCTTTTTAGTATCTTTAAAAAAAAGTTTTAAAAGATGCGTTTATTAAAATACATTGTTGTTTTTTTATTAGGTTTTTTAATTGCCAAATTTTGGTATGAAAAAAAAGAACAAGTTCATAAAAAAGAAGAAATACAAGTTGTTGTAAACTCTATAGAAAACTTGAGTAAATTAGTGGTTTCTAAAGGTACTTTCTCTCAAGTTTATAATTATTCAGACTCTAAAAAATATTTTTATAATTATCTTTCTTTTGATAAAAAAGCCATTATAACTGTTAATGCAGATGTAGAGGTTGGTTACGATTTGTCTAAATTAAAAATTCAAATAGATTCTATTGGGAAGAAAATATATATTAATAAGATACCAAAAGAAGAAATTATTGTAACTCCAGATGTAAAATATTTCGATTTACAACAAAGTAGTTTTAATACTTTTTCTAAAGAAGAATTGAATGAAATAAATACAAAAAGTATTGAAAAAATAAAACAAGCAATTGAAGTTACTAGCTTAAAAAAGAAAGCAAAAGCAAGGCTATTAGAAGAGCTTTCTAAAATATACCAACTCACAGCAATTTATAATTGGGAAATTATAGACAATACCAAATCTGAATTTTTAAACGATTTTTCAAAAATAAAAAACTAAAAAAACCGATACAAAAAGTATCGGTTTTAGTAACTTGATCTTCCCCAAAATATGTAATTCTTTTTTTAAAACCCTGTTCCTGGAGCTTCAGGGCTTTGTGCCTGTGCTTTTTGTGGGTTTAAAATTAGATAGGTTCCTAAAGCTGTTAATGCAGCATATTTACCATAATTCCCTATTTT
>NZ_JBYVJW010000022.1:0-21307 GCF_058147165.1 Polaribacter sp. 2305UL8-11 | reverse complement strand
AAAATAGGGAATTATGGTAAATATGCTGCATTAACAGCTTTAGGAACCTATCTAATTTTAAACCCACAAAAAGCACAAGCACAAAGCCCTGAAGCTCCAGGAATAGGATTTTAAAAATATAACATGAAGAGTTGCCCAAGATGTAAATCTACTTTTAGAGCAAGAATTAGAGATCAAAAAGAAATTTATTTAAAAAGGATTACAAAAAAATACAAATGTAAAAATTGTAAAGAAAAATATCGTTGGTTTAATTTATTCGATTTTTGTATAAAAATTGAGAATAAAAAAAATAGAATATAATTACTTCCCGATACAATATGTAACTTTCCCCTATTTAATAGTAGTTATAGTATAATGAGGTGGAGTAGTGGGGTAATATTTTGTTTACTTTTAGTCATTTTTTCTGATGAAAAGATAATAAAAACCATAACCTCTTTCTTTACATTATTTATAGAATTAAACGCTTAAAGTGATGAGTTAATATAAGATTAATAGAGATTTATATTTCGCCATCTAAAGCATCTTGAACTCTTCATATGTGTTAATATATATGATTTATTTATTTGTCGATAAAATGATAGTATTCTTCGAATGAGATTGAATATTAGTATTGTTTATCGTATTTTTAATTTTTCAACCTTATTTAATGCAAAAAATATATATAGCTTTACTACATTTTTTTTTATGGTTATTATTGTTTTTATACCCATTAGCTTCTTTAAATGATCAATATCTTATCTATAGAAATTGGTTGTCTTTAGCTAGTATTTTTATTGCATTTTACCTTAATTATTTCGTCTTAGTAGATTATCTTTTTCTGAAAAATAAAAAATTAAGGTTTTATGTTTTAAATGTACTTCTTATTTTGATTCTTTTTATTCTAATAGGGTGTACTATAGGTAATAGTATATTTCATCCTTCATTAAATGGAGAGACATTACGTGAAGTTCGAAGTGGAACTATGACTACAATTAATGTAATTCTACCTATTATTTTAGGAATTGGGATGTGTGTGGGATTAAAAGTGAATACACATTTGAATAGAAATAAATTGCTTTTGCAAGAAGTAAAGCGAGCTCAACTAAACGCAGAAATAAAATATTTAAAGTATCAGGTTCAGCCTCATTTTTTATTTAATACATTAAATAATATTTACGCACTTATTGATGCTTCACCAGTCAAAGCAAAACAGTCAATACATACTATGAGTAAAATGATGCGTTATTTATTGCACGATGCGTCAAATAATAAAGTACCGTTAGTTAAAGAAATAGAATTTTTAGAGCGTTATATAGATTTAATGCATTTGCGAGTATCAACTAATTTAACTTTAAAAAGAAATTTCCCTATAGTAAATCAACCTATAAAAATAGCACCGCTTATATTAATTACCTTTATTGAAAACGCTTTTAAACATGGTATTGATGCTGTAAAAAACAGCTATATCATTATTAACTTAAATATTGAAAAAGAGCATATAAAATATTCAGTCAAAAATTCATCATTTCCAGAAAAAGAAAAAAATACAGACTCTGGAATAGGTTTAGAAAATCTTAGAAAGAGATTAGATATTTTATACCCAAATAAATTTAATTTAGATACAAAGAAAGAGAACAACTCTTATATTGCTCAACTAACACTTAAATATAAAGAATAATGTTATCATGTATTTTAATTGATGATGAGCCTTTAGCTCTTAATTTATTAGAAAGTTATGTAAAGTCTACACCTTTTTTAAAATTGATAGCAAAGTGTAATAGTGCTATTGCGGCCATTGAACTTCTAGATAAAGAATCCGTAGATTTAATTTTTACAGATATTCAAATGCCTAATTTGTCTGGAATGGAATTTTCTAAATTGATTTTAAATACAAAAACCAAAATTATTTTCACCACTGCCTTTGAGGAGTTTGCTTTAGAAAGTTATAAAGTAAATGCAATTGACTATTTAGTAAAACCAATTAGTTACCCAGAGTTTTTTACAGCTGCCAATAAAGCCAAACAACAAATAGTTAAAGACACTAACCACATTGCTATTGATGATTATATTTTTGTTAAATCAGAATATAAACTCATAAAGATTGAGCTTAAAGATTTGATTTATATTGAAGGCCTTAAAGATTATTTAAAGTTCTATACTGTTACTTCAGAAAAACCAATACTGACTTTAAAAAGTATGAAATCTTTAGAAGAAGAATTACCTAAAACTCAGTTTATGCGCGTACATCGCTCGTTTATGGTGAATTTAAAAAAGATTACTACTGTAGAACGAAACCGTATTGTGTTTGGTGATAACTACATTCCTGTTTCAGAAAAATATAAAGACACGTTTCTAAAATTTATCAAATCTGATTTTCAATAATAGATAAAATTACCTCAAACGTCTATTAATTCAATGTGTAGGTCTATTTCATTTTATTTAAAAGTTATGTTTCTTCAATTTTGATGTATTCATTTAAAACAATACATCAATGATTAGAGTATTTATAATTATCCTATTTTATTTATTAACAGTAGTTTCTTACTCACAAAATAGTTCTAAGAAACTTACCAACAGCAATGTAAAAGAAACTATAAAAGGGATAGCAAAATTATTAAATAAAAAATATGTTTTTCCTGAGAAAGCTACTCAAATAAATAAGTTTTTAAAAGATAATTTAAAAAGAGGAATTTATTATTCGTTTCAAAACCCAAAACAACTAAGTAAAAGACTTACAAAAGATTTGCAATCTATAACTAGTGATAAGCATTTAAGAATTTTTTACAGTCCAAAAAATCAAAGAGGTGCAAAGGAAGTTACTGCTGAAAAACGTAAAAAGTTAGAACAAAAGATGATTGCTATGGAAAGGCGGGATAATTTTTTGTTTAAAGAAGTAAAAATATTAGATGGAAACATAGGCTATATTGATTTTAGAGGATTTCGTGACCCAAAATATGCGAGTGAAACCGTTATTTCTGCATTAGGTTTTTTACAAAATACAGATGCTATAATTATTGATTTAAGAAATAACGGCGGTGGTTATCCACAAATGGTGCAGTTAGTTGCTAGCTATTTTGTTACTGAAGAACCTTTGCATTTAAATACATTTTACAATAGAGTAGATGATACTTACAATCAATATTGGACTATACCTTATGTTCCAGGAAAAAGACTACCCAATATACAATTATACATATTAACAAGTAGCAGAACATTTTCTGCTGCTGAAGAGTTCTCTTATGATTTAAAACATTTAAAACGAGCTATACTTGTTGGTGAAACTACTGGAGGAGGGGCTCATCCAGGAGAATCATTTCAAATAAATGATAAATTTAAATTATGGACACCAACAGGCAGAGCCATTAACCCAATTACGAAAACAAACTGGGAAGGTGTAGGAGTTATTCCTCATATAAAGACTACTGAAAAAAAGGCCTTAATTGAAGCGCAATTAAAAGCCTTAGATTCTTTAAACTCTATAAATAAAGATCCATTTAGAAAGGATTATTATAAATGGCATATGGAAACTTTAAGAGCAGTAAAATTACCTGTAATAGTTCCTTTAAAAACCTTAAAAAAGTATGTAGGTGTGTATGATAGGATAAACATTCTCATAGAAAATGACACTTTGTATTATCAAAGTGGAAATGATGAAAAATTAAAATTAACACCGATTAATCAATTTACTTTTCAATATGGAGAACTTACTGATGTTAGAATGATTTTTTCAATTAAGAACAACAACGTGGAATTGACTACTAAAAATGTTTACGGTAGGTCTGATGTTTACAAAAAAGAAAAGAAATAATTTATTATGATAATTACAACAACAGATCAAATCCCAAATCAGGAAATTGAAGACATTTTAGGCATTGTAAAAGGAAATTCGGTTCGTGCTCGAAATTTAGGAAGAGACGCCGTAGCCTTACTTAAAAATGTAGTAGGAGGTGAGCTTGACGAATACACCAAACTATTAAATCAATCTAGAGAACAGGCCATGCAACGTTTAATTGCTGAAGCCAAGGACTTAAATGCCGATGCCGTGATTAATATTCGGTTTTCTACGGCAATGGTTGTACAAGCAGCTTCTGAAATTTTAGTCTATGGTACCGCTGTAAAATTTAAAAAAAGTAATAGCAATGACTAATAGACTACAAACCTTAAATTGGAAAAGTTATGCTTTAGACTTAATTGTTTACATAACAATCATGTTTTTAATTAGGGAAACTTCAATTCTCAATTCCCATTATCTGGTTACAGGTTTTTTGTATTCAGGTACTACTTTATTGGTAGCTACTTGGATGATGAAAAGACGTGGTGTAACTTGGAAAAATCTAGGTTTAATTCGTCCCAAAAGTATAAAGAAAACGCTTATAAGTTCAGTAATCATCTTTATTACCATTATAGCCACATTACTCATTTTTAATCTCATACAGGATACATTCTCAATAACTAAAGAGAGTAGTGAAGCTGCACAAGGAACAACTACAGGGCATTCGTTAAGTAATGGTGATTATGGATATTTCTTTTCGGTAATTCTTTTTGTTTGGTTGCAATCTGCATTAGAAGAATTATTAGAGCGTGGATTTCTCATTACTTGGGTAGAAGGTTTATTCTCGAATGTAAAATTTAAAACTGCAATTGCGATTATTATTCAGGCATGTATTTGGGGTTTTAGACATTCCTATGATATTTCAGAACGTTCAATTTCTGTGATGTTAATAGGAATTATTATGGGCATTGCCTATGTAAAATTAGACAGAAACTTATGGCCAGTAATTATTGCACATTGTGCTATGAATACGATGTCTTTAATATAAAATACTCTACATTTGTAGAATACAATTCGAATCAATCAAAATATAAAAATGAAAATAATCGCTTCACTAATAATAACTGTAATTCTTTTCAGTTGCAATCAACCCAATCAAACTATTACTATTAAACAATCTAATCAAAAAGATGTCATTGAAAGTTTCATTAATTTAGTTGAAAATGATGTAGAAGATGATAATATTAATGGTAGTATCTCAATGGCAATTATCCATAATGATACAACTTTAGTGTCAAAAGCCTTTGGAAATGCAGATGAAAACACCATATACCGCATAGGTTCAATTACAAAGTCATTTACAGGTTTTCTATTATTAAAATTGCATCAAGATGGTATTTTAAATATTAATAACCCCATCGAAAATTACTTGCCAGAAATTAAAAACTTGGTTGATTATGATAAACATCCACCCATCACTTTTGCACAATTAGCATCTCATACTTCTGGGTTAGATAGAGAATCGCGCTATCGAGATGCTAATTTTGGTGCGGTAAACGAGTGGGAACAAAAAGTGCTGGAAGCCTTACTAGAATTAGGTTATAGAAATGCACCCAACGAGCGTTTTAGGTATTCAAATATTGGATATGCTATTTTAGGATTAGCATTATCTAAAGCGGCAAACAAACCTTATGTTGAATTAGTTAAAGAGTATGTTTTAAGCCCTTTGCAAATGATGAATACTTATTTTGAAATTCCAGACAACAAAAAACAGTATTTGGCAAAAGGGATGGCTGGAGGTCCTACAGCAGAATTAAATGAACAATTGCCTTTAGATGAGCATAAGGGTAGAGGCTATCGTGTACCAAATGGAGGTTTATATTCAACACCAAACGATATGGTAAAATTTATAAAGGCGTGTATGGGATTTTCAGAAATCTTAAATTCTGAAGCTATAAAACAGCTTAAAACTACCCAAACTCCTACAAAACGATTACGCTCTAATTATAGTTTTGGTTTTGATTTATATGAAGACCAAGGTATTGAAACCGTTGGACACGGTGGTTCAACACCAGGTTATTCTGCACATTTTGAATTTGAAAAAAATAGCCAGTATGGTATTGTTATAATGCGTAATTACAATTTTGGCAATACTAATTTAGATTTGAGGGTTAATTCTTTATTAAGGAGATTAACTTTACTAGATTAAAATAATCTTATATTTTGACCCCATAAAACTTTGCTAAGACAAAAGAAGAGTGAAGCAACCATATTTTAGGCTATCCAAATACAATTATCCAGTTGATGATTGTATTTGGTAACAACACTTTACTTTATATTCGTTTCAAATCGTATTTGCCTAAAAAAGTACACCGAACATTTTTTAAAAGAAAATAGTCTCAAATATAGTGTAGCTAACTGTTAATTGTTTCCAAAGTTTTGTCCAGTGTTGATTTTTTTTTGTTTCTTTTTTTTTTCAAGAAAATAAGTCGCAACCAATTGACGTAAAGATGACGTTAACTTGACGTGATCATTAAATGCTTTTCCAATATACATTTGCTGAAACAATAAATACTATTCAAAATGAAAACAAAAAAATTAGCACAAAGATTAAAGGAACTAAGAGCGATTAGAGGAATGTCTCAAGAATATTTGGCTGAAGAGTCAAAAGTGAGTTTAAGAACAATCCAAAGAATTGAGAACTGCGAATCCGAACCTACTGGAGAAACAGTTAAAAGAATAGCTAATGCTTTAGATGTAAAATTAACAGAACTGACAGGTTCTGATTTAGTGGCTGAAACAAACGATTTAAAGGCTACAATAATTTATCTTAAAAAACAACTTTCTAAAACCAATGAGAAATCAGAAATTAAAACATTTGAAAAATTCATAACACTTTTACAGCGTCTTAAAGAAAAGGATTTGAATTCTGAACAAATTGAGGGAATTGAAAGCTATATTCAATACATGGAACTTGAAAAAATACCGTCTTTTAGCAACAAAATGTTTAAAAAGAAACTGACTAAATTTAAAAAGTTTCTTAAAAACAAATTGCGTTTCGTTCCAAATTATTATTACACGACTTGGACAGCCAGTTTTGGACTTTCATTCGCTATTGGTTTTGCTGTTCAAAATAAAGTAGATAAAAGCATTAAAATTGGAGTAATTTCAGTTGTTTTATTATTAATTGGAATTGGTATAATAATAGATATTAGAATGAAAAAACAAAATCGTTCCTTGAACTTCTAAAAGATTAAATAATAAACTTTACAGAATATTATATAGTCTAAACTTTTCCCTAATTAGCAAATCATTCATATTACATTATAAAAAATTAAAACACAATGAATAAATATATCGTTTTGGTGTAAGAAAAGTTGCGTTTTTTAAGCACTAAAATTAGTAAATAAAACAAGAACCAAGAAAATCCGAGAGGATTTTCGTAAGTATGGGTGAACAGCAATTTTTTTTACACGTTGTTATGTGTAGGTTTTTTTTTAGATTTTTAGTTTAAATTCTCAATTTTCAATAGTTTTCCTAAATTATATTTAGACTTCTAAAAAGTCAACTTTTGCTAATAATTCCTTGTTTTATTTTCGCTTTATTGAAGTTAAACTTCTAAAACTTAATAGTCTTCCTTAATTAAATTGAAATGCCTAAATGTCATTTTTTTTCAAAGTTTAGAACTAATATTTAGATTTTTGATTTTACTTAGACTTCTAAAAACGAATAGTTTTTCTTAAATATATTGAAATTTCAAAATGTCATTTTTTGCACACAAATCAGCCATAATATTTACGTTTAATTTAAGTTGAACCTCAAAATTTAAATACTTTTCAAAAAGTAAATTGAAATTTCTAGATATTATTTTTTTTATAAATCTGCTGCAATTTTTTGTTTTTTTAATTGTCTAAATTTTAATAGTTTTCCTTTTTAAAATTAAAATTCTCAATGTAAGTTATTTATCTTTTTAAATTTAAAAGTACTGAAGTTCATTATAAATTTCATGAATTTTCATTAGTCACTAAAACTTACACATAACTTATTCTTGTTTGGAATCATATTGTTTTCAAACAAGTCAGTTTCACAATCATCTCAAAATAAAAATCGGTTTAATCTTGAAGAAACAAAAAAAATACTCACAAGAGAAATCAATAAAATACTTAAAGAAACTGGCATACCATCCATCTCATTTTCATTAATTAAAGAAGACAGTATAGTTTGGTCTGATGCTTTAGGATACACTAATATAAAAAAGCAAATTCCTGCAACAACCTCTACTATATACAATACAGGTTCTAATTTTAAATTTGTAACTGCTACTGCAGTGATGCAATTAGCTGAAGCAGGTAAAGTAGATATAGATACTCCAATAAATAATTATCTGGAAGATGTAGCTAATAAAGAATTTGCTAAAAATGACAATCCTATCACATTACGCCATTTATTAAGCCATCATTCTGGTTTAAAAGGACCTTTGTTTGAAAATATCCCAGTATGGGAAAGGAAATCACCTAGATTATTAAAAACTATCATTTCTCAAATGTCGAGTAAATATCCTCCAGGACAAAAGTCTGAATACTGTAACTCGTGCTATGGACTAATAGGATTTTTAATTGAAAAAATTTCAGGAATTTCTTATCAGGAATATATCGTAAAAAATATTTTAAAACCTCTTAAAATACAATCACAAGGACCTGTAGTTCCTACACCAGTAATGGTGGAAGAATTAGCTCTTCCATATAAAATAGAAAATAATATCCCAATACCAGAATATCAATCTAAATTGGATTTTTTTGCAGCGGGTGACATATATCTAACACCTAACGAAATGGCTCACTTTTATATAGCACAATTGAATCAAGGTAATTACAAAGGTCAATCAATTTTAAACCCAAGCTCTATAGAAGAATTACAAAAAGTACAATTTGGGAGCTCTTACGGATTAGGGATAGGTATCATTAATGATGGTAATGGTAATTATTTGCAACACGCAGGTGAAGTTCCTGATTTTTCAACTTTCTTTGTTGCTGAGAAAAACTCAAAAAGAGGAATCTACATTGCAGCTAATGCTGGTAACTCTTATAAGGTTTTGGGAGCTATAGCAAATCTAGCTTTAAACCTCTTAAATGGAGATAAAGATACTAATCCTTTACCTTCATTGGCAAAAAAAATATATACAGAAATACAACTATCTGAATTATCTTTACAAAGGTACACAGGTAAATATCAAATAGCTTCGAATTTTTTTATTGAAATCTCTAAAAAAGGAAATCAACTGTTTGGTCAAGCAACAGGACAAGGTACGTTTAAACTATTTGCTTACGAAAAAGATAAGTTTTTTCTAAAAGTTGTTGATGCCAAAGTTCATTTTTATAGAGAAGGAGATAAAATTGTAAAGCTTACTTTTTTTCAGAACGGAAAAACTACAGGAATAAAAATAGAATAGAACAATTTGTTACAACAAACTGATAGGATTGATAGTTAATATTTGAACAAATTTAATTGTTTGTCATTAAAAATCATTTATTAGTATATTTTATTAACTTCATTGTTGTTATCTTTTTATTTTTAAGTCAAAAATTGCAAAATTAATTATTATAAAAGAGTTATGAAAAAAGTAAAATTATATAGTTTATTGTTAATGATAATAATGCTTTCTTGTTCTAAAGAAAGTCAGATTCAAGAAGAACTATCTATGGAAGTTGAGTTTTTTTAGCCAAAAACTTGAAGTGGATCAAGCGATTACTTTAAAAATAAAATCTAATCAAAATATTGTAAGATATGGTATTTCTAAGGATGATGTGAGTTTTACGGATTCAAATTTAAAAAATCATGGTAAGAGTGTTGATATGACATTTAGCATTGATAGAACCGGGAAAAATGTAATTTATTTATTCAAAATCAACAAAATGAAATACTAAAAAGAAATATTGAAATAAACGTACACAAAGGGAATTCTGTTAAAATAAAAAGTTTAAAAATGATATCATTTCGTAAAATTAATGAAGTTTATGACCCAGAGTATTCAAGTACAGACATTAATAGATTGGCGGATTTGCAGTTTAATTTTGATAAAAAAAATATAGGAATATCATTTAACAAAGAAATTTGGTATTCGGAAAAATTATGGCATTTATCAGAAATTTTAGAAAATCAAGGTAATTTGACATGGGATCTAAGCAAACATGATTTGTATATTGATCCAAACTTAGATGTGATATTTGAACTAGGAGATAAAGATGAAGATGGATATAATATTGTTATTGTAAACTATTTTCAGCATAAACATTTTTTCAATTTAAAAGAGTATGTTAAAGATAAACCTAGTATAGTCATATTAAAGAGAGCTGATCTTGAGTTAGAAATGGAATTAGAACTTGAATGGTAGGGGTTAAAGTATCCAAATTAATATTATTAGCACAAAATCTATTTATACATGCTAGAAAACCTATTCTGTCTACTTTTTTTCAGTGTAAGGCCATTAACGTTAGATTTGCTTGTAAATAAATAAGGCTAATTCATTTATTTTACTTTCTCTATTAAAAGAAAACAAAGTATAACCAAAGGAAATTAAAGGAAAACAAATCTATTTCCCAATACAGAAATTTCCAAAAATATGACCTAGAATATCTTTATCTACATCATATTCTCCAGTAATGTTTCCTAAATGACGTAAACATTCTCTAATATCAATAGAAAACAAATCTGTAGAAATTTCTAATTCAATACCTTCTTTTACAGAAGTGATAGCTGTTAATGCATTATTTAAAGCTTCAAAATGACGAGAATTCGTAACAATAGTTTCATTATTACTTAAAGCACCAATATTTACGAGAGAAGTAAGTTCTGTTTTTAACTCTTCAATTCCTGTTTTATTTTTTGCTGATAAAGGAATTAGGTTTTCAATTTCAGAAGATAATCTAGTGATTTCTTCGCTTGATAGTTTATCAATTTTATTAGCAATTACAAGCAAACGTTTGTTCGGAAAACGATTTTTAATTTTCTCGATATCATCAGTCAAGTTGCTTACTGAAAATTGCTTACTGCCAACTTTAAAAGAATCTATTAAGAAAATTATTAACTGTGCATTTTCTGCTTTTTCATAAGCCTTTTTAATTCCAATATTTTCTACAACATCTTTAGTATCTCTAATTCCTGCTGTATCTATAAATCTAAAAGCTACGCCTTCTATAATCAATTCATCTTCAATAGCATCTCTTGTGGTTCCAGCAATATCAGAAACTATGGCTTTTTCTTCGTTTAATAAAGCATTTAGTAAGGTAGATTTACCCACATTTGGTTCGCCAATAATTGCAACAGGAATTCCGTTTTTCATCGCATTTCCAAAAGCAAAAGAGTCTATCAAGCGTTTTAAAACAAAACTAATTTTTGTGACTAATTCTTTAAATTTAGTTCTGTCTGCAAATTCTACATCTTCTCCAGAAAAATCGAGTTCCAATTCAATTAATGCAGCAAAATCTAATAATTGAGCACGCAATTCTTTCAATTCATTAGTAATTCCACCTCGCATTTGTTGGATTGCCATTTTATGACTCGCTTCAGAATTGGAAGCAATAACATCTGCAACAGCTTCAGCCTGAGATAAATCCATCTTTCCATTTAAAAAAGCACGCATGGTAAACTCACCATTATCTGCCATTCTACAACCATTTTTTAAGAATAGCTGAATAATTTCTTGCTGAATAAAACTACTTCCATGACAAGAAATTTCTACCACATTTTCACCAGTATACGAATTTGGGTTTTTAAAAACGGATACTAAAACTTCATCTAAAATTATATCATTATTAATAATATGACCTAAATGAATGGTGTGTGATTTCTGCTTTTTTAAGGTTTTATACTTTTTTATCGACTTAAAATGAGCATCAACAATAGAAATCGCATTTTCGCCAGAAAGTCTAATTACAGAAATTGCACCAACTCCAGAAGGAGTTGCTAAAGCAATAATAGTATCGTTTTGAATCATTTTGCAAAAATACGCAAAGATTCTTTTTATAACAGAAAAAGCTCAACACATTGTGTTGAGCTTTTATATTTTATATATTAGATATTAAAAAATATCGTAGTTAGAAATCGTAATATCTATAGTTTCTCCATTAGATAATTTTACGGTATAAGTACCTTCTTTTTTAATTCTATTTGTTTTTACATTAGAAAATGTAGTTTTACTTTTTTTATCCCACATTTTAGAAACAAATAAATCATTTTTATCAGTTAAAACAATTAACCCATCTTTTGTTAAGGTAAAATCTAAATCGAATCCGTCTTTTTTAACGTAGTTAAATTCTACTTCTTTATCAAAAGAATTATCTCTATCAAAATCTAATTTAATGGTAGATTTTACTTGAGTTGGCATAAAAATAATATCTTGGTTTAATTTATATTTATCTTTTGGATCTAGCATTACAGGAGTATAAACTTCTCTAATTTCTTCTTGTTTTATAGTGTAAGTATCATTATTGGTTGTTTCCATTACTCTCTCTTCAGTATCTTTAATTACCCATTTGTCTGACATATCTGGGTCTCCTGTTTGAGCAAATGTTGCTGTTGATGTTAATGCTACTGTTAATGCAAATACTGTTAATTTTAAAGTTTTCATAATTTTATGTTTTATAATTAATATTTAAGTTTAAACCATTTTTTTCTCCTAGTTCTGGGATGTGCTTTTTCTAGCAATGTCGTTTTTTACATTTAGTTTATTTGTAAATTCTAATGTTCTTATTGGGAATGGGATATTAATATCTTTACTATCAAATGCTTTCTTAATTTCTATAATTGCTTTACTTTTTGCTTTTAATTTTTCTAATGCATTTTCTGAATCTACCCAAAACCTACAGATAAAATTGATAGAACTGTCACCAAATTCGGTGTAATAAAATTCTACTTCTTTCCCAATTTCTTTCTGATTAAAATTATCTCTAATTACAGTTTTTGTTAAGTCTTCTACTTGTTCCAAGTCTGATCCATATTCTACACCACAACTAATTGTAATTCTCATTTTTGTAGTTAAAGAATAATTTTTAAAAGGATTTTCTAATATGGTTTTGTTTGGTATTACTACTTTGTTATTATCTGCTTCTTTAATTACAAAATAATTTAAGTTTATATCCATAACTTCTCCTGCATATCCACTTGTTTCTACCCAATTTCCAATATTTAAGTTTTTCCTAAAAGACAAAACAACCCCAGAAATTGTATTAGATAATGTGCCCTGTAAAGCCAAACCTATTACAATACCAGATACACCAGCAGCAGAAACAATTGTTTTTAAAGTATCGTCAAATTTTAAAATAGTCATTGCAAAGTAAAGTCCTATTAAAAAGATTACTGCAGATGCAACTCTAGATACTAAATTTCTTACAGATTTTTGTTTTATTTTACCTCCAATTGTTCTGTAAACTAAATTATTAATACCTCTAGAAGCGAAGTAAGCAATAACCAAAACAACGATTGCAATCGCAATATTTGGTATGTTTTTTACAAACAAATCTTTCCAAGTTTCTAGTTTATTAATAATTTTATCCATTTTTTATATCTTCTTACAAAATCTTTTATCTAAATATGATTGATAATTTTTATCAAAAAATTTGAACAATTGTTTTAATTATTTCTTTTTGTTCGATACAAATATAAATTCAAACTAAAGCTTGTGTTTGCTCTTAAAAAAAACAGATTGACTCATATCATAATTGTATAAACATTTAAGAAAATTGTATAAAAAATGATGAAATTTTGCCTAAAAAACTCAATTTTTTAGCTTAGAAATCAGGTTTTTGTAACAATTTTAGAAATTTAGCGTCAAATTAAATATACCTTTAAACTAAATTATTATGAAAGAAAACAAACAACTTTTAGTATTAACTCATTTAAGTCAATTATTAGATTTTGTATCTGGTATAGGTGGCTTTATTGTTCCATTAATTTTATGGCTCACAAAAAAAGATGAAGTTTTTGATATGGATGCACATGGTAAGGCAATTTTAAATTTTAGGATTTCTATGTTTTTATACATACTAATCTGTATACCTTTAATTTTATTGTTGGGATTAGGTATTTTAGGTTTGATTGCTATTGGTTTTTTCTATCTAATTTTTCCTATTATAAATGCTATAAAAGCAAGTAATAATGAAGAGCCTAGCTATCCTTTTACCATCGCTTTTATAAAATAGTATCAAAAGAGAATTATTCTTAAAATCAAGCTTTTAGCATTCGCTTTTTTATAGAAGTAAGTTTATATATTTTTAATAACATCTTCATATTCATAGAAGAACAGTTCAAATTTAGACATTGTTTCTACAAAAAACTCATAGCAATCTCGCCAAGTATTTTTATTATGTATGCTAAATTTTTTATTAAACGGAACATAAATTCTATGAATTTGTTTTCCGTTTTCTAATTCATAAGAATCGTTAAAAATAACTTTAGGAAGTTCTGTTTTTAATAAAACTTTTAAGGATAAAAGTTGGTCGTAATAGAGTAGGTTTACTAATTCATCTGGATTTTCTATGTCTAAACAAACCATTGCTTTTTTTCTATCTGCAACAAACTTAAAAGCAACACCTTTTATCTTGGTATTGTATAACAACCATTTTCTTGGAAAAGATTTCCCAAAACTTGTCCAAAATTCTTTACGTAAAAGTGCAGCTTCTTCTTTAGAAAACATTTTCTTATTTTTTAAAATTTTAAAGAAAAACTAATTTTACATACTGCATACTAACCATGAATTTTGGCAGCTTGTCCACGTTCACGCATCATTTCTGCTTCGAAAGCTAGTAAGGCATTCCACTTTTTATCAACAATTTCTCTATCTTGATATTCTCTTGCAAAAGATAAAAATGTAGTGTAATGATTTGCTTCAGAAATCATTAAATTTTTATAAAATTTAGATAATTCTTCATCTTCCATATTTTCAGAAAAAACCTTAAAACGTTCACAACTTCTTGCCTCTATCAAAGCTGCAATTAGTAAACGTTGTACCAAAGCATTTGTTCTGTCTTTGGTTTTTGTAAAGAACTTTTGCAGCCTAATTGCGTAATCGTTTTTTTGCTCACGTCCTAAAACCATTCCACGTTTTACCATTAATAAATGTACCATTTTAAAATGTTGCATTTCTTCTATAGCAATGTTACTCATTTCTTTGACAAGTGCTGTTTCTTCTGAATAATTAATGATGATAGAAACTGCATTAGAAGCTGCTTTCTGTTCTAAAAAAGCATGATCTGTTAATATTTGCTGTAAATTATCTTTAGCAATTTCTGCCCAAGAAGTTTCTGTTTCAAATTGTAATCCTAACATAGTTTTGTTTGAAAATGTAAAAGTAAAAAATATATACTCTTTTATTGTTGATAGACTAACTATCTTTGACAAAGATTTTAGTTTACAAATTAAACTAATTTTTTATAAAAAAACAGTATGGCAAATACAACAAAAAAGCAGGAAGATATTTTAGCAAAACTACATATTTTCGAACTAAATGAAATGCAAAAACAAGCCATTTCTGTAATTAAAAATACTACAAATACAATACTTCTTTCTCCAACAGGAACAGGAAAAACGCTTGCTTTTTTATTGCCAATTTTAAAATTGATTGATGCTAATAATAAAGATATTCAAGTTTTAATTTTAGTACCTTCTAGAGAATTGGCTATTCAAATAGAACAAGTTATTCGCGAAATGGGAACTGGCTTTAAAGTAAATGCTGTATATGGAGGGCGTTCTATGGCTAAAGATAAAATTGAAATTAAACACACCCCAAGTATTCTAATAGGAACTCCTGGAAGAATTTCTGACCATTTTGCAAACAATCGGTTTTCTAAAAACAGTATTAAAACTCTAATTTTAGACGAGTTTGATAAATCTTTAGAAGTTGGTTTTGAGTATGAAATGCGAGGAATTATAAATCAACTATCAAATATAAATAAACGTATTTTAACTTCTGCAACACAAGAAACTGCTGTTCCAGATTTTGTTGGTTTGCATAATCCAACAGTTCTAAATTATTTAACAGAAAAAAAATCTAAAAAATTAGAGATTAAGATAGTTAATTCACCATCAAAAAATAAAAATCAGAGTTTAATAGATGTATTGTATCACATAGGAAATAAACCAGGTATCATATTTTGTAATTTAAAAAGCACCATAGATGAATTAAGTCATTTATTAACAAAGAACAATTTGTCTCATAGTTGTTTTTCTGGTGGAATGGAACAGAGAGATCGTGAGCGTTCTTTGATAAAGTTTAGAAATGGTACTACTCAAATTTTAGTAGCTACAGATTTGGCTGCTAGGGGTATAGATATTCCAGAAATGAATTATATTATTCATTTTGAATTGCCTCAAAGAATAGAAGAATTTATACATAGAAATGGAAGAACTGCAAGAGTAGATGCTAAAGGAACAGCTTGTGTATTAAAGTGGCAGAAAGAAAACTTGCCAGAGTTTATTAAAAACTTTACCAATGCAGATATTACATCAAAGCAAAAGTTAAAACCTGTTTTTTGGGAAACTTTATTTATTTCTGGTGGTAGAAAAGATAAAATTTCTAAAGGAGATATTGCAGGTTTGTTTTTTAAAAAAGGAAATTTAAATAAAGAACAATTGGGCACAATAGAGTTAAAACAAGACTGTGCATTTATTGCTGTGCCAGTTACAGAGTCAAATAGGTTGGTAAAAGACTTAAACAATCTTCGCTTAAAAAATAAAAAAGTTAGAGTTTTTAAAATTTAATTTAACTGATATTTTTTTTGTAATCCCATTCCAAAATAGCAAACTTTACAAGAAAGAAAAAAACTATAATTTTATTTTTATGAAGCAGAAACATTCTTAAATTTACATTTCATCAGATTTTTAAAAATATGTTAGAATTAGCAGGAATTATCATCTTAGGAATATTAGCTCAGTGGGTTGCTTGGAAATTTAAAATTCCTGCAATTTTACCTTTAATATTAATAGGTTTACTAGTTGGGCCAATTGCTGCTGAGTTTTTAAGTGAAGATGGCACCAAATGGATAGAGCCTATTTGGAATGGAGAAAAAGGGCTTTTTCCTGGAGATGCATTGTACTACTTCGTTTCTTTAGCCATAAGTATTATACTTTTTGAAGGTGGACTTACTTTAAAAAGAGCAGAAATAAAAAACGTGGGACCTGTAATTACAAAATTAATTACGTTAGGTTCTGCAATAACATTTTTTGGTGCTGGAATAGTAGCACATCTTATTTTTGATTTAGGCTGGGAGCTTTCTTTTCTTTTCTCGGGTTTAATTATTGTTACTGGCCCTACAGTAATTACTCCAATTTTAAGAAATATTCCAATGAAAAAAGATGTTTCTACTGTTTTAAAATGGGAAGGTATATTAATTGACCCAATAGGAGCTTTGGTTGCTGTATTGGTTTTCGAGTTTATAAGTGTTGGAGGTGGAGGAGGTTTTACAAAAACAGCTTTAATAGAGTTTGGTAAGATTTTATTATTCGGAACAACTTTCGGGTTTACTTTTGCGCATGCTTTGGCGTATGCAATCAACAAAAAACTAATTCCACATTATCTATTAAATGTAGTTTCTTTATCTACGGTTTTGTTGGTGTTTGTAGAATCAGAAATTTTTGCACATGAATCTGGTTTATTGGCAGTTGTTGTAATGGGGATGGTTTTAGGAAATGGTAAATTAAAAAACTTAAAAGAGTTACTATATTTTAAAGAGTCTTTAAGTGTATTGTTAATTTCTATTCTTTTTATTTTACTTGCAGCGAATATTAATATAGAAGATTTGATGTTGTTGTATACTTGGAAAACAGCAGCGCTTTTTGCAATAGTAGTTTTTATAATTAGACCATTAGCTGTATTTGCAAGTACAAGAAAATCTAAATTAAAATTCAATGAAAAATTATTTATAAGTTGGGTTGGGCCACGTGGAATTGTAGCTGCAGGAATTGCGTCTTTATTTGGTAGCAAATTGTTAAAACAAGGCGTAGAAGGTGCAGAATATATTACACCATTAGTATTTATGGTAGTTTTAGGAACAGTTTTGTTAAACGCAACTACAGCCAGACTTTTTGCAAGAATGGTAGGTGTTTTTCTAAAAAAATCGGATGCTATTTTGTTTGTAGGTGCTTCTGATCCTGCAAGACTGATTGCAGAATTTTTAACAGATAAAGGAAAACGTGTTATTTTAATTGATGCGAATAAAAACTTTGTACAGCAAGCTATAGATAAAGATTTGGAGGCATTTAAAGCAGATGTTTATGATGATGAGTTAACAAATAATATCGAGTTGAATGATGTAGGTTATTTAATTGCATTAACAGGTAGTGATATGGTTAATAGACACGCAATTACTACTTTTTCTGAGCCTTTTGGTGAGCATGGCTCTTACAGGTTGGCATCATCAAAAGAAATTTCTTCGGCTACAGATTTAGAAAGAGAAAGTTTTTTTACTCCAAACGATGATTATATTAATTTAAGTGAAGCATATAGAGATAATCCAGAAATTAGTGAAGTTAAAATAGCATCTGAAGACGAGTACAATAAGGTTTTAGAATTACTTTCTAAAGAAGAAAAATCAGTTCCGTTATTTATAGAAAATGGCGATGGAATTTATCTAATACCAGAGTTTGAAAAAATGGGGCAAGCTAAAGAAGATTTAATATTGTTTTATTTAGGTAAAGAAATAGAAAAGTCTTACAAATCTAATTCAAATGTCTGACGTAGTTTTTCTAATAGAGGGTTTATTTCTTTAAGTTTATTAAATTTTTCTTGTGGAGTGTAAGCAAACTTTTTCTCTACAGTTTCATTTAAAATAGTAGTAATTTTTATTCCGTAATTATTTAATTTTTCTCTTAAAAAATGTAATAATTTAGGTCTTCCTTTTTTAAATTGATCTTGCATCAATTTGTTAGGTACTGTAAATGAAATTTTAAAGTTTTCTTCTAATTTTGGCAAGTCTGTACCTACAATAGAAGCCATACTTCTTTCTCCTTTTTTGTTTAAAAGAGTTACATATTCTTTCCAAAATTCTTGTAATTGTTTTTCTGTAAAAATATCTTTTGGATGATTGTCAAAGTTCTCTTCAATATTTGCTTTTTTAACTTCTTTTTTCTGATGAATACTTTTTAAAGACAAAGAAGAGGTTCTTTTTTGAACCGATTTTAAAATTGGTTTTTCAGTTTTTGGCTTAGATTTTTCAACAATATTTGTAACTTTTACAGTTTTCGATTCTGTTTTAAGAGGTGTTGCAATTTCTTTGGCAGCAGGCGAGAGTGCCTGAAAAAAAGTAGCTGGAATTATGTAGTTAGCTGGCTTTTTTTTTTCTCCATCAAAAGTGATAGAGGCAATTTGCATTAAGGTTAATTCTACCAATAATCGTTGGTTTTTACTTGCTCTATATTTTAAATCGCAATCATTTGCTTTATTTATAGCCTGCATTAAAAAAGGAATACTTGCTTTTGTGGCTTGGTTTAAATACTTTTTTTTAGCAGTATCACCAACTTCTAGCAGATTTACTGTAGCTTTATCTTTGGCAACTAAAACATCTCTAAAATGACTTGCTAATCCATTAATAAAATGATGCCCTTCAAAACCTTTACTTAATATAGAGTTGAATGCGTTTAAAACTTCAGGAATTTTATTTTCCAAAAGCAAATTAGTCATATTAAAATACGTTTCGTAGTCTAAAACATTTAAGTTTTCTGTAACTGCTTCTCGAGTTAAATTATTTCCAGAAAAACTAACAACTCTATCAAAAATAGACAAAGCATCACGCATTGCACCATCAGCTTTTTGAGCAATAATATGCAAAGCATCATCATCTGCAGCAATATTTTCTTTTTCAGAAATGGTTTTTAAGTAATTTTTAGCATCTAATACTCCAATTCTCTTAAAATCAAAAATTTGGCATCGAGATAAAATCGTTGGAATTATTTTGTGTTTTTCTGTAGTTGCTAATATAAAAATGGCGTGTGCAGGTGGTTCCTCTAAAGTTTTTAAAAAGGCATTAAAAGCTGATGGAGATAGCATGTGTACCTCATCTATAATATATACTTTGTATTTACCTGTTTGTGGTGGAATGCGAACTTGGTCTGTTAAACTTCTAATATCATCAACAGAATTATTAGAAGCTGCATCCAGTTCAAAAATATTAAAAGCAAAATCTTCCTCTTCAGAAAATTCTGCATTTTGTTGATTAATTTTCTTGGCCAAAATTCTAGCACAAGAAGTTTTACCAACTCCACGTGGACCCGTAAATAATAAGGCTTGTGCTAAATGGTTATTTTTTATAGCGTTTTCTAAGGTATTTGTAATGGCTTGTTGCCCTACAACATCCTCAAAATTTTGAGGACGATATTTACGCGCAGAAACTATAAAATGCTCCATTTAATTATTTAAAATTGAGTAGCAAAAATAAGTATCTGCATTATTTTTTACAAGGGGGTTTCTTAATAAAATATTAAAGTTGTAAACAAGTTGTAAATAGCATTCAAGTTTTGCGACTATATTTGTAGTCAAGATTAATTTTATGTTTCAACTTTTTTGAAACAAATATTTTAGTACAAATTTTGTAATGAAATAATAAAATTAATTTTAATTAAAAGTTCTGAAAATTGTACTGAGAATAACTAAATTATTTTTAGTGCAATTTTCTTTAATAATTAAAAATGTTTTTGATGAAATTTTTTAAATCGATTTTAGGAGTAAGTTTTTTAGTTTTATTAGTTTCTTGTTTTGGGTTTTCGGATAAAAAAGAGACTGCAAAAACAAATTATGTAGCACAAAAAGACACAAAGGTTGCATATTTTGCAAGTGGATGTTTTTGGTGTGTAGAGGCTATTTTTGAGAGTGTTTATGGAGTAGAGGAAGCTGTTTCTGGTTATGCAGGAGGAAATACTTTAAACCCAACATATCAAAAAATTGGAACTGGACAAACTGGTCATGCAGAAACTGTGGCTGTTTACTACAATCCTAAAAAGGTAAGTTTTGAAACTTTACTCACTGTTTTTTTTGGTTCTCATGATCCTACTACAGTAAATGGACAACATCCAGATTATGGTTCTCAATATCGTTCTATTGCTTTTTATACAAATGATGCTGAAAAGCAACTGATTGATAAGACAATTAAAAAATTAAATAAAGAGGTTTATAATGGTAAGATAGTTACAGAAGTACGCAAATTAAAAAAGTTTTATAAAGCAGAAGAATATCACCAAGATTTTGAAAGAAGAAATCCAAATCAAGGATATGTAAAAGCAGTTTCTATACCAAGGTTAAACCGTTTTAAAAAGAAATTTCCAGAACTTTTAAAGAAAGAAACGCACTAATCTATAATCAAATATAAAAGAGGCTGTCTGAAAAGTCAAAAAAATAACTACTTGTCATAGGTGCCTGTCGAAATATAATTGAGAATCAATGAATTATAAAACTTCGACAAAGCCTGTCTTGAGCGAAGACGAAAGGCTCAGTTTGGGCTTAATGGCAAAAAATGGTTGGTAAAAACCTCTGAATCTCTTTGTAATACTGATTAAATTAAAAGTTTATTGAAA
>NZ_JBYVJW010000021.1:0-22159 GCF_058147165.1 Polaribacter sp. 2305UL8-11 | reverse complement strand
GTCCTGTTCAAATTAACTTTGGGAATATAACAAATCTTGATGTAAAAATTACCAACCATTTTTTGCCACATTACCTTAAGAAAAAGTTGTTATAGAATATCCCAACAACAATAAAAGAAATATCTTTTTCATGCTAAAATTAATTTGCGCTGTCTAATTTAGCTAATTCTTTGTAATTTCTTTTTAGTTTTTTTAATAAAATTCCATAAAGTAATTGATAAAATAACCAGAGAACAACAGCAAATAATAAAGTAACTACCAAAGTTAATAAAACAACTAAAAGTACTTGTTTGTTAGTTAAGTCGTTAAAATTAAAATTAATTTCGGCAATCATTACTATAATCATTGTTATTGCCATATAACCTAAATTAAATAGCACGTAGTTTCTTACTGTTTTACGAGTTTTTAATATTTTTTTCATCAATGTTTTTGTGGCATCTATGGTAGATATTTTTTTATAATTCTGATAAAACATCCACAAAAAATAAAACAGAATAATGTAAGCTGCTATTTGAGAGTAGAAAATAAAATTTTCTAAGCCAATTTTTTTATATTCTAACATGGCTTCATCCATATCTATGAAAAAATAGAGTGAGTTTAATACTACAAACTCTAAAATACCAATAATAAAAATCCATTTTACAATAGATGATGATTTTGAATGTGCCATTTTGTAAATTTCTATTGTAGAAAATTTACTAACTTCTTCTGGTTGATTTACCCAGGCTTTTTTATAGTTATCTAATACATCCATAATTTTATGGGTTTAGTATGTTTTTTAATTTTTCTTTTGCTCTGTTCATTTTTACTCTTGCATTTACAGAGCTAATTCCTAATGTAACAGCTATTTCTTTGTAGGGTTTGTCTTCTAAATACAAGAAAATTAAAGCTTTATCAATGTCATTTAATTTATGTATTGCTTTGTATAAGGCTTTTAATTGTATTTCTTCTGTATCATCATAATCAGTAGATTTTATTTTATAAGCAAAATCACTAATATCTTGCGTTTTAACCCTTCTTGTCGATTTTCTATATAAAGAAATTGCTGTATTTAACGCCACTCTATACATCCATGTACTAAATTTAGAATCTCCTCTAAACTTTGGATAGTTTTTCCAAAGTTGAATCGTTATTTCTTGAAACAAATCATTATGCGCATTTTGGTTTGTAGTATATAATCTACAAATTTTATGTGCTATGTTCTGGTTTTTTTCAAAGTCTGATAAAAATTTAGTTTCTAAATCTTTCTGCACTTGTTGTTTGGTTAGTTTTATTATAAGTAGCGTAAAAGTAAAAAATGTTACAATTTTGCTAAAATAATTTTTAATCGTTTATTTTTTTATAAATTTGTTCAATTCAAAACTAAATAAATTGAACAATATTAAGCAAGATTTTACGATTAAAGACCTTGAAAATATTTCTGGTATCAAAGCACATACAATTCGTATTTGGGAAAAAAGGTACGATTTGCTAAAACCAAAAAGAACGAATACCAATATCAGATATTATTCTAATCATAGTGTTCAGAAGCTTTTAAATATAGTTTTATTAAATAATAACAATTTTAAAATTTCTAAGATTGCAAAAATGTCTGAAGAAGAACTTATTTTGCAATCTAGAGAATTGGCATTTAGTACTGGTATTAATGATGAAGCTATCAATTCTTTTAAAATTGCAATGTTTCAATTTGATAAAGTTTTGTTTAACAATACGTACAACAAACTTTTGCATAAGAAAACGTTTAGAGAAATTTTTAAAGACGTTTTTATTCCTTTCTTAAATCATATTGGTTTACTTTGGCAAACAGATACTTTACTGCCAGCTCATGAGCACTTTATATCAAATTTAATTGCACAAAAAATACAAATTAATACAGAGAAGCTTCAATATAGTGTTTCAAACTCTAATAAAACGTATGTTTTGTTTCTTCCAGAAAACGAAATTCATGAATTAGGATTACTATATTTAAACTATGAATTGGTTTTAAGAAGCCATCACACTATTTATTTAGGACAAAGTTTACCATTAGATAATTTAGATTATTTCTTTAAAAACGGAAGAGAAATTTGTTTTATAACATCAATGACAGTAATGCCTTATGATGATAAAATTGAAAAATATTTTAAAGAAATAGATGCAATTTTAGAAAGCTCTAGTCATCAATTAATAGCAATTGGTAGAAAAACAAATAGCATTGATGCTACTTCATTTAAATCAGATATTGTACTTTACGACTCTGTATCAGACTTGTTAAAAGAATTATAATTTTTTCTTAGTAATATTTGATTTGTTTAATATTTTGATATATTTGTTAAACAAAATATTTTATGCATAAAAATATACACATTATTGGCTCTGGGTTTTCTGCTCTTGCAGCTTCTTGTTACTTATCTAAACAAGGCTACAATGTAACTGTTTTAGAGAAAAATAGCACTTTAGGAGGTAGAGCAAGACAATATAAAAAAGATGGTTTTACGTTTGATTTAGGTCCTTCTTGGTATTGGATGCCAGATGTTTTTGAACGTTTTTTTGCAGATTTTGGTAAAAAACCTTCAGAATATTATACGTTGGATAAATTGAGTCCAGGCTATGAGGTTTATTTTGGTGAAAACGCATCATTAAAAATTTCTGATAAGTTAGCTAATATTTATAAAATGTTTGAAGATGAAGAAAAAGGTAGCGCAAAGCATTTAAAAACTTTTTTAGATTCTGCAAAGGCAAATTATGACACAGCTATAAAAGATTTGGTATATAAACCAGGTGTATCTCCTTTAGAGTTAGTAAACACAACTACTATTGCAAGAGTTACGCAGTTTTTTTCTACCATTAGAAAACAAGTTAGAAAAAATATAAAAAGTAAAAAGTTAATTCAAATTTTAGAATTTCCTGTATTATTCTTAGGTGCAAAGCCTAGTAATACACCAGCTTTTTACAATTTTATGAATTATGCAGATTTTGGTTTAGGAACCTGGCATCCAAGAGGAGGGATGTACAAAGTTATAGAAGGCATGGTTACACTAGCCACTTCCTTAGGTGTTAAATTTAAAGTAGATGCAAACGTTGAAAAAATTTTGGTAGATGATGCTAAAAATGTAAAAGGCTTGCTTGTAAACGGAAAAAAAATATCAACTAATTTGGTTTTAAGTGGTGCAGATTATCATCATACAGAAACATTATTAGATGAAAATTTAAGGCAATATTCAGAATCTTATTGGAGTAAAAAGATATTTGCACCATCATCATTATTATTTTATATTGGTTTTGATAAAAAAATAAAAAATGCGAGTCATCATACGTTGTTTTTCGATACGGATTTTGATGCGCATGCAGAAGAAATTTATGACAATCCTAAATGGCCAACAGATCCGCTATTTTATGCTAATTTTACTTCTATGACAGATAAAACATCTGCTCCAGAAGGAAAAGAAGCAGGATTCTTTTTAATACCATTAGCGCCTGGAATAGAAGATACAGAAACATTAAGAGAAGCATATTTTCATAAAATTTTAGACAGATTCGAAAGATTAACAAACCAAGAAGTAAAAAAACACGTTCTATTTAAAAGGTCTTTTTGTGTAAAAGATTTTAAAGAAGAGTACAATTCTTATAAAGGAAATGCTTATGGAATGGCAAATACCTTATTGCAAACTGCTTTTTTAAGACCAAACATTAAGAGTAGTAAAGTAAATAATTTGTATTTTACAGGGCAATTAACTGTTCCAGGACCAGGAGTGCCTCCAGCGTTAATATCTGGAAAAATTGCATCAGAGTTAATTACAAAAAATAGTAGATAGAAAATGAAAGAATTATTTGATAATGTTTCTAAAGCTTGTAGTAAATTGGTTACTGAAAAATACAGTACCTCTTTTTCTATGGCTGTAAATACCCTATCTCCAAAAATTAGAGCAGATATTTATAATATTTACGGTTTTGTTCGTTTTGCAGATGAGATTGTAGACACGTTTCATGATTATGATAAAGAATTATTAATGACGCATTTTGAACGTGATTATTACATTGCAAAAGAACAAGGAATTAGCTTAAATCCAATTTTAAACTCTTTTCAGCAAACTGTAAATAAGTATAAAATTCCTGATGAAATGGTGCAAGCTTTTTTAAAAAGTATGAAAGCAGATTTGCACAAAACAGAATATACAACCAAAGAAGAATATGATGAGTACATTTATGGTTCTGCAGATGTAGTTGGTTTAATGTGTTTAAAAGTATTTGTAAATGGTGATGACAAAATGTATGATAGCTTAAAAGATGCAGCAATGCGTTTGGGATCTGCTTTTCAAAAAGTAAATTTTTTAAGAGATTTAAAAGACGATTATGAGGTTTTAAACCGTTCTTATTTTCCGAATATCGATTTAGGAAAATTAGATAAAGCATCAAAACAACTAATTATTGATGAAATAGAAGCAGATTTTAATTTTGCATTTAAAAACGGAATCTTAAATTTGCCATCAGAAGCAAAGTTTGGTGTTTATATGGCTTACAGATACTATAGGAGATTGTTAAAAAAGTTAAGCAACGTTCCTTCAGAAAAAATTATGGATACTAGAATTCGAATCTCTGATCCTATGAAAATAAATTTATTAGCAAGAAGTTACGTAAAATACAAATTGAATATTATCTAATGATTTACGCATTAATTACTTTGGGTGTTTTTATAACTATGGAAGGTGTAACTTGGCTTACGCATAAATATGTAATGCATGGTTTTGGTTGGTTCCTGCATGAAGATCATCATGAACCAGGTTATCCACACGTTTTTGAAAAAAATGATGCTTTTTTTGTTGTTTTTGCTATACCTAGTATGTTACTTTTTTTATTTGGAACATACACATCTCACACCTATTTGTTCTTTATTGGCTTAGGAATTCTTTGTTACGGAATTGCATATTTTTTAGTACATGATGTATTAATACACCAACGTTTTAAGTGGTTTAAACGTACAAATAATTGGTATTTAAAAGGATTACGAAAAGCTCATAAAGTCCACCATAAAAATATGGGTAAAGAAGATAGTCAATGTTTTGGGATGCTGTTTGTACCTTTCAAATATTTTAAAGAATACCTTTAAAATCTTTTCATTAAAAATTAATCATTTTTTTCTTTTAACTATGATACGTAAGAATTCTATATTTATAAAATGAATAATTACGATTATATAATTGTTGGTGGAGGAGCATCTGGCTTAATGATGGCTTATAGAATGTCTTCAGATACTTTCTTTGACAATAAAACTATCTTAATTTTAGACAAAGAAAAGAAAAAGAAAAACGATAGAACTTGGTGTTATTGGGAGACAGAAAATGATGAATGGAAAGATATTGTAAAAAAATCTTGGAAAAATATTATTTTTAAAAGTGATATTTATACTGCCGAAAAAAATATTGCTCCTTATCAATATAAAATGATTCAAAGTAAAGATTTTTACTCTAAAATCTGGAATCATTTAGAACCAAAAACAAATATCTCTTTTCAAGCATCGAATGTGCTAAATATAAAGCAATTAGAAGATGAAGCAGAAGTAATTACAGCAAATAAAACCTTTAAAGCTAAAACTATTTTTAATAGTATTTTATTTTCTGATGATTATTTAAAACAAACCCAATATCCAGTTTTACAACAACACTTTGTAGGTTTTTTTGTTAAAACAAAAGAAAATATTTTTGATGATTCTGCTGCTACTTTTATGGATTTTACAATAGAACAAAAAGGAAATACGCGTTTTATGTATGTATTACCCTATAAAAAAAACGAAGCTTTGTTTGAGTATACTTTATTTTCAAAGGATTTATTACTTTATGAAGAATACAAAAACGAAATAGAAAAATTTTTATTGAATAAAAATATTACCGATTATGAAATTCTAGAAAAGGAGCAAGGTTCTATACCAATGACTTGCTATAAATTTTGGAAACATAACTCCAAAAACATTATTCATATTGGTACAGCTGGTGGTTGGAGTAAAGCAAGCACTGGTTTTACATTTAAAAATATAACTAAAAAAACAGCAAAATTAATTGATCATATCAAGAAAAATAAGCCTTTGACAGCGTTTCATAAAATTGATAAATTCTGGTTTTACGATTTGTTGTTGTTAGACATTCTCTCTAAAAAAAATCATATAGGATCTTACATTTTTGCAAGAATGTTTCAAAAAAATCATCCTAATAAAATATTAAAATTTTTAGATGAAAAAACTTCATTAGTCGAAGATTTAACTATACAGCTTAAGATGCCTAAAATTTTATTTATAAAATCTTTAATAAAAAGAGTTTTTAAAAATTAATATTTAGTCAAACTAAAATTTAGCTTGTCTAGTCCTGAAATATGGCTACAGGTTAAAATTGAATTAAGCTGATAATTTATATACCGTATTTGGTGGTTTAAACACTAAAGTTAGCAAATAAATCACAGATAGAAAGTCCACGAGGGCTTTCGTAAATAATCTAAAACCAAGCAATTAATTTTATACGGTGTTGGCAGTAGCATATTTATTTTTCAATTTAAAGAGAATTAACTAAAAAACTTAAATAAATATCGTCAATAAAAATGGACTTACTTGTATCACCATGTTTAGATTTAAGTTGTATTCTTAAATATTCTGTTTTATCTGTTAGATTTTTTTCAAATTTAAATTTAGAATTATGTGATAATGATATAGTATGATCGCCTATTTCAGCTTTATCCTTATCATAAAAGTATAATGTAACTTCTCCTTCGTGGTTTGCATATGTAGTAAAACCAGTAACTATACATGATGATTTGTTAATTGGAACTTTAACAAAATCACTAATTACAGCTGTGCCAGTGTATGGACCTGATGGTGACAATTTTAAAGCGTATTCGCTATCATATTGATGTTCTTTACTTACCAATGCATGATAAACAGAACCATTATTAACTGTCCATCCAGTAATTTCATTGCTACTAAAAAAAACGGGGCTATTACCTGAAGACATAATATCAAAACTACCATTTCTAAGTCCAGAATTATCAATACTTATTCTCGCAATTTCACGGTTAGTAATAGGCATTGAGTTTGTCTCATTAACTGAACCTGAACCTGTAGCAAAGTATTTACCTTCTTGAATGCGAAAAGTATTATTTGTTAATACTAGATGATCGTTGTTTTCAATAAAATTACTTCCGTGTTGAAGAATATCATCTGTAATTATAGAGTTACTAATTATAAGCACTCCACTGTTTTTCATTCTTATTCCACTACCAGATCTTTCAACCGTATTTTCAATGTGACAATTATCAATTACCATATTTAAAGATAATGTTCCTATAATCTTCGAAATATTTTCTTTTACATGCATAATATTGTTATAATCAAAACTACAATTATTAAAATATAATCCCCCTAATATATTATGGACACCATAATTATTTCCTGCAATTACAGAATTGATAAAACGAATATTCTCACCAAGATTATTTTTCACATTTGGATTACCTTCTGTATCTTCAGTATATACATTATCATTATTAAGGTATGCATTAAAATATATTCCGTAATTATTTTGTCGAAAACCACAACCTTGAAATGTTATAAGGTATGAATTTTCTTCAAATTCAGTACCTTTATCAAATCCATAAAAAGAACAATTTAAAATTTCGAATTGATTTGCTTTTATTTTTAAAGCATTCAAATTTTTTCTGTAATTTAACGTAGTTGGATTGTTACCTACTAATTGGTCACTATATGCTAAATTAGCAGTAATTATTAAACCTTGCAATGGTGTTTTTGAATATGTCCAGTTTACAGGGTCGGAACTTCCTGTATTTTCTATAGTTATAAGGTTTTTTGGAGAGGTCAAATTCTGTACTATCTTATTAAAAGTTCCATTGAAATATAATGTAGGGTTTCCTTCTCCTTTTAATGTTATACTAACAGATGTAGTAAAAACCTCTTCTTCATTTGTTAAATCTTTTTCTAGATAATAGAAGCCACTTGGTATAATTATTTCCCCTTTCCCATTTAAGTGTTCTTTCCCATTTATTGTTTTTTTCTCAGCGTTTCGAAGATAATTTATGGCATTTTGAATAGCAATTACATTTTTTTTACCTGTTATTGATTTTTCGTTTTCATCTGCAGTATCTATAATGCTCGGCTGAGCCCCAAACCATTTTATATTAATACTGCTACTACTACCTGTAATTAATCGGTGCCACCTACCTGCTGTACTACAATTTTGAAAACTTAAATTACAGTTGCCATTAATTACAGTTCCTTCATTAGCTTCTGCCATGCTTCCTGAATCCCATATAAATTGACCACCACCTCCATCATTTGAAGTGTAATAACCTTTTACAAATACTAATTGACCATCAATAGCGCCACCAAGAGTTTTTAAATCAGATATATTATTTAATATAGAAAAAAATGAATTTTGTACATAAACTATTTTTTTTGAGTTTTCTATTTCTTCTTTTTCATTGAGGAATGGAATACAAAATATTTTATAAGGTATTAGAAATAAAAAAAGTAAGATTAATTTGTGGTTTTTCATTGTAAATATTTTTTAAATTTATTAAAGTTTCCGTTTTTAGTGTCTAGTCCTGAAATACGGCTACAGGTTAAAATTGAATTAAGCTGATAATTTGTATACCATATTAGGTGTTTGTAGTCCAAAGATAAGTGTAATCTTATTTCGTTGTATAAATTTATTGCATTTTTTGCAGTTCTTTTAGCGTGCGCCACGTTATCAAAGGTTTGGTCTAAGTAAAATTCATCTTTTATGATTCCGTTTACACGTTCTTCCATTGCATTTTCGTAGCAATGATTTTCTTCAGTCATACTTATACCGATGTTGTTTCTCTTTAAGATTTGAGTGTAAACATTGCTGCAATACTGTATGCCTCTATCTGAATGATGTATAAGCTCTTTAACGTCTTTAGCTTTATACAAGGCCTTATTTAAAGCTCTAACACAACCTTTAAGTTCTAGGCTATTACTGATGTCGTATCCAACGATTTTACGACTGTGCATATCTGTAATTAGCGCTAAGTAGCAAAAGCCCTTTATGGTTCTAATGTACGTAATATCACTAACCCAGACTTGGTTTGATTTAGTCACTTCGATATCTTTAATGATGTTCTTATACATGTAGAACCTGTGTAATGAGTTAGTGGTTCTTGAGCTGTATTTTTTTCTAAGTGTAAGCATATTGTGTTTTCTAAGGATGTTGAATAGGGTATCTCTACCTATTTTTAAATGGGCATTTGTAAACTCTTGTTTTAATGATTTGGTAAGTTTTCTAACACCTTCTCTAGGAAGGGATTTACGTCTGTTTTTAACTATAGTGATAACTTTTTTCTCTATCTCTAAACGTTTGTCTTCTCTATGTTTGTATTTGTAGTAGGCATCACGTTTGAGTCCGAAGTAAGCTGCTATAGTCGTTAGAGAAGCAAATTCCTTAGATTTTTCCTTAGCCTTGATTAAGGTTTGGTACTTAGTTTTTTTTTAAGTTCAATGACGGACTTATATCCCAGCTGTTCTGCTGCTACTTCAAGATAGGATTCATCCACAAGGGCATCCATATCCTTTTTCAACAATAGTTTTTTAAGCTGTTCAATTTCTTTTTGCAGTTGTTTAATACGTGTAATTTCGTCTAAAATTTTGAGTTTAAAAGATTCCGAATACCGTCTAATTACTTTGTCGTTTTTATACATAATGTTTAAAATTATGTAGCCTTTATTCAGGACGGGTCATAATTAATTACAACGGTATAGTATATGAAAAGTAGGCGATTTCGAAGCACTAAACTTTCGGTTAAGCACAAAGTCTGATATGAGCCCAAACCCTTGATTTTATTAATGTTTCGCCTATTTTTTATATACATTGTTAGCTTTAGTACTATTTCATTTTTCCTTTTCTGTTTCTTGCGTTTTCAGTTATTTTATGCTGAGCTCCATTGTATCTTAATTCATATAAACTTTTCAAATAAGCAGAATATCCATCAATATTTGGAAATAAAGTACTTCGATTAATATTCATTCTATGTAAATCATATAGAGCTTCTTGTCGCAATTCAATTGGAATAACTATTTTTATTATATGTTCTGGCAAGTATTCTGGCCACGAATAAGAAAATAACTGCTCCATAAACGTCTGCTCGGTATTTCCAGTACTTATAAATAGGGATTGCTGAAGATTATATCTTTTATTCGAATAGGAAGGTCTTACCGGAAATACACAACACAATTTATTCTCATTGAAAATTGTATTAAAGTTTTGGTTCGAAAGGTCATTCATCCATTCCATTTTATACTCAAAAATTTCAGGACATTTCTCTCGTAAGTCTTCTCTTAAATGGTCTTTTTCGATACACCAAATTGCACTATCAGTTGTTGTATTTTCTAAAGCAAAAAAGCTTGCAATAAATGGTGAAAGTGAAAAGTCAAGTAGACGAGTTGGTGCTCCGTGGTGTTGCATAAAGGCTAACCAACTAAGTATGTCATCTGATTTAGGTAGGTTGGAAGCTTCTTGATAAGAGTATGCTCCTCTTTGGAAATCTTTGAAAAAATCACTTTCTCCTTTTTTATAAATTCCAAATAGTAGTGTCCTTTCTAAGGAAGTTTTTAAATCCCATTCTGAATTACCTTGTCCACGAAATACAAAATGCTGGTCTATTTCGTCAAACAAACTTTTTATTTCGTGCCAAGATTTGGCATTTACTATTTTATATTTTTCTTTCAACTATGTCCTTTTTGTATTAAAGCTAACGGTCTAGTATATGCCTCGTAGCGTGTAAAATAGCGAATATTTTTCGGTTGAGCACAAGCCAGATTTTTAAATTTTACTATTTATCTTTTTTATTGGAAATCGTCAAATTTAAAAATTTGGCGACTTTCCAAATATGCCTTAACTTTGAATTTAGCAACTAACAAGCTATGAGCTATATACGTTGTTGTAAGTAGTGCTTTTTTCATTCTGTTCGGTTTTCCGATGTTTCTTGTTTAGTTCGATTTCAGCGTTGGCAAGACATACTCTTTTGCAATTTTTGGCTTATGTCTTGGCTGAAGCGAATTGCAAATGTGTATGACTTATGCGTTGGCATTATTCGGTTCAGATTTTATCAATTCACGTGCAAAATCAATAAATAATTTATATGCTTTTGTAAATGAATAGTTGTCATCTGAATGTTTAACAGCTATGTTCCTTTTTACCATTGTAGAACCAATTAACCTTTTGATACTATCTGCATCATTTAATTGCTTATTTGATTTAATAATATCAGTCCAAGAGCTGTTTTTGATGTAATCAACTATTTCGTCAATGTGAAAGTCCGAAAACCCTAATTCATCCATAAAATTCTTTCCGTCTTTGTCTAGTTCATAACAAAAGATTGAGAAAAATATGCTTATATCACGAGAAGTGTTTTCATTTGTTTCTTCTGAAATTAGATAATAAAACTCCTGTGTATTCTTTAATTCAAAACCAAAAGATTTATCAAAAAACTCAGCATAGAAATCTTGATTCTCCTTTACGATATCAAAATAAGATTCGTCAATGGTTATAAATCTTCCATCCATTAAAGATGTAACTATTTGTTTGTGTTTATTGGGATACATTTTCTTTTTTAGTGATTTTAAGTTTTGGCATTATCAATTCTCCTTGTTCTGTGTTAAAGGAAATATTTCGATTCTCTTTGTCCTGTTGTACTTCATATTCTTCTTCAAAGATTAAGCTCGTTACCATAAAGTAGTTGTCAAAATCAAAGCTTTTGTTTTCATTTTCTAATGATGTTTTGCACCAAGTGAAAAAGTCGTCAACTGGAAGTTTTGAGTTTAGCTGAGATTTATATTCACTTTTATTGAAAATCCATTGCTCTACAATTTCAGTTTCCTCATCAATAAATACATCTTCTTCATTTTTAAATTGGTCAAAATATTCTTTTGTGTTTTCATATATAAACTGATTATATAGATTATCCCTTGTTGTATTGAAAATTTCAGGTGGTTTAATTCCTTTATAGCAATTTCCATTTGTTAAGTATAAATGGAAACCTTGTAAATATTCACTTTCTGTCCTAATCCTATCTATAAGAGGTAAAAGTTCATTACTTAAGATAGAAGACTGTTTGCTAATATCTTTTACTACTTGCCTTAACAAATTATAAAGTTTTTCGAACTGCCTTCTTATGCTTTCGTCTGTATAATCAAAACGCTTATTATTTGAAAATTGAGAAATACTTAGTAGTTCATTATAGATTGATTGAGAATGATTTATATCTAAAATTGTGTTTAAAGGAATGATATAATAATCAATTAAATATCTAGCTTTTTGTACTTTCTCTTGATATTCAATTTTGTGAGTATTTGCTTTTAATTCTCTAGATTCATTTAGAAGAGTTATTGTGTTATTTGTTACTGCATTTGAAAATTTCTTAATCTCGTTTGCCAAAGCTTCAATTCTATCCAGCAAAATGTTTTTGTCTTGATTGATGCCTTCTTTTATATTTAAAAACAAAGTTCTAATCGATTGACCAAATTTTTCAATCTCTTCTGGAAGTAATGGTTTGAATTGTTGAAGAACAAACTCAAATAAAACGAAATATGGTTCATTGATTACATAATCGTCATTTTGTTCAACAAGTAATTTATGTTCAAAAAGTTGGTTCTCAATATCACTTCCAAATTCTTTAAGTGCATCAGAAACTTGACTTTTTAAGATAATTTCATTCTTAACTTGTATATCAAAGAGCTGCCTTAGCAAGTCAAAATGAGTTGCCAAAAATTGTATTATGGTTTTTGGTTCTGACTTAAACATTGATTAAAATTTCTTGTTCTAAAAATCTATTTGTACGAGCAACTTGTTCTCGAATTTGTATAACGATTGAATCTTGCGAGTTTTTTACAAGGTTGCTCATTTTAGCCTTATTTCCTTTTAACGATGCTGAATGTTTGTCGAAAAGTTCATTGTAATTGGATGGCAAATACAATTGAGCATTAGTAAAAACTTCTTTTATTCGTAAATATTCGTCAAGTCCATTAAAGTCAAAATCGACAAAAACTAAAACTTCCTTTGCACTAATCTTTGAAATAGATTCTTTTCCGATTCTACCATATTTATGTAGAAACAGATACTTTTTACCTAAGAGTTTTTCTGCATTTAAGAAAGTTTCTAAATTTTCTACAAAGCAGATTTTATTAGCATTAATTGAATTAGGTATTACAGAAAATAAACCAAAATCAAGAGTCTGCTTTTTAATATTTACACTTTGATTATTTATTTGAACAGGGTTAAAACCTCTTAACAAGAAAATTGGGTTATTGTCAATTTTTGTTGCCTTTGAGTTTCTATATTTTTTTATATTTCCTGACTTACTTTTGCTAACGTTTTGTTCTGGAAATGATGTTTTAAAAAATTTTTCAAATTCATTTTCTTTAACGACTTTAATTTTAAATCCTCTGCCAAGTTTTAAAGATTCTAAAATTTCAGCTTTAAGTAAGTTGTGAAAAATATCGGATTTCAAAACGCTTTTTGGAATTGCCGATTTTGAAACCGATTTAGTCTCATATAATAGTTTATACGTGTTGAAGTCAACTTCTCTCATTAGGCTTCAATCGGTTTTCTTAATATTACATTTCCATTCTTTTCGCTAACTACGATTTTACCTCTATTTCTTCTGACGAGATAGTATTTATCAAAACCATCATAAGGATGAAGTGGTGCAGCTGAAATCGGTATAAAATTGTGTTCTTTACAGAAGTTTAAAATTTCAATTCTGTTTGCTTCGTCAATGGTTCCTATTTCATCAACAAAAAGCACAATTTTGTTCTCATCATCTTTTACAACTATTTGATTAATAATAGACATAATTAAAACCAAACGAATCATTTTATCTGTTCCATCAGATTCAATTTGATTTTTTAGGTCAACAACTTTGTGTTGTCCTTTTTTATGTAGATGAAGTTTGATATCAAATAAATCATTAAATGTTATCGTGGTTTGATTATCTAAATATTTATTGAGTGTGTTTAGATTTTCTGATTGGTCATCAAAAATTAACTCTGATGTTAAATCTCTAATTTGAATGATTTTATTTAAGTTCTTTATGAGTTTCTCGTTCTCTACTATTTCAATTTTTAAGGTGTCAATATCAGAGATTTTTATTTTTTTAATCTTTGAATTGAATTGATTTGTAATGAATGAATTAAATTCTTCAAATCTTGAATAAATTGTACGACAAGGATTTGCAAATTGCGTAGATATATTTTTAAGTAAACCATCAATTGCCTTTTGTTTGTCTTCCAATGTTACTAATTCAGAATCAACGTGTTTTATAAAATCAGTTTCACTTGCAAATGATGTTTCTGTTTTTAGCTTTAAGCGTTCAAATAAACCATCTTTTTTGAGTTTTATTTCTCTTCTTTCTTCAAAATTTCTTTTAAGATTTTTGTAGATGTTGTCAAGTGAATCTGTTGATTGATATTCAATAGGTTTAATTCCTAGCTGTTCAAGTTCTACTTTCCAAGTTTGGATTTCTTCAATTCTTTTTTCTTTTTTAAAAATTTCCTTACTCGCTTGTTCAATAGTCTCGTTAAGTTTTCTAATTTCTTCTTCAATTAACTTAACGTCTTTAGTGGATTGTTCTTTTTGTTGTAATAGGTTATCAAATTCCACTTTCAGAGCTTCAAGTTCTTTCTCAAAGGTTGGAAGTTGTTTTAACTTTTCAATCTTATCTGTTATGTTTTTAATTTTGGCGTTTATCTCAATTAAATCTTTGCGATGTTTTTCTAAATCTTTAGCTATAGGTAATAGCTTTTCATTTATTCCCTTTTCTTTCTCTAGTTGTTCAATTTGCTTTTTTAAATCTTCAATAGATTCTATTGGCTTTCCTTTAAAATTATTTGGTAACTCAATAGCACCATCAAACAACTTCATCAAGTTTTCTGTTTGCTTTATTTTTGCTGAAATATTGCCAGAAGGTAAACTTGTTATTTCTGTTGAAAGAATTTTATTTAGTAATTCTTTATTTTCTTGGCTATCAGAAATTTGATGAATTAACTGGTTCGAATAACTATCAACTTGATTTTTAATTCTTAAAATTTTAGACTCAGCTTTTTTGATATTATTTTCAATTTCTTTGCTACTGAAATTTTGGTTTTCTATTAAAGTGATTTGGCTTTCAATATTTTTTCTGTCTTTGTCTAAGTTTTGAAAAGATTGTTCAAGAAATTGTAAATCCTCAAAGGCTTTAATCTCAATTACTAATTTCTCTTTTGAATCAAGGTCTTTTTGTTTTTGCTCAATTTGATTAGTTATTTTTCCAATAAGTTGATTTAATTCTTTCTCTTTTGGATTGAGTATTTCATTTAAGTGAGTTCGTTTCTCATCTCTTTCGGTTTTCATTTTAGAAACGGAAGTACCAAGTTCAGAATATAAAGAAGAATACTGTTGATTAAACGCAAAAATTAATTCAGATAGAATGGCATTTTTCCCTTTGTATTGATTTACTAATTCTTTGAAATCAGTAAAGCTTCGTTGGATGCTCTTGATAACTTTAATATCTCGATTATGTCTCAATAAAGTCTGAATATCTTTTTGGTTTTTCTTTGAAAAAGAAACACTCTCATTTTCTTTGTTATCTGCTATTATTAAAGATTCTTTAAGTGAATTGTTATTGATTAATTTTGAGTTTATTAAGTATTTGTAGATTTTGGAAAAATTATTACTGATTCCTCGTCCATCTTGATTTACGTTTTGATTTAGCCAAACAACTCCGTTATTTCTTTTTCCTTTTTGATACACAAAATTGAAAACCTCTGAACGTTTCGTGAACTTTTTATGTTCAATACCATTTGTTGTAAGTTCAGATAGTAGTGAATCGAACTTTTTTATTTTTTGTCCCTTATTTGTTTCTGTAAAAAATAGTTCCTCCTTGTATTCGCTGTCAATTTTATAATAATCTAGATTGCCTTCGGCATTTTTCTTTACTAAAATAGAGTAGTAGCGGTTTTTGAAAATTTCAAAGATTATAAAACTAGAATTTATTGAGGGAAAATAATGGTTGAAAGTAGTTTTGCCTCCAATTCTATTTCCGCTAAAGGTCATTTCTCTTCCATCAATTATAAATAGAAAGTTTAGAGCGTAAATCAGCGTACTTTTTCCGATGTTGTTTGGTCCAACAATTTGAAGGGAATTGTAATTATCAAGTTCTATATCTGCTTTTGAATAGATGTCAGAGTTTAATATTATTAATCTTTTAAGCATTTATTTTTGGTCAATTTATTCATTTCCAATATACAGTTTTTTGAGCGTTAGGAAAGAACAGCTCTTTTGGTTTTTTTAGCGTTGGCTTTTGTGTTGGTAAAAAACCAAATGTGCTGTTTGTGCGGCTGGCTTTTTTAGTTCAAATGTTCAATTTCAGCTCGATTTTTGCATTACTTACAACGTGTTTGTATAAGATTAGTTGCGTGTTTTAAGCACTAAAGTTAGCAAATAAATCACAGATAGAAAGTCCGCGAGGACTTTCGTAAATTGGCTTTTACTAGGAATTAATTTTATACGGTGTTGTAAGTAGTGCTTTATTATCTTTTCATCGCAATATTTTCGTGAACCCATTTAACTTCATCTTTCGGTTCAATTTCTCCAACTTTACTACTACACCTGCTAAATGTCGCAGCTGGAAAATCATAAGGTTTACTATCGTCAAAATATGGTCCAACCACACCTAACATCCATCCATTTTCTGCAGCCCAATGTGGTTTATTTGTCATATACTTGAATATGTGATAAAATACATTATTCCCGTCAAAATCTATTTTTACTTTTTCAAGATGTTTTATGTCATCAGGTGCTTTGTCTAATTCAGTCGGGAATTCAAGCCAGTTAACCAATTTACTTTCTGCACCACTTTCAATGGTCAAATATTCTTTAGGGAACAGTTCCGTTTTATTATTTTCAGATAGTATTTGGTAAGTCAGTTCACGAGTCTTATTATCTTTTGCATATTCCAGAACTTCTTCTTTTTTTATTTCTTCTCCGTTTTCTAATTTTTCTACAAGTGGTTTGATTCTTTCAAATCTCAACTTATGAGTTTTTGCACTTTCTTTTTTGAATGCAAAATATCTGTAAAGAATGAACAGAATTATAATTCCAATTACTATAAATATTATTTTCATATGTCGGTTTTTCGCATTACTTACAACGTTGATGTATAAGATTAGTTGCGTGGTTTAAGCACTAAAGTTAGCAAATAAATCACAGATAGAAAGTCCGCGAGGATTTTCGTAAACAGGCTAAAACTAGCAATGAATTATACACATTGTTAGCAACTGGCTTTATACTTTTATTTATTCCGTTTGTTTTAATGTTCCGTCATCGTTGATAAATTCAAATTGATGATTTTGGTCTATTATTTTTCCACCTTGATTTATAAATGTTCCGAACATTCCTCTCCAATCTTCATTGTCAGATTCTTGATTAGAATCCCAGCGAATAATTCCGCAAAAATTTGGTTCGTCCAGTTCAGATTTGATTACTACACCGAATTCACCATCAAGAGATACTTTTGTCCCGTGAACAAAATCGTGATTCTTTTTCCAATTATTAACTCTTTCAAAAATTCTATTGCCTAATTTTTCTCCTTGTTTTCCTGTAAAATCATCCCATTCACAAGTTGGTGCGAACCAATACCAGATTTGAGTAAAATCAGCAACATTATCTTTTTCAATTTCGTAAAGGTGTTCAACAAAAGCATTATAAAATTCTTCTGCTGAAGAGAACTTTCCAGAATAACCACCTTTAAATTCAGACAGCATTTTTTCGGCTAAATGTAAATCTGAAAACAATTCAAAAAGTTCCCACTTTTTCCAATACTCAATTTTGGAAAGTTCTTTAGATTTTTTCTTAAATATTCGGTTAAACATTGTCCTTTTTTCAGCTTGTTGCTAACGTGTTTATATATGGTTTGTTGCGTGGTTAAGCAACTAATTTAATAAATAAAAACTAACCAAGAAAATCCGCGAGGATTTTCGCAAGTAAGCAAAAAGCCAGCAATAAATTATATATGGTGTTAGCAACTGTTTTTAATAATTTCACTTAGTAATCCAAAACTCAATATATTCGCAAGTGTAATAAAAATTATTGTTCCTATATTTTCAAATAAGTACATAAATATAGAAAACTTTTTATCAGGTTTTTTTATTTTCCCTTCTCCTCTTTTAAGTTTAAAATAAAGTTTCTCAAATTCGTAAAAGTTTGTTTGAGATAAACTTGTTAATTCAATTTTTTCCGAGTTTTTTAAAGAAATTATAGTTTTATAATTCGATAATAAGAATCCTTTTTCAAACATATTCACTCCAGGATAGAATCTTATTTTTTTCTCACTTTGTTTTATAACTTTTATATCTTCAAACTTTAAATTCCTTTTTTGTGGGAGCAAATATTTTTTAATAATAATTCCATTTTTAGAAATTTTTAATATTCGGATTTTAAATAATTGATATAAACTCGAAATTGAAAACAAAGCAAAAATTGAAGTGAAAATATAAGCAATAATTTTATTTTCTCCATTAGAAAATTGAAGGCAAAAAAGTGTCATTACAAAAAAGAAAAAGAAACCCGAAAAAAGTCCGCCAAAAAGTATTAATCTTGGATTTGTCTTAAATAGAATTTCATTCATTTCCTTTAATCGTAATTTTCGTTCTTAATAGTTGCTAACGTTTTGGTGTAAGAAAAGTTGCGTTTTTTAAGCACTAAAATTAGTAAATAAAACAAGAACCAAGAAAATCCGAGAGGATTTTCGTAAGTAGGCGAGTACAAGCAATGAATTATACACGGTGTTGTGCATAGTTATTTTTCAGAACTTTTGAATTTCTTTATTGAGCAAATTGTCTTCTTTGTCAAAGGTTTTGATTACAATTCTCTTACTAAATTTTTCTCTTGTTCTGTATTCTAATAAATTTCCACTTTCGTCAAAGTCATTTTCTCTGTGAGCTTCGAATTCACCAGTTATATATAGCTCCTCACTTTCTAAAATTCCATTTTCCCTAAAGTATTTGATATATGCTGGTTTTCCATTCACAAATTTTCCCTCAAGTCTTTTATTCCCATTTGAGTAAAAATCAGTTTCTATTCCATTACAAACCTTTTCACAATTCAGATAAGTCCATCTTTGAGAATGCAATTCATTTCCTCCAGCAAAAAGTATTTTTGGAATATAAATAGTGTCATTTTTTGTTTTTACTACTGTAGTGTATTGGGCAACCCAATCGTCAATTTCTTTATAAACAGTTATGTATTCATAGTTCAGTTCAGATGATAATTCGGGCATTAAAATTTCAAATTCAGGACTTATTTTTTTATTAGTACATTGATTTATGAAAGCTAAGTTCAAGTTTTCCTTTCCGCTGTTTTGGCTAAAACACGAAAAGCTAATAGTTAGCAGAAATATTGATTTTAGTACTGTTTTCATAATTATGCACAACGTTGTTGTATAAGATTAGTTGCGTGATTTAAGCACTTAAGTTAACAGATAAATCACAGATAGAAAGTCCGCGAGGACTTTCGTAAATAGGCTATAACTAGCAATTAATTTTATACGGTGTTGTGCAACGTTTTTTAATGTTTTTCTACTTTTTTAAATTTTTGTTCAGTCAATTTTTCAAATGGTTTGCTTTTATAAAATCTATAGCTTGTAATTACAGAATCTATTTCAGTTTTTGTTCCGCCATTTTCTAATTCAATTTCTTCCATATCAATTCGAGTTAGGACGTAAGTTGAGTCATTTACAAATTTTCCATATTGGTCATATCCCCACATTCCATCTCCACCAGTTCCTGCAACGATATTATCGCTCAACAATTTATTTTCAGAATTGTAAATTAAATAATGTAAATCGTGGCAACAACTTTCATCTCCTTCTATAATTGTAATTATTTTTTCAGAATTGTCATTTTTTTGGATTGAAAAGTATTGATAATTCACAGGATAAATATTCTCTCCTTTGAGTCTGTCGTCTTGAAAATATTCAACTAATTTTTCTTTCGAAGAGAACGATTTAAGACTATCTACGATTTTTTCATAATACCAACCTCTTAAATCAAATTCATTAAGGTTTGAGTATTTGAAATCATTTGGGTCGATAAATAGAGAATCAGATTTTTTAGTTTCAATAATTGGTTCAGCTTTCAATTCAGTTGAATCTGTATTTATTGAGATTATTTCTTTCTTTTCAACCTTAATGTCAGATTTAGATTCTTTCTTATTCTCAACACAGCTTAAAGTCAGAAATATTAATATGTAGGCTAAATGTTTATTCATTGGTCAAATGTTGCACAACGGTCTTGAGTAAGCGTCAGTAACGGGAAAGTGCGCGAGTACTTTCCGCTGACGCACCTAATTTAGCAAAACGAGTTGAATTTCCGATTAGGAAATTCAGCCGTTATTGCGCTTACACGGTGTTGTGTTTAGTGTTTTTTCATTCCGTAATTTGGGTTGAACCAAGCCATATGCAATGGTGTTTCAAATTCCGATTCCGTTATAAATATTTTATCTTTTTGACGTCCCTCATTGATAAATCCGAGGCTTTCATAAAATCTTACGTTCCGCTCATTATGTTCCCGAGTGTATAATTCGATTCTTCTAATTTGAGTCAAGTCATTTTTAACTATTTCCAAAAAATTTTCGAAAAGCTTACGTCCAATTCCTTTTCCCTGATTATTTGGGTCAACAATTATGGTTAAATCTGTAAGTATATGTTGAAATGCATAAATCCCTGGTGTATAAGCGTGAATTTCACCTACAATTTTACCCTCAACAGTTCCGATTAATATAAGTCCATTTTCTATGGATTTAGTAAGAAAGTCCGAAATATATTCTTCATTTATCTCGTCTTTATTCCGAATTATTCCGTCCGAGATGTCAGCTACTTCTCTATAAAGTTGTAACAGTTCAGATTTATGTTTTGATTCAGCTTTTTTTATTTCGAAGTTCATTTTCCGACATTAAACACAACGTGTTTGTGTATGATTTCGTTGCGTGTTTCAGCAACTAATTTAGCAAATACAAACTGAATAGAAAATCCGCGAGGATTTTCGTAAGTAGGCTAGTACTAGCAATGAATTATACACGGTGTTGGTGGTAGTTATATTTCCTTGATGAATTCGTTAATTACCTTTATTCTTTCTTTCATTCGTGAATCATTATCAAATTCATTAATTAATTTCTGAAGCTTCTCATTTTCCGTTATTTGATAATAATATTCCATTAAGTCATCGATTCCTGAATATGGCTCTTTTCGAAGTCCAATTATAAACTCTTTCAAGATTGTTTTCAACCTTTGGTCTTTATATTTTACGAGAATTGAAACTATTCCTTCATTATCGTAATCATAACGCTCAAAAGAATCAATAACATCATAAAGTTCATTTCTCTGTTCAGTCGAGAACTTTAGCATATTCAGTTTAGAATATATTGGTTCTTGTTCAAATGTTATGTTATTATTTAAGAGTTCAAAAAGGTCTTTATTTTTAGCAGTTTGACAGAACCAATTTGTGAAATTTGTAGAGTTTATATCTGATTTTATTTTGTCATATTCAGTCAAAGCTTTGGCAATTTGAATTGGACTTTCATTCATACTACCTATCTGAAAGATACTATCGTTTTTAATTTTTCCAAAAACTATAGTTTTTTCACTTTCTACGTTTTCATAAAGCACTGGTGCATAACCGCAACCATTGAAAATATCTTTGTAGTAGATTTTAGTTTTATCCGTATTTCCTTTCACTTTTATTGCAGAAGACAAGGTCATACTTTTTAATGGCATTCTGAAAGGCGAAGTTTTTGTAGTGTCTTGTTTTAGGTTTTCGATTTTAGTAATTACACCGATTAAAACAACATCACTCTGTTCATATAAATCGACAAAATTTTCATTTCCAATCCAGTTTTGAGATTGAATTTGAATTGTAAAAAATAAAATAAATAATGTTATTGAGTTCTTCATTTTAATTACCACCAACGTCTCCGTATATGAAACGTAGCGTGTTAAAAGACGCTTTCATTTCGGATTATACACGAGCCGAATTTTTATGTTTTGTTTTTATCTTTTTTATTTGGCTTAATGGCAAAAAATGGTTGGTAAAAACCTCTGAATCCCTTTGTAATACTGATTAAATTAAAAGTTTATTG
>NZ_JBYVJW010000020.1:0-39149 GCF_058147165.1 Polaribacter sp. 2305UL8-11 | reverse complement strand
CAATAAACTTTTAATTTAATCAGTATTACAAAGGGATTCAGAGGTTTTTACCAACCATTTTTTGCCATTAAGCCTTTCTTAACAAAAATCAGGTTTTTGGGACAATGTACAATATGGAGGTGGTTTTACCTTAGGATTTAGCAACAATCAAACAACTGTAGGTATTTCTCCAAGTGCAATTTATAACTTTAATAATGGCTTTTCTTTAGGTACAGGTTTTAATTATTTGTATTCAGAAATTAATGATTTTACAACAAACGTTTATGGTGCAAGCATTATATCTTTATATCAAACCGATTTTGGTATTCAGTTTTCTGGAGATTTAGATTACTATTTTGCAAAACAAACAGATTTTAGTAACAATACTTCTGTAAAAACAAATTTCCCAGCTTTGCATTTAGGAATTGCTTACAACCAAGGTAGGTTTGCAGTTGGATTGAGATATGACGTTTTATATGATAAAAATAAAAGTGTTTTTGCTTCTCCATTTTCGCCAGTTGTGCGTTTTTATTTCTGATAATTTTTAAGCTCTTTTAACAAAACCTCGTGCATATTATCTGTGTAATCTAAATGCGTAACAATTCTTATTTTTCCTTCACCCATTGGTGTTAACAAAATATTTTTAGCTGCCATTTTATTGATAAAATTTGTATCTCCAATACTTTTATCAACATAAAAAATAATGATATTTGTTTCTATAGGTTCTACTTTTGTAACATAAGAAACCGGTTCTAAAACTGCTCCTATTTCTTTTGCTTTTTGATGATCTTCTGCTAATCTTTCTACATGATTATCTAAGGCATACATACCTGCAGCTGCTAAAAAACCAACTTGTCTCATAGCACCACCAAACAATTTTCTAATTCTTAGTGCTTTTGCAATATGCTCTTTAGAACCCAATAAAATAGAACCAATTGGTGCTCCTAAACCTTTTGATAAACAAATAGAAATGGTGTCAAACAAAGCACCATATTGTTTTGGCGTTTCATTTTTTGCAACCAAAGCATTAAATAAACGTGCTCCATCTAAATGAAAAGCCAAGTTATTTTCTTTAGATATTTTTTGCAATTTTTCTAATTCAGCAAAATCCCAACAAGCTCCTCCTCCTTTATTGGTGGTATTTTCTATACAAACTAATCGTGAAAACGGAACGTGAATATCAGAACGTCCTGCAACTGCTTCTTGCAACTGTTCTGCTGTAAACATACCCCTGTTACCATCAATTAATTTACAAGTAACACCTGCATTAAATGCTGCTCCTCCACCTTCATAATTATAAACGTGCGCATATTTGTCGCAAATTAATTTATCTCCTGGTTGTGTGTGTAATTTAATCGCAGTTTGATTTGCCATTGTTCCTGAAGGAAAAAATAACGCATCTTCCATACCAAATAATTTGGCAGCTTTTTCCTGCAATTCATTTACTGTTGGATCCATTTTAAAAACATCATCACCCACTTTTGCATTTAGCATTGCATCCAACATTTCTTTTGTTGGTCTGGTTACAGTATCTGAGATTAAATCAATTATCATATAAAAAATTTCTTAATTTTATTTCTTGTTTTGGATGTTCTAAAACAAACCATTCTTTATGAGAAAATAAATTTTTTTCCAATCTTTCAATCTTCTTTTACGATGCCAATAGGTTTTAAAAATCCATAAAAACAAGCTTTCTTTTGAGAAAGTTTTGCCTATCGTTTCATAATTTTCTCCACAACATTTTTCTTTCAAAAAAACGCGTTTATAAGTTCTTATAAAATACCTTCTTAAAATTAATTGCAAAGGATAATCTAACCAAACAATTAAAGAAGCTTCTTGCCAAATGGTATCTTTTAAAAGCGATTGATAACTACCAGTAACAATCCATTCTTTGTGTTTTTTAGTTGCAGTTATTACATCTTTTACAAATACATCATTATCTTTTTCTACCCAATTTGGTAGAAAATGAATATCATCTAAATCTATTTGAGATATACTAAACTCTTGAGATAATTTTCTTCCTAAAGTTGTTTTTCCTGTACAAGTTGTTCCTGTGATTATTATTTTTCTATTCATTAATATTTATCACTTCCAATTGGAGAACCATCAGGTATTTTTGGTGCGTTCATTTTCTTAAATGATGTTGGGTTCTTTAAAAACCCATCAATCTTTTTAATCATAGCTGCATTGTAAATTTTCTGAACTCCTTCTAATTTTTTTTCTTTTAAAATCGATTTTATTTCATCCAATTTAAACATCGTAATTGCATTTACTTGTTTGTACTGATTTTTATACGCTGCTAAATAAAATAATTGGTCTAAAACCTTATTATTAATTACATTTTGTAATTCTTGATAGTACCTATCTTTATGTGTTTTCTTGATGGTTTTCGTAATTAATTCATCTATCAACTCTTCCAAGCCTAACTGCCTTTTACTTAAACTTTTATGCGCAATTAATCTTGACATTCTTTGCGGATTTAACAATAAATTCAACGTCATTTCTGAAGCAGTTTCTACAGCAGAAAAAGCATCAAAAGCTACACCCACTTTGCTATTAAAAGATTCGCGAGTTCTCCAATAACCAATGGCTCTTGGTGGGAATAAATCTAATTTTTCTTTCGGAATTGCAATTTCATCTACAGCAATTGTTTTTAAAACTGCTTGTAATGCAATTCTTTCTGTAGTACCAGAAACTCTTTTTACTACTGTTTGATTCCCTCCTTTTACAGCATAATTATACTCTAATCCTCCAATTAATTTTGTAGCAGCCTCTGTTTGAAATCTATGCAAAAAATATAGTGGAACAAATACGTCTTCTAATACAGAGTAAGGCTCTCCAGTCTTAATATTATCTGTAGAAAAATTAGCAATTGCCATTTTTCTAATTTTTAAAAGATTGTACAATTCATCATAAATATTACCTCCATTATCCCATAAATGTGCTGTTGCACTTGCACTTCCTTGTGGTCTTGCATCAGAATCTGACAAATATTTTAGTCCGCTTGCAAAAGCATCCTCTAAAATTTTATTTAAGGCTTTGTCTTCATTTGTCCTTTTTGGAAAATCTTGATAAGAATAGGCAACTGTCACTTTATCCCAAGATCCAATTTTAGTATCATACGCATCAGAAAAATCAATTTTACCATCTTTTAATGTGAATTTTGGGTGTGGATAATCCATTACAGAAGTTCTACCATTTGTACTTGCTGCAAAATTGTGAGAAAAACCAAGTGTATGACCAATTTCGTGTGCAGATAGTTGTCTAATTCTTGCAATTGCCATTTGCATAGCAAAATCGTCATCAACTGTATTATTTTTAAATGGTGCTTGTAAAGCTTGTGCAATTAAATAATCTTGACGAATTCGTAAACTTCCTAAACTTACGTGTCCTTTAATAATTTCTCCAGTTCTTGGATCAGAAATATTGGCTCCATAACTCCAACCTCTGGTTGATCTGTGCACCCATTGTACAACATTGTAACGTACATCTAACATGTCTGCACCTTCAGGTAAAATTTTAAACTGAAAAGCATTTTTATAGCCAGCAGCTTCAAAAGCTTGATTCCACCAACGACCACCATCTAACAAAGCACTTCTAACTGGTTCTGGAGTTCCTCTATCTAAATAATAAATAATTGGTTCTACAGCTTCAGAAATAGCTGCGTTTGGATTCTTTTTTTCTAATCTGTGTCTGTAAATAAAACGTTTTGTAATCGATTGGTTTACTGGTGTAGAATAATCCATATAACTCATTTGCCAAGAACCAGATCTTGGATCATATTTTCTTGGTTTGTAGTTATTATCAGGCAACTCTACAAAAGAATGGTGCTGATGCACAGTAATTGCACTTGCATCTGGAGTTACACTTCTAATGTTATATCCTTTTGGAGTTCCTTTAAAAGTTAGCATTACATCAAACTCCACATTTTTTGGAAATGCTTTTGTACGCTCTAAATTAAAAGCACTTCTACTTTTGTCTAAACCGTAATTTCCTTGGTTATTTCTTGCTAAAGTTCTAGAAACACCATGTGCATCTCTCATAAAAAATGAAGTTGCATCTACCAAAAAACTTCCATTTTTCTCTTCTTTAACAACAAATCCATGTAAAACAGATTTTGCAAATGCTTCTTTTACGGATTGTTTTTCCTCTTGATTTTCTGTAATTGCTCTAAAATCCTGATTGGGTTGAATCATTAAAATTTTATTACCTACTTTTTTAAAGTGCACTACTACTCCACCTCCTAATTGGCCTCTGTCTAAACCTATATCATTAGAGCCAATTCCTTCAGATAACGAACGAACATAAAGAAAATCGGTGTCTAATTTATCAATTTGCAGAAAAATTTTATCTTTTGTTGTATTATAATAAAAAGTAAAATAACCTTCATATTTTGTGATTCCTTTTTGTAGATTCTTACCAGATTTCTCGACAAAAAATTGTGAAAATCCGTTTAATGAAATCGATAATAACAGTAAAACAAGTAGTAATTTTTTCATGGTTTGTATATTTTCTATAAAACTATAAAATAACTATCAGCTTTTAAAACGAGAAATCTTAAAATTTCATTTATTTTTGTGCGAATAGAAAAATTTTATAAACAATGTCATTTTAAACCTTGTGGAGAAATCTAAACCATAAAAGAGATTTTTCGACTACATTTCATTTCGCTCAAAATGACAGTTATCCTTTTATAAAGGTTTGTTTTGCGCAAATTATTATCATAAATTATGATTACACAAGACCAACTTAAAGATATATCTACAAGAATTGAGAAACTAAAATCTTATTTAGAGATTGATAAAAAACTCATCGAAATTGCCAATGAAGAAGAAAAAACGGCAAATCCTGATTTTTGGAATGACCCCAAAAAGGCAGAAATAGTGATGAAAGAGTTGCGTTTCAAAAAAAAATGGGTAGAAGATTACAACAAAACCATCACTTTAAATGAAGACCTAAATGTATTGTACGATTTCTACAAAGAAGATGAAGTTGAGGAAGCAGAAGTAATTGAGCAATTTGAAAAAACAAGTACTTTTTTAGAAGATTTAGAATTTAGAAATATGCTGTCTGATGAAGGTGATTCTTTATCTGCAACCATACAAATTACAGCTGGTGCTGGAGGAACAGAAAGTTGTGATTGGGTAGAAATGCTCTCTAGAATGTATACAATGTGGGCAGAAAAACAAGGTTTTAAATTAAAAACACTCAACTATCAAGCAGGAGATGTGGTTGGAATTAAAACAATAACCATAGAAATTGATGGCGATTATGCTTTTGGTTGGCTAAAAGGAGAAAATGGAGTGCATAGATTAGTTAGAATTTCTCCTTTCGATTCCAATGCAAAAAGACATACAACATTTGGTTCTGTATATGTTTTTCCTGTTGCTGATGATTCTATTGAAATTGATGTAAACCCTGCAGATATAGAAATTGTTACTGCAAGATCTAGTGGTGCTGGAGGACAAAATGTAAATAAAGTAGAAACGAAAGTCCAGTTGACACACAAACCAACTGGAATTCAAATTTCTTGTTCTAATTCTCGTTCTCAACACGATAATAGAGCCACAGCAATAAAAATGCTAAAATCTCAATTATATGAAATTGAGTTGCAAAAACAACAAGCTGCTAGAGATGATATTGAAGCCAACAAGTTAAAAAATGAATGGGGAAGTCAGATTAGAAACTACGTAATGCATCCCTATAAATTGGTAAAAGATGTAAGAACAGGATACGAAACTGGTAATGTAGATAATGTAATGAATGGAGATATTAATCCGTTTTTAAAATCTTATTTAATGTTGAATGGGCAGAAAGAGAGTTAGTTAGTATTCAGTATTCAAAACTAAAAAAGTCTAGCAACTGTTATTTCGAAATGAGGCTTTTTTGTCGATTGAGAAATCTCAACTCTGAAACTTTGAAACTTTGAAACTTTGAAACTTAAAAAAAAATGATAAAAATATACCATAATAATAGATGCAGCAAATCACGTTGCGGATTAGAAATTTTAGAAAATTCTGGTAAAGAATTCGAAATTATAAAATATTTAGAAACTATACCTTCTGAAAAAGAATTGAAAGAGATTATTAAACTACTTCATATTTCTCCTATTCAACTAGTCAGAAAAAATGAAAAGATTTGGAAAGAAAATTACAAAGGAAAAGAGTTATCTGATGATGAGATTGTTAATGCAATACTTGAAAACCCTAAATTAATTGAACGTCCAATTGTTATTAATGGAAATAAAGCAGTAATTGGTAGACCTCCAGAAAATATCCTAACTATTATTTAGAATAATTTTAGTTTGTATTCTTTAACTTTTATTTAACTGAAAGTAACTAAACTATAAATAAACTTTGCAGTCTTAAACTAAAAACCAACTAGTTTTGACTAAAAAATTTACCATTTTACTCTGTTGCTTATTTTCAGTAACATTTTTATTTTCTCAAAAACCATCAACATCCAAAGATGTTTCAATTTCTGGAAAAGTTATTGATGCTACAACAAGTCAACCTTTAGAGTATGCAACTATCGTTTTAAAAAACACGAAAACAGCAAAAATTTCTGGCGGAATTACAGATTCACAAGGAAACTTTAATATTAAAACTCCTAAAGGAATTTATGAAATAAGTATTGAATTTATTTCTTTTAAAAGCCAAAAACTTCCAGTTCAAAATATTTCATCAAACAAAAATTTAGGTGTTATAAAATTAAAAGAAGATGCAGCAAGTTTAAATGAAGTTGTTGTAATTGCAGAAAAATCTACAGTAGACATACGTTTAGACAAAAAAGTTTACAATGTTGGTAAAGATATGACTGTAAAAGGAGGAACAGCATCTGATGTTTTAGATAATGTACCATCTGTAGATGTAGATGCAGAAGGTACTGTAAGTTTAAGAGGAAGTGCCAATGTACGAATTTTAATAGATGGCAAACCCTCTGCATTAGTGGGTTTAAGTGGTACAGACGCTTTAAGGCAATTACCATCAGATGCAATAGAACGTGTAGAAGTGATAACTTCTCCATCTGCAAGGTATGATGCAGAGGGTACAGCAGGAATTCTAAATATAATTTTAAGAAAAGGAAAAGCAACAGGTTTTAATGGCTCTGCAAATTTTACAATTGCAGAACCAAAAAATTATCAAGTAGGAGTAAATTTAAATGTACGCTCAGAAAAAATAAATCTTTTTACAAACTTTGGATATAATGACAGAGGTGGCCCAGGAATTTACAATTCTGATATTACCTATTTATCTAACGGAATTGTTGACAGTACAAGAATTGAAAATAGAGACAACCAAAGAAACAGAAAAGGTTTTAATGCCAATATTGGTTTAGAATATTTTTTAAATAAAAAAAGCTCTATTACAGGAACTATTTTTGTAAGAGATTCTGATGGGCAAAATTTATCAGTAAATAATATTAGTTCTTTTGATGCTTCTGGTAAGAATTTATTCAATTCTACTAGAATTCAAGATGAAGGAGAAATAGATCAAACACTTCAATTTTCTTTAAATTACACAAATAATATAGATAAAAAGGGACAAAAACTAACACTTGATTTTCAGCACAGTGCTAATAAAGAAAATGAATCTGCAATTATTACTGATATAAATCCAGAAACAAATTCTACTGATGAGCTTTCTATAGACAATTTACTACAAGCAGATTATGTTTTACCAATCGGAAAAAATGCTCAATTTGAAGCAGGTTATAGAGGAAGTTTTCAAGATTTAACTTCAGATTACCTAGTAGTAGCACCCAATTTAGATGCAAGGTTTAACCCTTCTAATAATCTAGATTTTACTCAAAATGTAAATGCATTTTACTCACAATTTGGAAGTAAAATTAACAAATTTTCTTATCTATTTGGTTTAAGAGCAGAAATCACTAATATCGATATTAAATTAGAGAATACTAATGAAAAATTTAAAAAGAATTATACTGACTTTTTCCCAACAGTAAATTTTGGTTATGAATTAACAGACGCGCAAAGTTTTACATTAGGATACAGTAGAAGGTTAAGAAGACCACGTTCTCGATCATTAAATCCTTTCGAAAACAGAGCTAGTCAAACAGTTATTTTTTTAGGAAACCCTGATCTGGATCCAACATATACTAATTCTTTCGATTTAGGATATCTAAATAGATGGGGAAAACTCACTTTAAACTCATCAATTTATTACCAACAATCTACAAATAATATTACAAGAGTAAATAGACAAGAAATTAGAGTCATAGATGGGAAACCAACCAATATTTTAATAAGACAACCTATAAACTTAGCATCTGAAGACAGGTCTGGTTTTGAGTTTACTGCCAACTATAATTTGAATAAAAAAATACGTTTTTCTGGTAGTTTTAACTTTTTTCAGTTCCAAACAAAAGGAAAATACACCTATGATGTAGTAGATCCAAATACAAATAATACCTCTACAATTGTTCAGAACTTTGATGCAAAAAACAACTCTTGGTTTTCTCGTTTCGATGCTAGAATTACGCTTCCTGGAGATATACAAACACAAACAAGAATTTTCTACAGAGGAGCAAGAAACGATGCTCAAAGTGATATAGATGGTATTTTATCTGTAAATTTAGCGTTTAGTAAAGATATTTTAAAAGATAAAGGCACATTTGTTTTAAATGTGAACGATCTTTTTAATTCAAGAAAATATCAAGTAAATAGTTTTGCGCCAAGTAGAGAAAATCCAACCAATATTACAGATCAAACTTTCCAGTGGCGTGTACGTCAGGTATCTTTAAACTTTACATATAGGTTTAATCAAAATAAAAATCAAAGAAAAAGAAATTCTGAACCCAGAGATGATGATGGTGGAGGAGAATTCTAAAATCTACTTATTTAAGTGCTTTAATACGCTCATTCAACCGCATAAAAAAACTCGTTTTTGGCAAACCAAAGACGAGTTTTTAATATATTGTAAATGCCTAAACTACTTTCCTTCAGCAGCTTTTCTAGCTTCTTTCTTTAATTTCATGTTTTCCCAAATTGTACCACCAATCCAATAAGGTACTACAAATGTTAACAAGAATATTAACAACCAAAAACCAGCTGTAAAAATAAACATGAATAAAACCAATCCTGAAAACTCTGAAAAATCTAACATTTGTTTGCTTTAAAATATTAATTATTGCAAAAATAATACTTATTTTCAAAAATGCCACATCAAAAAAATATTTTTTTCATTAATAAATGACATTTATCAAGGATTGATGCTAATACTTTTTTGTAATTTTGTTTCAGCTAAAATTTACATCATAATGACAAAATATAGAATAGAAAAAGATACAATGGGACAAGTAAATGTTCCTGCAGATAAATATTGGGGAGCACAAACAGAACGTTCTCGAAACAATTTTAAAATAGGAACTCCTGCTTCTATGCCTTTAGAAATAGTTTATGGTTTTGCCTATTTAAAGAAAGCTGCTGCTTACACAAATGCAGATTTGGGAGTTTTATCAGAAGAAAAAAGAGATTTAATTACACAAGTTTGCGAAGAAATTTTAGAAGGGAAACATGATAGCCAATTTCCATTAGTAATTTGGCAAACTGGTTCTGGTACGCAATCTAACATGAATGTAAACGAAGTGATTGCTAACAGAGCTCATGAAATTGCTGGAAAAGTAATTGGTGAAGGAGAAAAAACTATTCAGCCAAATGATGATGTAAACAAATCGCAATCTTCTAATGATACATTTCCAACAGGAATGCATATTGCTATTTACAAGAAAATTGTAGAAACAACAATGCCAGGGATTATCAAATTAAGAAACACCTTAAATGATAAAGCTGTTGCTTTTAAAGATGTTGTTAAAATTGGAAGAACGCATTTAATGGATGCTACTCCACTTACATTAGGTCAAGAATTTTCTGGTTACGTAGCTCAATTAGACTTTGGCTTAAAAGCATTAGAAAATACATTGGCACATTTAAGCCAGTTAGCTTTAGGAGGAACTGCTGTTGGTACAGGATTAAACACACCAAAAGGATATGATGTTTTAGTTGCAAAATATATTGCAGAATTTACAGAATTACCTTTTGTTACTGCAGAAAATAAATTCGAAGCTTTGGCTGCACACGATGCCTTAGTAGAAACTCATGGTGCTTTAAAGCAAATTGCGGTTTCATTAAATAAAATTGCCAATGATATTCGTTTAATGGCTTCTGGACCAAGGTCTGGAATTGGGGAAATTATTATCCCTGCAAACGAACCAGGTTCTTCTATTATGCCAGGAAAAGTAAATCCAACCCAAGCAGAGGCTATGACTATGGTTTGTGCTCAAGTAATGGGTAATGATGTTGCTGTAACTGTAGGAGGTACTCAAGGACATTATGAGTTAAATGTTTTTAAACCAATGATGGCTGCAAACGTATTACAATCTGCTCAATTAATTGGTGATGCTTGTATTTCTTTTGAAGAAAATTGTGCAGCAGGAATTGAACCTAATCATACAAGAATTGCAGAATTGGTAAGTAATTCGTTAATGCTGGTAACTGCATTAAATACTAAAATTGGTTATTACAAAGCTGCAGAAATTGCTAATACTGCACACAAAAACGGAACAACTTTAAAGCATGAAGCTGTACGTTTAGGTTATGTAACTCCAGAAGAATATGATGCATGGGTAAAACCAGAGGAAATGACTGGTGGCCTTAAATAAGTTGGCAGTAGCAGTTTTCAGAAAACAACTTTGCGACTCTTCAATAAAATAAAATGACAAAAAATTGAGAGAAATATTAAGTATTCAGTTGTTAAACAACACAGAATCCTTAATATTAAATCTTAAATACGGAATATGAGTAAACACGAACAATTTATGAGTGAAGCAGTAAAGACTGCTTTAAAAGGAATGCAAAATAATGAAGGTGGACCTTTTGGATGTATTGTTGTTAAAAACGGTAAAATTATTGGGCGTGGAAATAATAAAGTAACCTCTACCAATGATCCTACTGCACATGCAGAAGTAACAGCAATTAGAGATGCTTGTAAAAACCTAAAATCTTTCCAGTTAGATGGTTGTATTGTGTACACTTCTTGCGAACCCTGCCCAATGTGTTTAGGTGCTATCTATTGGGCAAGACCAGACAAAGTGTATTATGGAAGCAATCAAAAAGATGCAGCAAATATTGGCTTTGATGATGAGTTTATCTACAAAGAAATTCCACTTCCTTATGAAAAAAGAAGTATTCCTTTTGAGCAAGTTGGTCGAGAAATTGCTTTAGAACCGTTTAACAAATGGACAGAAAAACAAGATAAAATTGAGTATTAAATTAAAATCCCAAATTAATGTTTGGGATTTTTTTATGTTTAAAATTTAGTTTGATTATAACCTTAAAAATAACTACTTTACGTTAATTTCTTATCTTATGAAAGAACATAAAAAATTATCCGTTTTGGCATCCACAGCTATATGTGGTAATGATATAAGCTCTTCAGTACTTTACGTTTCGGCTTTGGCTATAGCTTTTGCTGGACAATATGCTTGGATTACGCTACTTATTGTTTCTGCTGTGCTTTTTCTATTTAGAAAAATATATGGAGAAGTTGTTGGTGCATTGCCATTAAATGGTGGTGCTTATAATGCCTTACTTAACACAACAAGCAAATCTATAGCTTCTTTTGCAGCAACATTAACACTATTGTCATATATGGCAACCGCAGTTATTTCTGCAAACGAAGCTATACATTATCTGCATCATCTAATTCCTGCTATACCCATAATTATTGCGACTATTGTTCTGTTAGGCTTATTTGGTGCTTTAGTTATAGGTGGTGTATCAGAATCTGCAAAAGTAGCTATTGGAATTTTTCTTTTTCATTTATCATCTTTTGCTATACTAACTGCATTTATTATATATTTTCTACTTTCTAATGGTTTAGAAATATTTATAGAAAATTGGCAATTACCAACTACTGGTGGTAGTATAAGCAATGCTATTTTTCTTGGTTTTGCTGCTTCTATGCTAGGTGTTTCTGGTTTTGAGAGTTCTGCCAATTTTGTAGAGGAACAACAAAAAGGTGTATTTCCAAAAACATTAAAAAATATGTGGATGGTAGTTAGTATTATAAACCCACTTGCTGCATTATTTGCACTGTCTTTATTTGCTATGCCATTACTGCAAAGTGATGCTTATCAAAATACTTTATTAATTGAAATGGCTTCACACGTAGGTGGAAATTGGTTAGCAATTTTAATAGGTATTGATGCTTTTTTAGTACTTAGTGGAGCTGTACTGACAAGTTTTGTAGGAGTTTCTGGGCTTTTGGAACGAATGGCACTAGATCGTATTTTACCTCAATACTTTTTAAAGAAAAACAAAAAAGGAAGTTCTTATCGTATCATAATCGTTTTCTTACTCTTAACTATTTCTGTATTACTAATTACTAAAGGTGATGTAAAACTTTTAGCTGGTGTTTATACCATTTCTTTCTTGTCTGTAATGGCGCTCTTTGGAATAGGAAATATTTTGTTAAAAGTAAAAAGAAATAGTTTGCCTCGTTCTGAAAAAGCAAGTTGGTTAGCCATATTTGTAGCTATTGCTGCTGTTATCATAGCTTTAACTGGTAATTTAATAATGAAACCTCAAGAAGGTGTGCCTAGTAATATATCTGTATTTCTTGAATATTTTATTCCTGCAATAATTTTTATTCTTATAATGCTAAACAGAACCATCTTGTTAAAGTTAGTATTAAAATTGATACATTATGTTTTTGACCCTTTTAGACAATTTGTACTAAATACAGATAAAAAATTGCTTGCTGTAATTGATGATATCAACTCTCAAGAATTTGTTTATTTTACAAAAGATGATGATGTAGAAACATTAAATAAAGTAATGTTGTATATCCAAAATAATGAACATACGAAAAAATTAAAAGTAGTTACAGCTACCAAAAATGGTACAGAAATCACACCTCAATTTAGAAATGATATAGATGTTGTAGATAGAGAGTACCCATCAATTAAAATTCAATTCATTGAGTTAAATGAAGAGTTTAATCCAGAGTTGATACGTAAACTCTCTGAAAAATGGAAAATCCCTGTTAATTTTATGTTTATTGGTTCACCAGGTAATCGTTTTCCTTATAAAATTGAAGAACTTGGAGGAGTAAGACTGATAATTTAAAAAAATAACAACGTTCGTAAAAAAACAGTAATTTAATAGCTTAATCAATAGATAATAAACAAATTAAAGATTATCTTAAAACCAAAAAGTTAGTGCCAAAAAACACTCCTTTTCATACAGTAGACCATTTACAAATCTCAAAAGATTTATCTTCTTTTTAATTGTATTTTTGTTTTTGAGAAACAAAATTAAATGACAACACTTTTTACCAACATAAAAGAATTAATTCAAGTTAGAGAAACTACTATAAAAAAAGTTTCTGGTGCAGAAATGAGTATTTTACCCACTATTAAAAATGCTTTTTTAGTTGTAAAAAATGACATAATTATTGATTTTGGTAAAATGGATAATCTTTTAGAATTTAATTACGATAAAAAAATAGATTGTTCTGGTAAAATGATTTTACCAACTTGGGTAGATTCGCATACTCATATTGTGTTTGCAAGTAATAGAGAACAAGAATTTGTAGATAGAATTAATGGTTTGTCTTACGAAGAAATTGCTAATAATGGTGGAGGAATTTTAAACTCAGCAAAAAAATTACAAGAAACATCAGAAGAAGATTTATACCATCAATCTGCAAAAAGATTAGAAGAAGTAATTGCTTTAGGTACTGGTGCTATCGAAATAAAATCGGGTTATGGATTAACTGTAGCTGCAGAATTAAAAATGCTGCGAGTTATAAAAAAATTGAAGCAAAATTATAATATTCCAATTAAAGCTACTTTTTTAGGGGCACATGCAATTCCATCAAAATATAAAAATAATAAAGAAGGGTACATTAATTTAATTATTGATGAAATGCTACCAAAAATTGCATCAGAAAATTTAGCAGATTTTATAGATATTTTTTGTGAAGTTGGTTATTTTTCAATTAAAGATACAGACAGAATTTTATCAGCAGGAAAAGAATTTGGATTAACTGCAAAAACCCATGTTAATCAGTTTAATAGTATTGGTGGTGTTGAAGTTTCTGTAAAGTACAATGCTTTGTCTGTAGATCATTTAGAAGTTTTACCTGATGCTGATTTAGAAATATTAAAAAACTCTAAAACAATGCCAGTTGCACTTCCCTCCTGTTCTTATTTTTTAAGTATACCATACACACCAGCAAGAAAAATTATAGATGCTGATTTACCTTTAGCTTTAGCAACAGATTACAATCCTGGTTCTACTCCCTCTGGAAATATGAATTTTGTTGTGGCAACTGCCTGTATAAAAATGAAAATGACACCAGAAGAAGCTATAAATGCTGCAACAATTAATGGTGCTTTTGCAATAAATTTAGAAAACAAAGTAGGTAGTATTACTAAAGGAAAGCTAGCCAATTTTTTTATCACAAAAAAAATTCCTTCTTATGGCTTTATTCCTTATAGCTTTGGAAATAACTTAATAGAAACTGTTTATTTAAAAGGAGAAAGAGGCTGTCTAAAAAGTAATTAAGTATGTCAAACTGAGCTTGTAGAAGATTTATAACTCATTGATTATCAATTATATTTCAACAAAACCTGTCTTGAGTAAAGACGAAAGGCTCAATATTATAAGTAATTAATTTGTTAACTTTTCAGACAGCCTCTTTTAATTTATTTTTTAGGTTTAAAGAAATCTATAACACTACTTAAAAAACTTTGTTTTTCTTCGTTTTCATGATAACCATTTCCGTATTTTCCATAACCATACCCATATCCGTAACCATAGCCATAGCCATATCCATAGCCATAACCATATTTGTTTTTAATAGAAAAATCATTTAAAACATAACTAATGTTAGTTACTTCTTTATTTCTATATTTTTCATCAATCATTTTCATCATTCCCTTTTCAGAATAATCTTGACGAATTACATACACAATAGCATCAGAATACTTAAACAATTCTAAGGCGTCTGATACTAAGCCAACAGGAGGTGTATCTATAATTACGTAATCGTATCTTTGCTGTAGCGTTTTTATCATATTATCAGCCATTTCATTCAATAACAATTCAGAAGGATTTGGCGGAATTGGACCAGAAAGAATAATATCTAAGTTAGGAACTTTGGTTGGAGTTATAATTTCATCCAACGTTTTTTGATTGATTAAATGATTTACAACACCTACGTCATTTGGCAAATCAAAATCATCATAAATTTTTGGTTTTCTCAAATCTAACCCTACTAATACTGTTTTTTTACCACTTAAAGCAAAAACAGTAGCCATGTTAATAGAAATCATTGTTTTACCTTCTCCACTTACAGAAGATGTTAATAATAAAGTTCTAGATTTATTTTCTTGTGCATTTTTAAACAAAAATTGAATATTAGATCTTATGGCTCTAAAAGATTCTGATACAGATGATTTAGGTTTTTCAAAAACTGCTAAATTATTTTTACCTGTATTTTTTCCAATAACCCCCAAAACTGGTATTGCATAATTTTTTTGTATCTCTTCTGGAGTATGAATTTTATTGTCTAAAAACTCTCTAATTATAATGAATAATAGAGGTATTATAGATCCAAAAATAAATGCCAAAATATAATTATAACTCGTATTTGGATAAATTGGTCCTTGCCCCAAATCTTTTGCAGAATCTATAACTTTAACATCAGATACATTTGCAGCAATTGCAGTCCCTGCTTCGTACCTCTTTTGTTTTAAATAATTATAGTTTGCTTCTGAAATTGCGTAATCTCTCTGAAAATTAATTAAACTTTGCTCTCTTTTTGGTAGCTTTTTTAATTTTGATTTTACGGTTGCTAAATTAGAAGATATTCTACTTATGTTACTTATATTTAAAGAAATCAAAGAAGATATATTTTCTAGTAAATTATTTTTTACTGTTTTTATTTCGTTGTCTAATTTTTTAATAGATGGATGAATGTCATTTACAGACTTTCTTAAGTTTTCTCTAACACTAGATTTGGTTATTAAAACACTTATCCCTTCACCAATTTTAGGGTCTTGAATAGCAACCATTGCTGGTACAGGTGGTTTGTCGTATTTATTATGTGTAAGAATATATTGCCTTAAATTTTTTAAATACTTATTGTATTCTTGTAACTGGTTTTTTTCTCTTTCTAATTCTACGGTTTCTGTATAAATATTGTTTCCTTCTGTAGATAAATCAAAAATATTATTAGACTCTCTGTAGTTGCCTAAATCTTTTTCTATAGTTTTTAATTTTTCTGCTTCTTCTTTAAAAAGCGTATCTATATATTTTTTTGTTTCTACTGCATAAGCAATCTTATCTTGTGTTTTTAAAGAATCTAAAACATAAACAGTTGCATTTAAATAAGCTTCTATTTTTTTAATATTTGCTCCTTGTTTTTGTAATTTTAACATCGAAGCTGCATTTGTAATTGTACTAACACTAATATTTTTGTTAGCAGCTACTGTGCCGTTAAAATCTGCAAATCTTATGTAAAATTTTTCTCCTATTTTAAAATTACCAACTTTTTTTAAATTTATATTTAAAAATGGGGTTGCAATATTATCGCCAACTTTAAATTCTTTTGAAAAATTTAGTTCTTTAGATTCGTAATTAGAAGTGGTGTTTGTACTATAATTAATTAAAGTATTGTTACCAGTTTCATTAAAATCTATTAATAGTTTATAAGTATTTTCTCCAGTAATTAAAACTTCTATATTTTTATTAAATAACTGTGGGCTATCATTTTTTAAAGCTACTATAAAAGGTGCATATCCGTAGACATCTTCCATCCTATATTTTCCCTCTTTTAGATACTGAATATATAATTTTAATTTCTTAACCACTTTTTCGTTATGTGTCCTAGAAATAAGAATTACTCTAATGGTTTCTATTTCATCACTAGAACCACCCCAATTAAACGTTAAGTTAGTACCTGTAGAAAATAATGGGTTTGTTTGCTCTTTAACAGAAATTACAGTATCTAAACTATAAATTCTCTGTTTGTAGCCATTCATAAATTTTGCAATAATAAAAGCAATTGTAAATGAAACTAAAAACAATTTCCAATATGCTAATATTTTGTAGAGATATCCTTTTAAATCTATATTAGGAGCCGAACTTGAAACAGAACTTGTTGTAAATTTAGTTTTGTTATCCATAAAACTATAGGTTTCTTGCTAAAATAATTGTTGATGTAATTAATGTAAAAATAGATACAAAAGTAGATAGGGTCTGTAAACCTGTTGTACCTGTACCCCATGCTTTTTGTTTAAGTGGTATTACATTTATATAATCATTAGATTTAATATAGAAAACATCAGAGTTAAGTGCATCAATATTTGTTAAATCTATCGTAAATTTTTGAGTACCATCTGTTGTATTTCTAATTATTTCAACTTTTTTTCTGTTACCAACATTTGTAATATCACCAGAATTGGCAATCGCTTCTAAAACAGATACTCTATTTTGATATATGATATTTGTTCCAGGACTCCCTACCTCACCAATAATAGTATATCTAATTCCTGAAAGTTTTACTGTAACAAATAAGTCTTCTTCTTCTTTGATATACTTTCTTAATTCTGTCTCAATTTTTTTTCTTACTTCTAAAACAGTATATCCTAAAACATTAATTTCTCCTAATCTTGGTATTCTTATATTTCCATAACTGTCTATGCTATAATCACTAAAATAACCTCCTTGTAAGCTATTAGCTTGGTTATTAGCTCCTAACCCATTTTCTTGTTTAGAAAAAACGGAAACAAGATCTTCGTTAGTAGACTTAATATCTATATATATTATATCATCAACCTGTAATTTATAGGGAATGTTATTAATACGTTGAATTTCTTTTAATGAAGTTGGCTTACCTTGCAAATAAATCAAGTCTTTACTTGGTACACAAGAAAAAAACAATGGAATGAATAGGAGTAATAAAAAGTGTTTTTTCATTTTAAATTTAATCTTCAATAACCACAAATATACTTTTTAAATGTGGTTTGCTATAATTTTATTTTATTTTCGTTTTTTTATTTAAAATGGTGTATTTAATAACAGAATACTTAAAATTTCTTTTAAAATCTTCAAATCAACATGGAATTCATTCTCCTTTTGTGTATAATTTAGTTACAAAATGCTTTTATAAAAAATTAAATTCTAATTTATGTAATTTATTTCAAAACACGAAACAACATCTATTGCACAACAAAACAACTATAAAAGTCACGGATTTTGGTTCTGGCTCTAAAGTTTTTAAAACGAACAATCGTAAAGTAGCTAAAATTGCTAAAATTGCTGGAATTTCCAATAAAAAAGCAAAATTATTAATTAAAATTACCCACTATTTTAAACCTTTGCAATGCCTAGAAATAGGAACATCTGTAGGGTTAGGTACTGCTGCAATTAAGAGTGGTCATAAGTTAGCCAAAATTATAACTTTAGAGGGTTGCTTAGAAACTGCAAATATTGCAAAAGAAACTTTTAAAAATAACAACCTAAAGAATATCAACTGTATTGTTGGTAATTTTAAAGAAACACTTCCAATGGTTATTGAAAAAAATCAATTCGATTTTATTTATTTTGATGGAAATCATACCAAAAAAGCTACCCTAAATTATTTCAAACAGTGTTTATCTAGCATTCATAATAATTCTGTTTGGATTTTTGATGATATTTATTGGAGCAAAGAAATGAAAGAAGCTTGGTTAGAAATTAAAAATCATCCAAAAGTAACAGTTACTGTTGACGTTTTTCATTTCGGAATTGTTTTCTTTAGAAAAGAACAAGCCAAAGAACATTTTAAAATAAGAACGTGAAAAAGGTGTAATTGTATAATCTAAAACAGTAAACTTTAAAGAAGCAAAAACTTAACAACTGTTAAATGCTGTTAATAAAAAACACATCTGATTTCAAACTTCGTAACTTTGAATTTTAAACCCAAAATCTTGAACTTAAAAGCATGAAAATATATACAAAAACTGGTGATGCTGGAACTACTGCCTTATTTGGAGGAACCAGAGTAAAAAAATACAATTTACGTATAGAAAGTTATGGTACAGTAGATGAATTAAACTCTTACATTGGTTTGATAAAAGATCAAGAAATTAGCGAAACCAACAAAAATGCTTTACTAAAAATTCAAAATGAGTTATTCACTTTAGGTGCAATGTTGGCAACTCCACCAGAAAAAGAAACTTTAAAATCTGGAAAAGAAAGGTTAAATATTCCTAAAATTGATGAAAATTCTGTCCTATTTCTAGAAAAAGAAATTGATAAAATGGATGCAGAGCTACCGCAAATGACACATTTTATTTTACCTGGTGGACATGAAGCTGTGTCATTCTGTCACGTAGCAAGATGCGTTTGTAGGCGTGCAGAACGCTTATCTGTCGAATTAAATGACGAAGAAACCATAAATAATGACATCATTAAATACTTAAACAGACTTTCTGACTATCTTTTTACGTTGGCACGAAAGTTGTCTAAAGACTTATCAGTAGAGGAAATCAAGTGGATTCCTGAAAAAAAATAGTACGTTCTTTTTTTATTAATTATATATTTCTTAAAAAAGACTTGCATAATTCAGCAAAAAAATTATTTTTGCACAAAATTAAACAATAAGAAATGTATTGGACATTAGAATTAGCATCTTATTTAGCAGATGCACCTTGGCCAGCAACCAAAGATGAGTTAATAGATTACGCAATTAGAACTGGAGCTCCTCTAGAAGTTGTAGAAAACCTACAAGATATAGAAGATGAAGGTGATGCTTATGACTCAATTATTGAGATTTGGCCAGATTATCCAACCGAAGATGATTATCTTTGGAACGAAGATGAATACTAACTCAGTAAAAATATAAAAAAGTCTCTAAAGAGGCTTTTTTTTTGTTTTTCTTTTAATTAATAGAAAACCATTTTTTAGGCTTGTAAAAACAAGTTTTTCAATTAAACAAACACAGTTACATAAGTAACTAATAAACATACATATAATGGGTATTTTAGATTCAGTAATTAAACTTTTTGTAGGAGACAAACAACAAAAAGATTTAAAAGGATTACAACCAGTTGTTGATAACGTTCGAAAATTCGAAGCAGAAATCGCAAAACTTTCTCACGATGAATTGCGTGCAAAAACGCAAGAATTCAAAAATAAAATAAAAGCAGCTACCAAACAGTTTGATGATAAAATAATAGCTTTAGAAGAAGAAGCCAAAACTGCAGATATAGACAGGCAAGAAGATATTTATACAGAAATAGACACATTAAAAGACGATGCTTATAAAGTTTCTGAAGAAACTTTATTAGAAATTATGCCAGAAGCTTTTGCTGTTGTAAAAGAAACTGCAAAACGTTTTGTAGAAAATGAAGAAATAGAAGTTACTGCAACCCCTTTTGATAGAGAATTATCTGCAGAAAGAGACAATGTAACTTTAGAAGGAGACAAAGCTTATTGGGCAAATTCTTGGGATGCAGCAGGTAAACCTGTTACTTGGGATATGGTTCATTATGATGTACAACTTATTGGTGGTTCTGTTTTACACCAAGGAAAAGTAGCAGAAATGATGACTGGTGAAGGAAAAACATTAGTTTCTACTTTGCCTGTTTATTTGAATGCTTTAACAGGAAATGGAGTACATTTAGTAACTGTAAACGATTATTTAGCAAAACGTGATAAAGCTTGGATGGGTCCAATTTTTGAGTTTCATGGCTTATCTACAGATTGTATCGATTATCATCAACCAAACTCAGATGCTAGAAGAAAAGCCTACAATGCAGACATTACTTACGGAACAAATAACGAATTTGGTTTCGATTATTTACGTGATAATATGGCTAGCTCTAAAGATGATTTGGTACAGAGAGCACCTAACTATGCAATTATAGATGAAGTAGATTCTGTTTTAATTGATGATGCAAGAACGCCATTAATTATTTCTGGTCCAATACCACAAGGAGATAGACATGAATTTAATGAATTGAAGCCATTGGTTTCTGATATTGTTGCACTACAAAAACAACATTTGGTTAAAGTTTTGGCAGATGCTAAAAAATTAATTGCAGATGGCAATGATAAAGAAGGTGGTTTTTTACTATTAAGAGTATATAGAGGTTTGCCAAAAAACAAAGCCTTAATCAAATTTTTATCACAAGAAGGAATCAAACAAATCTTGCAGAAAACAGAAAACTATTACATGCAAGACAACAACAAATTAATGCCAGAAGTAGATGAAGACTTATGGTTTGTTGTAGAAGAAAAGAACAATCAAATAGATTTAACAGACAAAGGAATTTCCCATTTATCAGAAAAAACAAGCAATGATAATTTCTTTGTATTACCAGATATTGGTGTAAAAATTGGAGAAATTGATACTTCTGATCTTACTTCTGAAGAAAAAGCGGCTAAAAAAGAAGAACTTTACAAAGACTTTAATGTAAAAAGCGAACGTATTCATACTATGAATCAATTATTGAAAGCTTATACAGTTTTCGAAAAAGATGTAGAATACGTTGTTATGGACAATAAAGTAATGATTGTTGATGAGCAAACAGGACGTATTATGGATGGGCGTCGTTATTCAGACGGATTACATCAAGCCATAGAAGCAAAAGAAAATGTAAAAATTGAAGATGCAACACAAACTTTTGCTACAGTTACACTTCAAAATTACTTTAGAATGTATCGCAAATTGTCTGGTATGACAGGAACTGCGATTACAGAAGCTGGAGAGTTATGGGAAATCTACAAATTAGATGTGGTAGAAATTCCTACCAACAAACCTATCCAGAGAGATGATAAAGAAGATTTAATTTATAAAACTGCTCGAGAAAAATACAATGCTGTTATAGATGATATTGTAAAGTTAGTAGAGCAAAAACGCCCTGTTTTAGTAGGTACAACTTCTGTAGAAATATCAGAATTATTGGGTAGAATGTTACAAATGCGTAAAATTCCGCATAATATATTAAATGCAAAATTACACAAACGTGAAGCAGATGTAGTTGCAGAAGCTGGTAAACCTGGTGTTGTAACCATTGCAACCAATATGGCTGGTCGTGGAACAGATATTAAATTATCTGACGAAGTAAAAGAAGCTGGTGGTTTGGCTATTATTGGTACAGAAAGACACGATTCTCGAAGAGTTGACAGACAGTTAAGAGGACGTGCAGGAAGACAAGGAGATGTTGGTTCTTCTCAGTTTTACGTAGCTTTAGATGATAACTTAATGCGTTTGTTTGGTTCTGATAGGATTGCCAAAATGATGGATAGAATGGGGTTAAAAGAAGGCGAAGTAATTCAGCATTCTATGATTACCAAATCTATTGAAAGAGCGCAGAAAAAAGTAGAAGAAAACAACTTTGGTATACGTAAACGTTTATTAGAATATGATGATATAATGAACGCTCAACGTGAGTTTGTTTACAAAAGAAGACGTCATGCTTTAGATGGTAAACGCTTACAAGTAGATATTGCAAATATGATTTATGATACATGCGAATCTATTGTAAACTCAAATAAAGCTGTAAAAGATTTTCAAAATTTTGAGTTTGAGTTGATTCGTTTTTCATCAATGACTTCTCCATTTTCTAAAGAAGAATTCGAAAAATTATCCGAAAAAGAAATTACAGATAAATTATATGATTTTGTAACAGAACATTATAAAAATAAAATTGAAAGAAATGCAGTTTTAGCCTTTCCTGTTATTAAAGACGTATACGAAAATGAAGGTGATAGATACGAACGAATTGTAGTGCCTTTTACAGACGGAATTAAATCTTTACAAGTTGTTACCAACTTAAAAGAGGCTTATGAATCTGAAGGAAAAAGTTTAATTACAGATTTCGAGAAAAACATCACTCTAGCAATTATTGATGAAAATTGGAAAGATCATTTACGTAAAATGGACGATTTAAAACAGTCTGTACAAAATGCATCTTATGAGCAAAAAGATCCTTTATTAATTTATAAGTTTGAGGCTTTTGAATTATTTAAAGTTACTGTAGATCAAATAAATAAAGAAGTTCTTTCTTTCTTGTTTAAGGGTGAATTGCCAACACAAGATAGAAATCAAATTTCTGAAGCACGACAACAAAAAAGAGAGCGTTTAAATACAAGTAAAGCAGATGTGCAGAATACAACTGAACAAGCGATTCAAAATTCGCGCCAGCAATCTGCAGAACCTGTTGAAACCATTGTAAGAGAACAACCAAAAATTGGTAGAAACGAAAGAGTTACTATTAAAAATGTGATGAGTGGTGAAGAAAAAGAGGTAAAATACAAACAAGCTATCCCATTAATTGAAAAAGGAGAATTTGTTTTAGTGAATAAATAAATTAAAAGTTCTCGATACAATTTTTCAAAAAAGAAAAATCACTCGAACTGAGAATACTTTTAAATTTTAAGATAAAAAAATCCGTTTAGAAAATATCTAAACGGATTTTTAAAATTATATTAAATTTAGTTATTAAAAGCCTGTACCTGGAGCTTCTGGGCTTTGTGCTTGTGCTTTTTGTGGGTTTAATATCATATAAGTTCCTAAAGCAGTTAAAGCTGCATATTTACCATAATTGCCTATTTTTTTTAGAGCATCTTTACGAGAAATTTCTTGAACTTTATCTTGAGTGTTTTCTGTTTGTTTTTTCATGATATATCTGTTTAAATTCTCGTTAATTATTCTAAAATTATTTTCTTGTTTAATTTACCTGCTTCTGTATGTAACTGAATCATATAAACTCCTGATGCTAATTTTGGTAAAGAAATATCTTTTACACCAGTCGCTTTAAAAGAAGTATTTAACACTTGCTTACCAAGAATATTATACATAGTTAAAGTTGATTCTCCTTGAGATAATCCAGCAATTCTTAAATTATTAGTAGCTGTTTTAAAAATAGTTACAGAATTTAAAATATTAGTATCTGTACTTAAAACTGATTTTGTAGAAGTATGTAGATAAAATCTTCCAATTCCATCAAAAGTTTTATCTAAATTAACTTTATAGTTTGAATTATCTTCATCTAATCTTGTAAAAGTATTCTCTAATCTGTCTTCTAAAAATACTTTTATGTCTTTTGGTAAGTTTAAAGCTTCTGCAGAAAATGTAATTTCTTTTCCAGCTGCAGCTTTAATTCCAATAGGAATAATCATATTCTCATAATCAGAATTTGGTAAAGATTGGCGCATAAAATTAACTCCTTTACTATTACTTACTAAATGAGAATATACACTAAAATTATTTGCTTGACCTGTAAAAGTTCCCACATCAAAACTTGGGTCTAAACCTTGCGTTTTGTCTTCTAAATAATTAATACTTGTATAATCATTACGAACTCCATCTGATATCATTAATTTTATAGAAAAATTATTTGAATCCTTATTTTTATATAAAGTTTTTCCTGTTTGATGTGATAACTTGGTAGCATCTATATTAAAATTATTTGCAGAAGAATTTGCTGCATTAACAAAGAAGCCTTGACCAGGATGTACATAATCAGTTCCTGTTAAAGCAACATAACCAGCTCCACCAGATTTATTATTATCAAAAACATATACAGTTTGATGAGTTCCTGTTAAATTTGTAGAGTTACTAGTAATCAGATCACTGACTAAAATATATGAAGTGTATGGGTTTCCTTTTAAATTCCAATTATTTACACCAGAATTTTGAGTTATATTGCTAACTAAATTATCTGTTTTTAGAGTTCCATTAAAACTAACATACGTATTTGTAGTAGCATCTCTTTTTATAGAATACCCTTGAGCTGTGCCAAAAGTACCTGAATTTGCAGCATCTGTAGCATAAATCCAATCTCCATCTGCATCTGATGTATTAGTATAAGTTGCAATACCAATATTTGTTCCTACAGTTCTTGTAGTATTATCTATATCGTTAGCATCTACCCAAGTTCCATCATAAGTTGCACCTATTACTGGGCTAGAAAGCAAATGCCAATTTGTATCATTGGCAGCAACTTGATAAGTAACATTGCCAAAAACCAAGTCACTAACTATTAATGATCCACCAGAATTTATGGTTAAAGTTGCAGCTGCATCTACATTTAAATTATATGCTTTTGCACCTGTAGAATCTCCAATAATTGGACTTGTTCCTGTATTTCCAATTACAATTCTGTTGAATTCCGTAGGTAAAGTAGTTAAACTCCAATTTCCTGTTGTATTCCAAGCTGCAGAACCTCCTTGCCATACATTATTAGAATATCCGTTATTAACAAGTGAAAGATTATCTACTCTTACCTCTGCATCTCCATTCATCCAACCTTTATCATCTGGCATATCTCCATGGGCAGCTGCATTGTATGGCCCAACAGCTCTTACAAATATTGCAATACTTGTTTCTAAACCAGTGTCGAAAGATACATTAGCCACACTTGCACTTGTATGAACTGCTGGAGTAAATAATGTTTTTTTAATTTGATTCCCAGCGCTTTCTACTGCTGCAATTGTTCTATAACCTAAATTACTTTGAGCTGCTGTTGCTGGTGGAGCATAAAGTGGTGTATAGCCAGATTCATAATTACTACCTTTTAATATATATACTTCTATGTTGGTTGTTGTGGTAGTTGGTGAAACAATAGAATTGATATAACTAAAATTTAGTGTATAATTACTGTTTGCTTCTACAGCGATTTCTTGGTAAATACCATCAGATTCTACATTGTCAAATTTTACAACAAAACTACCTCCTATAGTTGAATCCTCTCCTGCATCTGCAATATCTTTATTAATCCAACCTGCACATGAACAGTCTGAACCTGATGATTTGGGTATGTCATCAAATGTACCATTATGAACTGTAGGTTGGGTTGGTGTGTTTGAAACAGTTAAGCCATTGTTTACCAAAGTTAAATTATCTACTCTCACCTCTGCATCTCCATTCATCCAACCTTTATCATCTGGCATATCTCCATGGGCAGCTGCATTGTATGGCCCAACAGCTCTTACAAATATTGCAATACTTGTTTCTAAACCAGTGTTGAAAGATACATTAGCCACACTTGCACTTGTATGAACTGCTGGAGTAAATAATGTTTTTTTAATTTGATTCCCAGCGCTTTCTACTGCTGCAATTGTTCTATAACCTAAATTACTTTGAGCTGCTGTTGCTGGTGGAGCATAAAGTGGTGTATAGCCAGATTCATAATTACTACCTTTTAATATATATACTTCTATGTTGGTTGTTGTGGTAGTTGGTGAAACAATAGAATTGATATAACTAAAATTTAGTGTATAATTACTGTTTGCTTCTACAGCGATTTCTTGGTAAATACCATCAGATTCTACATTGTCAAATTTTACAACAAAACTACCTCCTATAGTTGAATCCTCTCCTGCATCTGCAATATCTTTATTAATCCAACCTGCACATGAACAGTCTGAACCTGATGATTTGGGTATGTCATCAAATGTACCATTATGAACTGTAGGTTGTTTCTGTGAGAAACCTACACATGTAAGAAACAGTGTAAGCAAAAGTAAAAATTTATTCATTTTTTTAAAATTTAATTATTGTTAGATTACTGGTTTACCAGTTTGGTTGACCAATATATAAATTTTTTATTAATTAATAGTGAATCATTAACTTAAACACAATCGAAAAGTAAAAAACTATATTTATTGATTTTTGCAATATCAAAAAAATACAAATAATAGAAATACGAAAGAAGGTGTACAATTGTACTAAAAATTTAAATTTCAAAAAAAAATCCGTTTAGAAGTACTTCTAAACGGATTTTTAAAATCTAGGTTGATTCTTGTTTTAAGATTTTTTTCTCAAATAAATATTTCCCAAACCAGCATTCAGTTTCATTTTTACATTGCCTCTTTTTAATTTTAGTTTCATCTTTTGTAAACCTTCTACTTCTTTGTCTTCTAAAACGTTAAAATCGATATCAGAAAAGATAGAAGACGAATTTGCATCTACAATAACATCAGAATTATTAGGTAGTGTAACATCTATAAAACCATTATTAGAGTAAATTGAATAGAGTTTTTTAGGAATCATTTTATCAAACTCTATAGTAACATTGCCTCCAATTGAATTGATAGATACTGGCCCTGTAACATCTAACAGTTTCATATTATTTAATGAAGTTGATATTTCTACTTCTCCTTCAAAATTTGATAAGCTAGAGGCTTTAGAGTTAAAAAATACATATTGTCTATTCTTTTCTTTATTTTCTTTACATCCATTGGTTTGCCAATTTAGTTTGATAGAATTTGGAATTTTTATTTCATATTTTTCATTACTTTGCATTATTAATTGCCCTTCTGTATTGTCTTTAAAAATTAATTCATTACCTATTTGTTCAATAGTAAAATAAATTCCCAAATCAGTATTTTCATTTTTTTTACCTAATTTTTTTAGCCCTTTTTTTCTGTTTATATCGTTGTTATAAAATACAACTCTCCCAAGTTTAGTAGAATCAGATTTAGCTCTTGGAAAAGATCTTGTGCCAGAAACTCTAGCTAAATTACCTCTTCTACTTGTGCTATAGGAATATGCACTTTGAGAGTTTCCATTTAATCGTATTGTAGAAAAACTAGAATTTCTTTTATCATGCAAACTTTTAATAATTACTTCATTGCCATCATAACCTTCTATGGTAAAGTTTTTAGTAGAACAAATTTTTAAAGTCCCTTTGTTAAATTTTATTTTCTTTTCTTGTGCGTTCAGTGTAAAAAAAGATACTGAAAGTGCTAAAACAAATACTATTTTTATATTTCTCATGGTGTTTATTTTTTAATTTCTACCATTGCTAAAGTTGCATTGTTCTTTACAATTGGGTAGGTTTCTTCATTGTTTATAATTTTTTCAAGAGGTTTTTGCGCGCGATTTTCTCTTAAAAAACTTAATGCTTTTATTAATTTTATTTGTACTAAAGGCTTGGTTTCATTTGCCAAAGCCTTTATTAAATTGGTTCTAATTTTTTCGTTTTTTGGAAATTTAAGCAAAGCATCAATCGTAGCAATTTTTACATTTGCATTTTCATCTTTATGCAAAATCCCAATTAAAGTTTGTATAATTTTTTGGTCTTCTTTCTTGTATTCGTCATTAAAAGTATACACACCTTCTAAGCGTTTTCCTGCTGAATCAGCCTCTAAATTTGCCAATAAAACTTGTTTTTCTTGACTAAACTCTCTTTTACCATTTACTACTAAAAAAGTAGAAATAAGTAAAGCTATACTTGCAGCCACAGCAATGTATTTTAAATACGTAACTTTCTGTTTTTTAGGTTGATGTAATTTTTCTTTTAATAATTTTTGAAACACAACATCTGAGGTAGATGACATTTTTTCTTCAGAAAAATCAGCTTTATTTTGTTGTATGTAATCTTTTAATTTCATCCTGTTTGTTTAATATTAAGCATTTGTAATAGTTGCTCTTTACCCCTTTTGTATTGATTTCTCACAGTACTTTCATTTATATTTAGCAACTCGCCTATTTCTCTATGATTGTAATCTTCTATCATATATAGTATTAAAATAATTCTATATTTTTCTTTAAGTTTATTAATACATTCTTTGATAAAATTTACTGAAATACTCGGTTCTATATCATCTTCTGTTTCTTTTATGTTGTTTTCTAAGATGACATTGTTATCAGTAAAAATTACTTTGGTTTTATTTCTAACTGCATCTAAAGATTTGTTTACCACAATTCTTTTTAACCAAGCTCCTAAGTTGGCTTCATCTTGCAATTGATGAATTTTTTCAAAACCTTTAATAAAAGCATCTTGTACAATATCCTCTGCTTCTTCCCTATTTTTTAAAATTCTAATAGCTGCACCAAACATCATATTTTTATAAGAATGATACACTTCTAATTGAGCTAAATAATTATTGGCTTTACATTTTTGTATGATGCTTTTCGTATTCAAAAAAATGGGTTGGTTGATTTAGTTTACACTCTAAGAACGGAAAAATTTTAATTGTGTCGCATTTTTTTATAAAAATTATGTAAAAGCTATGAGTCTGAAATAAATTCAGACCAAAGAAAAACCGTTTAGAAATTTCTAAACGGTTTAAGTTTTATATAAAAAGAGTTCTGAAACAAGTTCAGTTCTAGTCGAAATCGGTTTCCATTTTTAAGTAATCTAAAAACTCTCTTTTTGTGTCTTTTTCTTTGAATTTACCACCAAATTCAGCAGTTACAGTAGAACTTTCTATGTCTTTAATTCCTCTAGAGTTTACACATAAATGTTTTGCATCAATCACACAAGCAACATCTTGTGTGCCTAAAGCTTCTTGCATTGCTTGTACAACTTGCATGGTTAAACGCTCTTGTACTTGTGGTCTTTTTGCAAAATACTCTACAATTCTATTCATTTTAGACAATCCAATTACTTTTCCGTCAGAAATATAAGCCACATGTGCGCGACCAATAATTGGCAATAAATGATGTTCGCAAGTAGAATATACCACAATATTCTTCTCTACCAACATTTCTCCATAATTGTAGTTATTATCAAAAGTTGATGCTTTTGGCATATTTTTAGGGTTTAACCCCATAAATATCTCATTTACAAAAGCTTTGGCAACTCTTTTTGGAGTTCCTTGCAAACTATCGTCTGTTAAATCCATTCCTAAAGTTTCCAAAATATCTTTTACACTTTCTTGGATTCTTTCTATTTTTTCTTGGTCAGAAATAGCAAAAGCATCTGCTCTTAATGGAGTTTTGGCTGATGTACCAACGTGATTCTCTCCTATTTCTTCAATTCTTTCGTCATTCATTTTGCTGTTCAATTCAAACATTTCAATCTTAATTTGGGTGCAAATTTACGTGTTTGCAACGTATTATTTTACTTTTTGTATCAATTATAACTATTAAACAATAGTTATTTATCTTTTAAATGATTTACCAATTCAACTAATGAACATTCCTGTTGTTTACTAGAATTCATGTTTTTTAATGTAAAAACATCATTTTCTACTTTAGAAACTACAAATTCAATTTCTCTATTGGTAACGTATTTCCATTGTCTTTTTTGTGCTTTATTACTTTCGCCTAAATCTGGATAAAATTCCGATTTAATGTTATTTTCTCTTAAAACCTTAATTGCTTTCATTTTAACAAGATCTGTAGCTGTATCAAAATTTAAGAAAATTACTTTTGGTTTTGGCAGATCTACGGTTTTAAACAAACCTAATTCTTCTAAAACCAGATAAATTCTGTCTAAACCGAATGAAATTCCAACTCCAGAAACATCTTTTAAACCAAAGATTCCTGTTAAATCATCATACCTTCCTCCACCACCAATAGAACCCATTTTTACACCTTTTGGAGCAGCAACTTCGTAAATGGCTCCTGTATAATAGTTTAAACCTCTTGCCAAAGTTACATCTACTTCTAAAGTTGCAGTTGCCAAACCTAATTCTTGTATAGCATTGATTACAAAACGCAAATCTTCTACACCATTTTTACCTTCTTCTGATGTGGCTAGCATTTTTTCTAAAGCATCTAAATTTTCTAAGTTAGAACCTTTAAAATTGAATAATGGTTGTACTTTTTGGATAGCTTCTTCTGTAATACCTTTAGACAACATTTCTGCTTCCACTTTTTCTTGACCAATTTTGTCTAACTTATCTAAAGCGACTGTAAAATCGATAAGTTTGTCTTTTGCTCCAATTACTTCTGCAATTCCAGATAAGATTTTTCTATTGTTTATTTTGATGGTTGTTCCTGTCAAACCCAGTTTGGTAAAAACAGTATCATACAATTGTACAAACTCTACTTCTTGCCAAAGAGATTTGCTCCCAACAACATCTGCATCACATTGAAAAAACTCTCTAAAGCGTCCTTTTTGTGGTCTGTCTGCTCTCCAAACTGGTTGTATTTGGTAACGTTTGAAAGGAAATGTAATTTCATTTTGATGTTGTACTACATATCTTGCAAAAGGGACTGTTAAATCGTATCTTAATGCTTTTTCGGATATTTTACGAACTACATTTTTAACATTATTTTTTGTAAAAATATCCTTAAAAATAGTTCTCTCTGTTGCTTTTGAAAAAATATTAGAATATTCAAATAATTTATCACTATTGTTAAAACATTTTGTAACATACTTAGATATTGCAAACCTAATATATGGGTTCATTCTAGCAAACTCAATACTAATTTTTTTTAAAATATCCTTATCAAAAGTGTTTAAAAAGAGTTCATTCGAAAATAATATTTCAGAGAAAAAATCAACAGAATCTTTAAAATTTAAATCATCTTCATTAGATATTTTTTCAAATTCATTTTTATAAAGAACCAAAAATGCATGATCTAAACATTTTTTAAATATTTCTTTTAAATATTTTGAACTTAATTCTAAATCTTTCAAAAAATCCCCAGAATTCAAAATCTTAAAAATAAGTCTATCTCCTTCATCACCATATTTTCCCATTAAAGTGGATGAGTTTTCAAAACTCGGAGTTTCTATAGGTTGAAATCCGAAAGTTTCAAAAGCAGTTTTTATCGTATTCATAATATAGGTACGATTGGCAACTTCTGTTGGTGAAAAATCTCTGGTTCCTTTTGGAATGCTGGGTTTCATTGAATTTAGTCTTTAGTTTCTTGTCTTTAGAGATTATTGATTCATCTGTCATCTTGAGCGCAGTCGAAAGGTTTTAATAGGTTTCGACTGCGCTCAACCTGACATCAATATTTCAAAGCGCAAATATCGTGAAAAAGTTATAATTTTTTAGGAGTAACAAAGGTTTTATTTCGTCTTCTTAAAGAATAAATTGTAGCATTTAACTCGAACCCTAACAAGAGAATTATTGCATTTAACCAAATAAACAACATTAAAATTAAAAGTGTACCTATTGAGCCATACAGCTCATTGTATTTTGCAAATTCGGTAACATAATAACTAAACAAATAAAATGTGAGAATTGATAAAATAGTGGTAAAAACTGCTCCTGGAGAAAAGAATCGAGAATGTTTCGCTTCTTTTACTCCATAATGATATAACATAGAAACTGTAATAAATATCATACTTACAAAGATAAATCCTCTACAGAGTTGAATCCAAAATAAATTGTCTTGCAGCCAACTTAAACTAACCATATCTTTTAAAATAAGCTCAAAAAAGATAATTAAAACTACAGTTACTAAAAGAAAAAAAACAATGACCAATGTAATAAGCATTGCTATAAAATAAGATCTAAAAATATTTCTTATTTCTTTTACATGATAGGAATATTCAAAACCACCAAAAATAGCATTTACACCATTTGTCATTAAAAAAATAGATGCTAAGAAACCAAAAGAAAGCAAACCTCCATATTGGTTTTTTATAATGTCTATAATTACAGAATCTACAGCATCAAAGGTTTTAGGAGGCAATACATCTGAAATTATAGATAACAAACCTTCTTGTGCACCATCTATAGGAACAAAAGGAATTAAGGTAAGTACAAATAACAAAAAAGGAAAAATTGCCATAAAAAAACTGTAGGCAATACCTCCTGCTCTAGTGGTTAAAGCTCCTTCTACAATACCTATAAAATACATTTCTAAAAGGTCATATAAAGACATTCCTTCTAAACCAGGAACTTTTATTTTTTTTCCTAGTTTTACAAGAATTCCAACTATAGGGATTTTTTCAAGTTTGTCTTCGACTTCTTTGGTCATGTAATTATTCTACTACAATTTTATATTCAGATAAAAGGCCTACAACATTTTCTTTACTAAACTTTGCTCCTTTTAACCCATTTTTTTCTGGATGCATTCTAAAATTAAAAGCAGTTTTAAAATCTACTTTTTCAAGATTTGTATTATCAAAAATAGCGTTTTTTAAATCGCAGTTATCAAAAACTGAATTCGTTAAAATTGTTTCTGTAAAATCTACTTCTTCTAAATTACAATTGTTAAAAGTTGTATTTGAAATTTTTAATCGATAAAATGAAGAAAAATTTAACTGACAATCTTTAAATGAAAACTGTAATAAAAAAGGATCAACTTCATTAAACTTTACTCCTATCATTTTACAATCGATAAAATTTACATCTTTAAAAGCAGTATCTTTTACAATTGTGTTGCTAAAATTACAATTGATAAACTCACAGTCTACAAACTGAATGTTTGACGCGTGAATACTCTCGAAGTTACAATTTTTAAAAGTACAATTATCATATTCTCCTTTTGTGATTTTGGTTGTCGTAAAATCTATTTTAGAATACCTTTCATTATCAAAATAATTATCCATTTCTAATATTCATTTTCTGTATCAACAAATAAAACCAAATTAAGTTCTTTATCTTTAGAATTTGTAATGTAATTTCTTATACCATAAAGTGAGCCACAAATATCAAAACCATAAACATTATCAAAATTTGAATACGAAAGATTTTTCCAATCTTGAGATAATTTTTCTATTTCATCATCATTTATATTAATAAATTTCTCTCTCAATTTGTGAAAGAAACCATAAACTAAATACTTTTCTTTCTTTATTAAAATTTTTATATCATCATTTTCAATATCTAAAAGACTATATAAATCATAAATATTAGAAATTTCAATCACCCAATGATCAGCCATAACTTCATCATCAATTTTATTATCAATGATAAATTGATAAGCATCCTCATAATCTTTTAATAAATCTATATTAGCATATAAAAAAATTACATCTAGCATTTAATCAATCGCTTTTAAACTTAAATCCATATTATAAACAGAGTGTGTTAAAGCTCCAGATGAAATAAAATCTACACCACATTCTGCATACTTTCTAATGGTTTTTTCATTGATGCCTCCAGAAGATTCTGTTAAACATTGGCTGCCAATTAAATCTACTGCTTTTTTAGTGTCTTCGTAGTTAAAATTATCAATTAAAATTCTGTAAACCCCTTTATTAGATAAGATTTCTTTAATTTCATCTAAACTTCTTGCTTCTACAATTATTTTAATATCCAATCCTTTATCTTCTAAATATTTTTTGGTTTTTGTAATTGCTGCAGTAATTCCGCCAGCAAAATCTATATGATTATCTTTAATCATTACCATATCATATAAGGCAAATCTATGGTTTTCTCCTCCTCCAATTTTAACTGCCCATTTTTCTAGAGCTCTAATACCTGGTGTGGTTTTTCTGGTATCTAAAACTTTGGCTTTTGTTCCTTTTAACAAACCTGCAAAAAAAGCGGTTTTTGTAGCAATTGCAGACATTCTTTGCATCGCATTTAGTACCAAACGTTCTGCCATTAAAATAGATTGCGATTTTCCAGAAACGTGAAATACAACATCTCCATATTTTACTTTTTCTCCATCATTTATAAAAGTTTCTACTTTTAAAGCTGCATCAACGTAAGAAAAAACTTGTTTTGCGAACTCAACTCCAGCAATTATTCCTTCGTCTTTTACTAGTAGTTTTGCTTTTCCTGTTGCATCTGCAGGAATACAAGAAAGTGATGTATGATCTCCATCTCCAATATCTTCTCTAATCGCATTTTTTATAATGAGGTCTAATTCTTTTTGAAATTGTGCTTCTGATATCATAAATACGGTTTAATTCTGATGTAAAAATAACAATGATTTTCAACTTTTAAGAAGTTCTAATGATTTTATGTTTTAAAACTGATAAATTTGTAGCGACAATATTTGTCTCCTCGAGCACAGTCGAGAGGTTTTAACGAGGTCTCGTAAACTTCGTTCGCTACCTAAAATCAAAATATTTTTTGATTTCAAGCAATGCTAAACAAGACAGTAACAATGAAAATTAAATTACTCGCCATTGGTAAAACTGATAATAAAAATTTAATTCAGTTAATTGATGAATATCAAAAAAGGCTCAAACATTATATAAAATTTGAAATAGAAATCATTCCAGATATTAAAAATGTGAAGAATTTGAGTGAAATTCAGCAAAAAGAAAAGGAAGGAGATTTAATGCTATCCAAATTACAAAATACAGATGTTTTGGTGTTGTTAGATGATAAAGGAAAACATTATACTTCTATAGAATTTTCGAAATATCTTCAAAAAAAAATGAATGCAGGCATTAAACAATTGGTGTTAGCAATTGGTGGTCCCTATGGATTTTCTGATGCTGTTTACAAGAAATCAACAGGAAAAATATCCTTATCTAAAATGACATTTTCCCATCAAATGATTCGCCTTTTTATTGCTGAGCAACTCTACAGAGGTTTTACCATTTTAAAAAATGAACCTTATCACCATGAGTAATATCCCATCCTAACCTTCACCAAGGGAAGGAACTCCAATCTCCCTTAAAAATTAATTATGATTTGTGGAATTTGTGAAATTCGTGTCTTAACTTTTGTAACTTTGAATCTTAAATTTTAAACTTTGAATTATAGAGTATGAAACTTGTTTTTGCTACAAACAACTTAAATAAACTAAAAGAAGTACAAGAAATGTTACCAAAATCAGTAGAATTATTGAGTTTAAAAGACATTGACTGTTTTGACGAAATTGAAGAAACTGAAACCACTTTAGAAGGAAATGCAAAATTAAAAGCAGATTATATTACCAACAAATTTGGTTACCATTGTTTTGCTGATGATACTGGTTTAGAAGTTGATAGTTTGGGTGGAAAACCTGGTGTATATTCTGCACGTTTTGCTGGAGAGCCAACAAATTCTGAAAATAATATGCAAAAATTATTATCGGAATTAAAAAATAAAGAAAATAGAAAAGCACAATTTAGAACTGCAGTTTGTTTAAATTTAAATAAAAAACAATTTCTATTTGAAGGAATTTGTAAAGGTGAAATTCTAACAAAAAAACAAGGCGAAAAAGGTTTTGGTTACGATCCTATTTTTAAACCTGAAGGTTTTAATGAATCTTTTGCCACTATGAATCTCGAAGAAAAAAACAAGATTTCTCATAGAGGAATTGCAATAAACAAGTTGGTTAATTTTTTAAGTAATTATAAATAGTGTCTCTTCGAGCGCAGTCGAGAAGTTAAAATTAGGTCTCGACTGCGCTCGACCAGACAAAGACAGTCGTTTGTAAATGGAACAAAAATCATTTAAAAAACATTTTATTCTACTATCTATTTTATTGGTGGTTTTATTTTTTGTGAATATTAGTTTGGGTTCTGTTTCTATTCCTTTTAAAGATATTTTTAATACTATAACAGGCAATTTTATTGCCAAAGAAAGTTGGCAAACCATTATTTTAAACTTTCGATTACCAAAGGCAATTACTGCAGTTTTGGTGGGTTCTGGCTTATCTATTTGTGGTTTGTTAATGCAAACCTTATTTAGAAACCCTTTAGCTGGGCCTTTTGTTTTAGGAATTTCTTCTGGTGCAAGTTTAGGGGTTGCTATTTTAATTTTAGGTTCTTCTGTTTTTGGTGGTTTTTTCTTAACCAATTCAATTTCTAATTGGTCTTTACCAATTGCAGCTAGTTTAGGAGCTTTTTTAGTTTTATCTGCTGTTATTATTGCTGCAAACAAAGTAAGAAATACCATGTCTATTTTAATTATTGGGTTAATGTTTGGTAGTTTAACATCAGCAATTATAAGTGTTTTGGCTTATTTTAGTGAGGCAAATCAAATTCAGCAATATTTATTTTGGAGCTTTGGAAGTTTAGGAAACCTGTCTTGGAATGAAATTACAGTTTTTACAATTATTTATATCATCGGAATTCTAGGAACCATATCAATTATAAAACCTTTAAACAGTTTTTTATTGGGAGAAAACTATGCTAAGAGTTTAGGCATAAATGTAAAAAAAAGCAGAAACATTATTTTACTAGTTACCAGTATTTTAACTGGTGTAATTACTGCTTTTTCTGGACCTATTGCTTTTGTTGGTTTGGCTGTTCCTCATATAGCAAGGATGCTGTTTTCTACTTCTAACCATAAAATATTATTACCAGCTGTTGCTATAACTGGAGCAATTGTATTATTAATTTGTGATGGAATTGCGCAATTACCAACTAGCGAATTTACACTACCAATTAATGCAATTACATCACTTTTTGGTGCGCCAGTTGTTATTTGGTTGTTAATTAGAAAAAAGAAAATATTTGTATAAACTTCGACAAACTCGGTCTGAAAGCTGTTAAATAATTTGAAAATTTGAAACCAAATAATAAAAATATCATTTTAAAAACTGAGAATCTTTCTATAGGTTATCAGCAGAAAAAACAAGATAAAATTGTAGTTTTAGATATCAATTTAGAAATTGAAAAAGGGAAATTAGTAACAGTTTTAGGTAAAAACGGAATTGGAAAATCAACTTTATTAAGAACCCTTTCTAAAGTTCAAAAACCAATTTCTGGAAATATTATTTTAGAGGATATCAACTTAAATAATTACACTGAAAAAGAGCTTTCAAAAAAATTGAGTTTGGTGTTAACAGAACGTTTACCAGAAAGCCAATTAACTGTTTTTGAACTAATTGCACTTGGCAGACAACCCTATACTAATTGGATTGATAAACTTTCTGAAAATGACATCGAAAAGATAAATACTGCAATCCAGCAAACAGAAATAGAGCATTTAAAAAACAATCGTTTTTACGAATTAAGTGATGGACAATTACAACGTGTTTTAATTGCTAGAGCATTAGCTCAAGACACTCAAATTATTATTTTAGATGAGCCAACTGCTCATTTAGACATGCATCACACCATTAAAATATTTTCTTTGCTAAAAAGGTTGGTGGCTAAAACCCAAAAAACAATTATTATTTCTTCTCACGAAATAAATTTAGCCATACAATTAGCAGATGAAATTATTCTCTTATCAGAAAATATGCTTCAATCTGGGAGTCCTAAAGAATTGATTTTTAAAAATGCTTTTGATGATTTATTCCCAACAGAACTCATCAAATTTAACAAAACATTGCAACAGTTTGTCATTAACAAAAATTAAATTTGATGCAACTGTAACTTTTTGTTACTTTTGAATACAAATCAATAAAATAAAACACTTTTTTAATCGATGAAAAAAATACTATATGTTGCTAGTGCATTAGCTTTTATGGCTTGTGGTTCTAGTAAAAATGCATCAAATGATGATGCAAACGTAGACCAAGCTGCAAAGTATGCTGCTACAATTACTGCTAAAGACTTAGGTACACATTTGTTTACTTATGCTTCAGATGAATTTGAAGGAAGAGAAACTGGAGAGCCTGGACAGAAAAAAGCAGTTGATTATTTAAAAAACTTCTATATTTCTCAAAATATTGTTTCTCCTTTAGGTGGTGATGATTATTTTCAAGAAGTTCCTGCAGAGTGGATTAACAAAAACACAAGAAGAGGAAAATTTAAAGATTCTGAAAACGTAGTTGCTTTTATAAAAGGAAGTGAAAAACCTGATGAAATTTTAGTTATTTCTGCACATTTAGATCATGAAGGAATAAAAAATGGAGAAATATACAATGGTGCAGATGATGATGGTTCTGGAACTGTAGCTATGTTAGAAATTGCAGAAGCTTTTCAAATGGCTGTCAAAAACGGGAAAGGTCCAAAAAGATCTATCTTGTTTTTACATGTAACTGGTGAAGAAAAAGGATTATTAGGTTCTAAATACTACACAGATGTAGACCCAATTTTTCCTTTAGCAAATACAGTTTGCGATTTAAATATTGACATGATTGGTAGAATTGATGCAAGACATAAAGAAGACCCTAACTATGTATACTTAATTGGTTCTGATAAATTAAGTACTGAATTACACAATTTATCTGAAATGATTAATAAAAAATATACAAATATTAATCTAGACTATAAGTATAATGATGAAAACGATCCAAATCGTTTTTACTACAGATCTGACCATTATAATTTTGCAAAAAACAATGTTCCAATTATTTTTTATTTTAACGGAACTCATGCAGATTATCATAGACCAACAGATACACCAGACAAAATTAATTATGAGTTATTAGAAAACAGAACACGTTTGGTATTTCATACAGCTTGGGAAGTTGCTAACAAAGAAACAAGAATTGTTGCTGATAAAGCAACACCAAAAAAGGAAACAAAATAATTGTTTTCTTTTCTAATATAAATACAAGAGGCTGTCTGAAAAGTAATTAATTATGTCAAACTGGGTAATGTGGCAAAAAATGGTTGGTAATTTTTACATCAAGATTTGTTATATTCCCAAAGTTAATTTGAACAGGACA
>NZ_JBYVJW010000019.1:0-62815 GCF_058147165.1 Polaribacter sp. 2305UL8-11 | reverse complement strand
TGTCCTGTTCAAATTAACTTTGGGAATATAACAAATCTTGATGTAAAAATTACCAACCATTTTTTACCACATTACCTTATAAAAATGTTTAGTTCTCTTTTATAACTTTAAAAGACTTAGAAGAATTATCTAATTTGTTATATAGTTTTAAAATGTACAAACCATCACTTAAAAAGCCTAAATGAACAGTATTCGTAAATGTGTTTCTTTTTAAAACTTCTTGCCCCAAATTATTATAAATAAACATTTTGTAATTTTTATTGTCTATGGTATTTGGTGTGTTAATTATTAATTTATTTTTAATTGGGTTTGATGAAATTGTAAAATTAGAAATATTTTCTGACTCCAAACTTAGCGTAGTTGTTACTTTAAAAGTGGTGCTTATTGTTTTTCCTTGATAAATTACGTTAAATGTATATGTGCCTAAATTACTCAAATTATTGCTACTCCAATACCAATATGAACCTGTATAGGTATTAGAAAAAGTTTTGGACCAATTTTCTTTATGGCCATTTGGGTGTACTAACTCATAATTTGCTGTTGTTCCAGTAAGTTGGTCTTTAAAATAAGAAGCTAGGTAAATTGTTGTATTTGGTAAAAATTCAGATTTTATATTTGTAGCTTCTGTTTGTGGACAAGTTTTAAAGTTTGGGGGAGCATTATGAGTTAAAACTGCATTAACTTGTGGGCTGTAATAAGCTGGTTGGTTTTTCCACCAAGAAGGATTTGCATTGCAATTTCCTGTAAAAGGATCTACCAAACTACCATTACTGTCATAAACTTCAAAATGCAAATGAGGTCCTGTAGAATTTCCAGAACTTCCAACAACCCCTAAATATTCTCCTTCACTTACAGCATCACCAACTTTTTTATTTGTTAAACTTCCGTTTTTTAAATGCCCATACCAAGCAACACTATTATCACTATGTCTTACATAAACTGCATTCCAATTACTGGAGTTAAGAGCACAATTCATATCAAATTGACCATCATTTTTATAAATAATAGTTCCTGGAGCTGCTGCAATGACTTCTGAAGAATTATTTTGAAATTGATACCAAGTAAAAGGCCAAGTATATATATCTATACCTTTATGATTGTATCCACTATTTGTGTCGTAAGTTCTGGTACCACAATTATAGTCTTGTAATTTGTCAGGAAAACTGCTATTACGATCTACAAAATTTGAGATGGCCCAAACATCATTAAATTGTGTGTTATTCGCTTTTTTTACAGGCCAAATAAAAGAAGGTCTTGCTGTGGTTAAGGTTTTAAAACTAAGTTTCCCCTGTTTTTTTAGTTTTCTTAAATTTTTATTTACTTGAATATTAATTTTAGTTTTTGCTGCTTCTGTAATACAAGGTAAATTGTTTGGGTTTAATTGAAATTCACCTCCAAAAGATTGCATTTCTGTTTGACCAAAGCTAATACTAACTGTAAACAATAAAAGTAGTGTAATTTTTTTCATCTTCCTCTTTTTATCAAAAATAAGCATTAATTATTTAATAGTAAAGAGGTTAAAAAAAGTCAAAAAAAAATCCTTTAAAAATTAATTCAAAGGATTCTTTAAAAAAATAAAATTTATAATTTCTAAAATTGATATCTAACAGATAAAGCAACATCAGAATTTACACCATTTAAACCACCAGCAATACCAACCTCTGGTCTATAGTCTAATGATATTAATACAGGCGCATTAAAATTATATTCAATACCAATATTTCCAGCACCATAAATACCAGTTTTACCAGCAGAAACCAATCCACCACCAAAACCAGCATACCAGTTAAATCTTTCTTCTAAATTCCAAACCCATTGGTACAAAGCTGTTGCTTTAAAATCTGTAAACTCATTAGCCAAACCTAAGTCAATTTCTAATCTATTGTTACTTCCTAAAGCTTTTTGATAAGAAATTTCTCCTCCAACTCCATTTCCTCCACTAAAGCGTAATCCAATGGCATTGTCAGAAATATCTTGTGCATTTAAAGAAAATGCTCCCATAATTAATGCGAATGTTAAAAATACTTTTTTCATAATTGTTTGATTTGTTTTTTAATTATAATGCAAAACTAAATTGTTTACGTTTTTAAAATTAACTCATTTGAATAATATTTTGTTAAAATCGCTTCAAAATTATTCAATTTTTAAACGAACTCCTTTAGAATGACTGCTAAATTCAGGCGCATACATACTTTGTATGGTGGTTATTCCATTGCTAAAATTACCAGCATTGTTTACTCTAACATCATATTCAAAAACATATACTCCTTTTGGTAATTTGTCAAAAAAGAAATGGGTTGCAGCATCTTTTGTGCTTTGATAATAGCCTAAATTGTCTTGCCATTTGTATTTAGACAATACATTAATTGGCTCTACTCCAGAAGCTCTCATATCTTTAAGGTGAATAAATTCCATATCCCTATCTGAGCGAATTTCTATTCTTACAGTAATTAAATCACCAATTTTAAGTGGTGTACTATCAGAAATTTCTTGCAGCTCTTTACCAGTATCAGAATTCACTTTTTTAAATAATTTTTTGTTCAGTTTTAAAGGTGTATCTGCAGCAGTAATTTTGTCTAAATCTTCAAAATATTGCCAATACAAACCTCCCCAAGCAATTCCATTTCCTTTTTTGGTGATGGTAACTTCTGCCATTTCTGGAAGAACTTCTTTTGCATTCCAAGAAGTTTTAAAATAACCTGTACCAGCTTCTACTTTTATGTCTTTTTTTACTTTTGGATTTACAACATGATTTCCAACTTTAATAGCTACCATTTCTGTAACACTTCGACTTTGCTCAGTGCTAGCTCCAACCCAATCACTTCCATTTAATAATAAAGCATAAACTGCTTCAGAAGTTGCTTTTGTTGTTTTCCAAGCATTGGTTTGCTTGTTTTTTAAAAGCCAAACTTTTAGATTGTCTATAGTTTTTATATCATTTTCTATTTCTGAAAAAGCCTCGATTAAAAGTGCTTGCGTTTCTACAGGAGCTTGATAATAATTATACCCAGCTGTATTTGCTTTCCAATACATACCCAACTCTTCTGATGTAATTGCGTTTTCTTTTAACGATTTTAAAATTTTGTTTGCAGTTTGTTTTTTATCACTTCTAAATAATGATAATGCAATTTGCCCTTTTGCATACAAATTGTAATCGTTCCAAAAGTTTTCTGTCTGATTTTGATAATAATTTACAACGCTTTTTACATCATTATTCATTGTTATTTTATTAAAAAAACTTCGCATATATAAATACTGAATGGTAAAATAATTCAAATGATTTTTAGCCAAATAATCTTTATAAGCTTTTTCTCCTTTTTTCTTGGTTTTAGCTTTTTCTTTGATTCTTGATGCTGTTTCTAGCAATTTATTATATTGTTTTAACAATTCACTGTCTAAAAATTTAACTGACTTTTCAATCATTTTTTGGGTTGATGCATCAAAATTAGAAACCCCTAATTGTTGTAGATGTCCAAAACCAGTGGTAATATGTTGAGTGATAAATCTACTTTCATATCTACCTCCTTTAAACCAAGGAAATCCACCAGAATTCATTTGAATATCCTTTAATTTATTAATGGCTTTTTCTTGTTCATTTTTCATTTTATTCAAATCGAACAATAATGCAATTCTCTTTTTTTGTTCGGTTTCTGATTGAGCATCTCTTAGCCAAGGCGTTTCTTGAATAATTAACGATTTTAATTCTTGGTTTTTTTCTAGGTTTGATAATAATGCATCACTATTTTTCCAAGCCTTAAATACTTCTTGAATTTTAGGATTTGAGTTTGCAACAAAATTGGCTAAAGTGTTTGCATAATACTTAGAAAAAGTTTGTTCTGCACATTCATAAGGATATTCCATTAAATAAGGCAAAGCTTGGATAGCATACCAAACAGGATTGGACGTCATTTCTAACGTTAATTGATGGTTTTGCAGTGTAGTAGATGAATTATTTTTAAGTTTATCTAAAGTAAACGTTTTGGTTTGATTAGAACGCACCCAAATTGGCAACGTTTCTGTAACCAACAATCTATTGATTAAAACTGGCAATACATTTTGTTCTCCATCAGAAAAATCGCCAGCTTTTGCCACAATTTTGTATTGTACTGCTTGTATATTTTTTGGTATTGCTAAATTCCAAGAAACATTAGTATTTCCATCTTTATTGACAATGAAACTTTTACTAGAATTTGTGTTTTCTAATTCAGCATTTATTTTTTTTCCAGAAATAGCATCTGTTAAAATTAGTTTTGCAACCCCATTTAATGTGTTATTTGTTAAGTTGGTAATTTTTGCAGAAAGTGTAATTTTATCTCCTTCTCTTAAAAATCTTGGTGCATTTGGTATTACCATTAATTCTTTTTGCGTAACTGTTTGCAAAGTTTTTGTAGCAGATTTTAAAGATTTTGTATGCGCTAATAATTGTAATTTCCAACGAGTTAATGCTTCTGGCATTGTAAATGTAAAACTTAGTTTTCCGTTTTTATCGGTTTTTAATTGAGGAAAAAAGAAAGCAGTTTCTTTAAAGTTTTTACGCGCTTGTACTTGAGATAGTGCTGCATCTAATTTTGCTTGACCTGCTTTTGTTGTGATAATTACTACACCATTTGCACCTTTTGCACCATACATTGATGTTGCTGCTGTGTCTTTTAAAATTGAAATATTGACAATATTATTTCCATTTTCGTTAAAAGAATCTACAATTACACCATCTACAACATAAAGTGGTTGATTATTGCTATTTAAAGAATTTGTACCTCTAATTACAATATTCTCATTAGAACTAGGTTGACCAGAATTGCCAACTACTGAAATCCCAGCTACTTGTCCATTTAAAATACTTTCAACATCAGCATCATATTCAACTTCTTCAGATGTTATTCTAGTTACTAAACCAGTTATACTTTTCCTCTGAGTAGAGCCATAGCCAACAACAACAATTTCATCTAAACGATTTGCATCTTCTTGTAAACTTACATCGATTTTTGTTTGATTATTTACTAAAAACTCTTCTGGTTTATAGCCTAAATATCTAAAAGTTAAAACATCTCCTTTTTTAATTTTGATAGAGTATCTACCATCAAAATCTGTTTCAGTTCCAAATTTTGTACCTTTTATTGTTATTGAAACTCCTGGTAAAGGTTCACCAGATTCGTCAGAAACAGTTCCTGTATTTGTACCATCAAAATCAGTTCTGGTACTTTCTATTTTTGTTTTTGTTCTCCTTAAATATTGCTGATTTTGCCAACGATTGTTATTCAAACTAAAACCAAACCAATTGTAAGTATCATAGGAAATACTTGGAAAACTATAATATCTATTTTGGTTATATCTAATATTAAAACGTGTGTTTTTAAAACTATGGTTGGCATTGCTAGTTTGATAGGAGTTATAACTTGGTTTTGGAGCCAAAGGATTAAAACTCCAATTATGAGCCTTAAATTCATCTAAAGAAGCATCGTACATAGATGCTAAAATTTCTGCAGTAACTGCATTATTTTTATCATCTTTTATACTAAAACTCCATGTTTCTTCTGCTCCAGGTTGTAGTTTGTCTCTAAAAATATTAGTTTCAATTGCTATAGATTCTTGTTTTTCTGGGACATTTACAATTAGGTTACCACTTTTAAAATAATTGTAGTTTACAAAATGATACTTAATAGCAAAGCCTCCTAAATCTTTTTTTGTAACAGGAATTTTTAGGGTTTTTGTGGTGTTGTTTAGTTTTACTAAGCAAGTTTCTACAATTTTATGATTTTTTTCAATTTGTACAACTACAGTAATATTTTTAGAAGCAGAACCAATATTTAACTTTACAACATCTCCTATTTTATAAAAGTTTTTATCGGTAATTATAACAAATAATTTGGCATCTGGCACTAGCTTTTCTTTTGAAGAAAATAAGGTGAAACGTTTTTCATCCTTTACTTTTTGTCCGAATTTATCTTGGCTTTCTAAAACCACGATATATTTACCAGAAACCCAATTTTTAATCTTATTTAAGATAATCTCTTTCGATTTTTCAGTGTCAAAATCACTTGAGAAAACCAATTTTCCTTTTTTCCAATTATTTTCATTTGCTTCTTCATTAGTATAAGGGTCATTTGGAAACAGCGTTTTAAAGGTCTTTTCTGAAATATCTTGGTAATCTGGAGCTGACCAAGGTCTTTTTCTTAAAGGATATTTTGGTGCTTGCAATTTGTAAATATGAATCGTTCCTTTTGCAGCAACAAATTCTTCATTTAAATTTTTTGTATCGATGTTAATCACAGTTTCTTTCTGATTCTTATCGATTTTATCAGCAATAGAAATAGAAGCAATTAAAGAATGATAACCCACTTTTACAATTGTGGTTGCACTTCTTGTCTCTCCATTAACGTCAGTTACATCTGCAGTAATTTTGTAGGTAAAAATTGGATTTCCTTTTTTGGCAACACTTTCATCTGGTATTGCCTTAAAGGTAATTTCAAATTCGCCTTTGTTATTGGTTGTAGTTGTACCATTGGTAATTTCTTGTGCAGAAGAATTTATATTTGGCATTCTCCAATAATACCAAGTAGGGTATTGTACTGTTCTCTGTACTTGGTAAACTACTTTTGCATCAGTAATATTTGCACCAGAAAAAGCTTTGGCAAACCCTTTTATAGTAACAGAATCGTTTATTTTGTAGCTTTCTGTAATAGGTTTGAATTCGGTTTCAAATTTGGGTCTTTTGTATTCTTCTACAGAAATCTTTACTGAGTTATTATAATCAACGTCAAAATCTGCATTTTCATAAAATTTACTTTCATATTCAGAACTTTCATCAACTTCAATAGAAAAATCACCTGTTAAACCATTGTTTGGTAAAATGAATTCTCCAGCAACAGAACCAAATTCGTTTAACTTTAAATTTGACTCTTTTACAATTTGACGATTTACATCCCTTAAGATGATTTCAACATATTCATTTTTAAAAACCTCAGTTATTGTTCCTTGTTTTTTTATGATAATGGCTTTAAAATAAACAGTTTGTCCTGGTCTGTAGATACTTCTATCTGTAAAAATAAAAGGTTTTATAATAACGGTTTCGTTTTCATTATTTATGTTTTTATTTTTACTGTAATCATAGAAATAGTGATTACCAAAAGAAGCAAAATCGTTTTTTGTTTTAACAGCAATTTTTACGTTGTAATAATTATTTCTGCTTTTAAAAGAGGCAAATCCTTTTTTGTTAGTTACTATTTTTTTGTTGATATATTTATCCTCATTTTTACTTCTGTTGGTTAGTAAAATTTCAGCATTTTTAATTGGTTTTCCTGTATTTCTGTCTACAATTTGAAAATTGTATTGGTCATCAAAATTATTAGTAATTAAAGCCAAATTGGTGACTTGTATAGTTGCTGAACCAAATATTTGGTTAACAAGTAAACCTTTGTTTTCAGAAGTAATAATTAGATACTTTCCTCTATTTAATTTAGGTACAATAACCTCTGTAGTATGTTGTAAATAATCTTGCTCATTTCTTAATTTTACATTCCATTTTTTAACTTTTTCAAAAGAATTGATTAATGCTATTTTTTCTTTTGATTGATATGTTACATTGAATTTTTCTAATTGCTTTTCATCAACTTTATAAGCTGTAAAAAAAAGTGCGTTTATATTTTTGTAGTTAACTAAAATCCTAGAGTGTGCATTGATTGGGATATATTCTTCTGCAGTTATGGCTAAAGATTTTGCTTCAATTTGATTTTTTAAAACGCTACATTTTTCAGCTCCTAAACTTTTTGGAAATTGTTTAATGACTTCTTTACAATAATATATTGCTACTTCATTAGTTGAAATTTTAAATTTATCATTTTCAATTTGAGAAGTTCTTTCTTCCTTAAACATTTTAGCAATTTCAAAAGCATACAAACCACTCACTTCATTATTTTTAAAAACTTCTTTAGATGTTTTAAAAGTTGATAATAAAATATCTTCTTTATTACTAAAAGTTGCATGTTGGTTTACAAAATGCAATCGATGAATATCAATATCTACCAATGCATTTAAATTGTTTTCTTTTTGATGAAAATGAATTAATTTTTGATAAATTTTTAATGCATTAAATTGCAAGGACAAGCTGTTTTTGGATGCTAATTTTATGTTTGAAAATGTTTGATAATTACTTAAAAAAGCAGGATTGTCTAACACAAATTTATAAGAAGGTCTTGTAATGGAAGTTTCTGATGATTTGTAGAAAGTTAAAGCATTATTTGCTAAAAAATCGTACAAAGTGGGTCTGTATTTTTTAGAATCTTTTTGGAGGTTTAAAATGTCTGAAAAATCACGAGTGTTTACTTTTTGAAGTTGTGTTGTGTTTTTTAAAGAAGCACTAAAATGATGGTGAATTTCTTTGAATAAAGTATTTAAATCCCAAGTTCTAAAGTCTTGTGATGAGCTTGACGAAGTATTTTTTGAGTTTGATAAATTTGCATTAACTTTTGTTCTGTTATAAAATTTATATCTATTTTGATTAAAATATTGCCAATACAAATTGGCCAATATATTTTGTAGTACATTTTTTGTTGGAAATTTGCTTTTAGAAATGTGTTTTTTAAAGTTTTGAATGACTTTTAATTGCGCATCTTCCTCTAAAGTTAGAGAAAATTTACTCTTATAAAATAACGATTTTATTATTTGAGGAGCCTCATTTTCTTTTTCAGCTTTTGTGTATATTTTTTCTACAACTTCTAATGCTGATTTAGGCAAGTTATCAACCTCAAATTTTTCTACTTGTAACCAAAGGTTTTCAAAGGTATTTTGAGCGTTAGAAATTGTTGAGAAGAATATAATCATTAGTAATGTTATTGTAATTTTTTTCATAATCAAAAAGGTTTAAAAATGATTCCTAGAAACTTTCTACTAGGTTTCAATTGAAACGTTATATACTCTTAACATAGAGAATCTATGCTGTCAAAGCACGTATAAATCATTTTATAAAACAATCTAAAATGAGTTAAAGAGGCATTTAAGCCTGTAAAACCTATTTTTAATTGAGTTTCGTTCTAAATATAATCAATATTGTTAGAAGCTTTTGTATTTTTGTGTAAGATTTTATGTCTCCTCGAGCGCAGTCGAGAGGTTATTATTAAGGTCTCGACTGCGCTCGACCTGACAACTCGTTTAAAATGAACATACATTTTATTGCTATTGGCGGAAGTGCCATGCATAACCTAGCAATTGCTTTACACCAAAAAGGATACCAAATTTCTGGAAGTGATGATACCATTCACGATCCATCAAAATCACGATTAGAAAAATACGAATTGCTGCCTAATGAATTTGGTTGGTTTCCAGATAAAATTTCATCTGAATTAGATGTAATTATTTTAGGAATGCATGCAAAAAAAGAGAATCCAGAATTGTTAAAAGCCCAAGAATTAGGGTTGAAAATTTATTCATATCCAGAATTTTTATATGAACAATCTAAAGACAAAACGAGAGTTGTAATTGGTGGATCTCATGGAAAAACAACCATTACTTCTATGATTTTACATGTGTTAAATTACCATGAAAAAAAAGTAGATTATATGGTTGGTGCACAATTAGAAGGTTTTGAAACGATGGTGCATTTAACCCAAGAAAACGAATTTATTATTTTAGAGGGAGATGAATATTTAAGTTCTCCTATTGATATGCGCCCTAAATTCCACCTATACAAACCCAATATTGCTTTGTTAAGTGGTATTGCTTGGGATCATATTAATGTTTTTCCTACTTTCGAAAATTATAAAAATCAATTTGCAATTTTTACAGACTCTATGATTAATGGAGGAAGTATGGTATATAATGTAGAAGATGAGAATGTAAAAGAAATTGTAGAATCATCAGAAAATCATATTAAAAAGTATCCTTATAAAACACCACAACATTTTATAAAAAACGGAATTACTTATTTAGAGACTGATGAAGGAGATTTGCCTTTAGAAATTTTTGGGAAACATAACTTACAAAATTTAGCTGGAGCAAAATGGATTTGTCAACATATAGGAATTGATGAGGATGATTTTTACGAAGCTATTGCTAGTTTTAAAGGAGCAAGTAAACGTTTAGAAAAAATTGTAGAAAATGAGTCAACCGTAATTTTTAAAGATTTTGCACATAGCCCAAGTAAAGTTGCAGCAACTACAAAAGCGGTTAAAGAACAATATAAAGAAAGGACTGTTTTGGCTTGTTTAGAATTGCATACCTATTCTAGTTTAAATGCTGAATTTTTATCAGAATACAAAGGTGCTTTAGCGTTTGCAGATAAAGCTGTTGTTTTTTACTCACCAAAAGCTGTAAAAATTAAACAATTAGAAGAAGTTACAGCAGAGCAGATAGCAAATGTTTTTAAACGTGATGATTTAATTATTTACACAAATCCATTAGAATTTAAAGAGTTTTTATTCAATCTTAATTTAGATAAAACTGCTGTAGTTTTAATGAGTTCTGGTAATTATGGAGGCTTAGATTTTGAAGAAGTTAAGAGTTTGGTTTAGACTTTTTTAAACCTAATTGAATCAGTTTTTCTTTTTGCCATTTTTTATCTAAAACTCTAGCAAACAACCATTTCCTATATTCTTTGTCAAAGAAAGATTTTGTAATTATTTCTAATCTTTTACCAAAAAATAATTTCCGAGCAATTTTTGTTTGTTTGTTAGATTTCATATAATTATCTGACAGTTGATTGGTAAAAATTGCGATATATTGTTTTGTTTCCTCAGTTTTATGATATTCTAAAGTTTTTACTTCTCCAAAAATTTCATAACAACTCGCTAAAAAATTATTTAATGGTACTTTTAAAAGATTAAAATTTAAAAAAGCATTTTTTGCAATTGTTTTTTTAGAAAGTAAAAAAACATCGTACGCATTTCTTAATGCAATATTTTTATAATGAACCCCATTATCATTAATTTGTTTTGCAACTATTGATAGGGATAATTGATTTGCATAGCTCAAAACTTTAAAATTATTTATTTTCTGACTATCAACTTTAATAAAATCGTAATTGAATTCTGATGCATATTTTTTAACTAAAAGTTCTTTATGAACTTCTATAGCTGCTATTTTATTATCCTTTAAAAGCCTAGGGTAATGTTTAAATGTTGTAAAATCTAAAGTTTCTTTTTCAGAGTTATAGCCAACTTCTTTTAAAATTCTAACAGATTCTGTGAAGTTCTTTTTAGAAACGATAAAATCAATATCACCCACCATTCTTTCTGCAATATCATCATACAAACCTTCTAATAAATTTCCAGTTCCTTTTAAAAAAATAGGGGTAATGTTATGATTTAGTAAAAGCTGGTTAATTTCTTTTGCTTGCGCTATAATTTGCGAATTTCTTTCTCGATTTAAATCAGTTATATGTTTCATATATCCTACTAAATCTTCTGGAAGATAATTAAGAAAATCTACCTTTTTTAAATTGCAATAAAGTGCAGGAAATACATAGTGTGCAGTACTGACTTTTACTATAGAATCCCAATCTACTTCGCCTTTTTTTAAAGTATTTTCAATGTTTTTTTTGTTGATTTTATCATTGGAAACTGTCAAACATTTTCCAATAAAAAACAATGTTTCTTTATAATTCATTGTTAAAAATTTTTGCAACTGTTGCAATCATTTCTTGATTGTTAGAATATGTAATTTGATAACATTTTAAAGATTCGAACCAATCTAAAAAAATCTGGGCATTTTCTTTTTTTGGTGATAACCAAGAATCTGGAACCAATTGCTGAAAAGCATCTAATTTTGATATGGTTTTAAAAGTTAAATCTGCCTCTTTTTCATATTTGATAAATACCAATTCATTACAAGGTAAATGGGCAAAAAAGTTTGCGTTATTTGGTTTTAAATAACGTACTATTTTATTTAATCTTTTAAAATTATATTCTGCAGTGGTTTCTAATTCAGGGTAAATAGGAAGTAATGTTTCTAAACTACTTTTTTTAATAGATATTGCAGCAGGAAAACTAAAAACCTCTTTTTTCTCTATATCTATTGGTACAAAATCATCTGCCAAACAAGTAAAGCCATTTGCTTGTAAAAGTGCCAAAGATGTACTTTTACCATTGCCAGAATCTCCTAAAAATAATATTGATTTTTTTTGATTGCTAACAGCAGATGCATGAAATACTCCCATCCATTCTCGTTCTTCTTTTTGATGAATTTTTTGAATGAGTTCCATAGAAAATTTACCTTGAAAAAAATGAACATCTTTGTTGCTCCATCCACCAATTATTTTCTTATCAATAAATAAAAAAATAAATTTATTATTTATAAAAACATCAAATTGATAATCATATACACTACTATTGTCTATAACTAAATGGGCAAATTTTGGGTGTACAAAAGCTAATTCTTGTTCACTTAAAAAAGAAATTTTAAATATTTTATTATTAATTTTATAATATTTAACAAATTTAAATGCTTTTGGTATTTCTATGTCTCTATAGTCATTAACAATTTGTTTTTCTATTTTTTTTTCTTTGAAGGTTTTTTTTTCTAATTCAATAATAAAATCTATTGTTTTTTCTAAAGGGATAGACAATTTTTTAGATAGAGCAGAAGCAATTTCTTTAATAGGAATACCTTTGCCTAATCTTTTTAAAATATCTGCAGTAGTGTTTTCTAAAACTAGATATTCATTAGATTCTTCTAGCCAAACTACTGTTTTGTTTTCAACAACTTTATATAGTAAATTAGGTGTTTTTTTCATAAAAAATAAAAGTAGCTATTTTATTAATTATAAAAAATAAAAACGCCTCAAAAGTGAGACGTTTAGTAAAAATTGTTTGTTATTAAAATCTTGTTTCAGTGCTTCTAGACTTTAAGCAGATACTTTTTTGTAAATTAAAAAATATTTTCTCTTTGGTTAATTATTAGATTTAAATTTTAATTATTCTAAAATTATTTTTTTGGTAATATTCCCTTTTTCTGTTGCAAGTTTTACTAAGTAAATACCTGAAGATACGTTAGGTATAGAAATATTGTTAGTGGTAGTAACATCAAAAGAAGTTTTCATTACCTTTTTACCAAGTATACTAAACAAAGTAACTGTTGCTTTTCCTTGGGTAAGCCCCGTTATTTTTAAATTACTATTGCTAGTTTTATAAATATTAACATTAGTTAAAATTTCGTTATCTGTACTTAAAGCTGATGAAGATTTTGTATGTAAATAAAACCTTCCAATACCATTTAGAGCATCTTTAAGAGTGATTTTATACTCACTATCTACCTCATCTAATCTGGTTACTGTTTTTGATACCTTATCTTCTAAAAAAACTTTTAAACCATTGGGTAGGTTAAAAGCATTTGCAGTAAAAATTAGTTCTTTACCAGCAATTGCATTTAAGCCAATAGGAATTATCATGCTCTCTAAACCTGTATCTGGTAAGGTTTGTATTGCTAAGTTTTTGCCCTCGTTATCAGATACTAACTGCGTAAACAGAGAGAAAGAATTACTAACGCCTCCAAATATAGAGCTGTCATATCCGTCGTCAAATCCTGTTGTTTTATTTTTGTAATAATAGATTAATGTGTTTTTTTCAACTCCATTACTAACAACACTAAATTTTATTTCAGGTCTATTGTTTGAAGTCTTATTAAAAGTACCTGAAGATTGATGACTTTGCATAACTTCTTTAAAGCTAATTGTACCTCCACCAGATTTTGCTTTTACAAAAAAACCTTGTGCTGGAGCAATGAATCTATTTGATGTTTGATTGACTGTTATGTAATCAGCTGTTGTCTTGTCCCAAAACCATAATGTGGTTTCGTCTAATTGAGATGAATTTATATTTAAGAATGCATTTGTTGCATCTGCATTATTATCTGCAGGGATAAAAGCTGCATATGGATTACCTATTAAATTAAAATCATTACCAATTCCACCAGAATTGTCTGTGATAGCTATATTAACATCAGAAGTATTTAATGCTCCCTTAAAACCTAATTTACCTTTATTTGTATCTGTGTCTGATACAGTTTTAGGTAATACAGAATATCCTTTACCACTAGTCATAATAATATTATTAGTGGCAGCAATTTCTGTAGTTGTATAATAATCCCATCTATTGGCAGAAGCCACTGCATTGTCATAAGGCGCAATTCCGTAGTTAGTACCATTAGTTTGGAGTTTATTAAAGGTAGCAAAACCTGTTGCACCACCATCAATAACCTCACCAGATGTTGGAGATGAAATTAAAGTCCATTGAGAAGTGTTGTCTATAAAAGTTTCTGTAAAATAAAAAAACTTATTTGCATCTACAGAAGTATAAGTACCATTTAAAATTACTGTAGCTGCATCAATTGTTTTAGAGGATGTAATTGTAGACTCCAAATACAAAGAGCTTCCAGAAGCTATAGTAATATTTCCAGAAACAGATAAATTACCCCCTAATATTGATAACCCATCTGCTTCAGTTATAGATAAATTCCCTGCTAAAGCACTTGTTCCAGTGGCTATTTCTGGGGCAAAGGTTGCTACTTCTGGTATATTTACCAAGGAACTTGATAAGGGAATATTGTTTGACCAATTGCTGTCTAAATTCCAAACAGCAGTTGTTCCTATCCATGTAGTAGTATTTGTTGTAAAAGACTCTGTTGAAAAAGGAATTGTAAGTGCTTCTCCATCACCAGTTGTTGTTGTCCAATTTGTTTTATTTGAAATTAAAGTTAAATAATTGCTGTATACGGTTTGATTTGATTTGGAACCACTATAAAAACCTCCATCAGGAGAAGCACTATTATCAATAATAACATGTGAGGTACCAGTAACAAGACCAGTTCCTGTTAAGTTTCCTGTTTGAGCGGAGTCATTTCCTATCTGCAATGCAAAAATAAAAGTTGTAACAGTATTTTCGTCAGTACCTGTATAAATAAATAATCCATCTTTATCTGTTGGGTTAAATCCTGCATCAGGCTCAGTTACAGAGCCTATAGATACAGTTCTATTTGTATCATTATTTACATCAGAAAAAATAACAATTGTACCAGCTTTAATTATTTTATTTCCAGTATTCCAAGATAAAGCTCCTTCTCCAGAAACAAAACCTCCAGTACCATTAGACTCATTATCTGAAATATAAATTGTAGAATTTGCTGCTAAATCTGCTAATATTACAATTGAAAAATCTTTATCTCCTGTTGTAGTTTCAACATTAAAACCTGTGAATGCTATATCACCCGTAGATTGAGCCTGTAAACTTAAGTTAAGTGATAATGTAATAAAAAATAAAAAAGTAATTTTAAAAAAGTAATTGTATTTCATAAGTAAATTTTTAGAAATTTAAAAATACTAAAAATTTTATAAAGTAAAAGCACAAAAAACTATTTAACAATAAGATAATGTGTGTGCGATTAACTTTTAATTTTTACGCCAAAAAAAAGGTGTAAGTAAAATAAGTACTGTAAAAAGCTCTAATCTACCAATTAACATTAAAAAAGAGCAAAACCATTTTGCAGATGTAGTTAAATGAGCAAAATTATCTACAGGGCTAACAGAACCAATTGCAGGGCCAATATTACCTAAGGAAGAAGCTGCAGCACCTAAAGCAGAAATAAAGTCTAAACCAAAAAGTGTTAAGATTACAGAAGACATTATAAATATAAGCATGTAAATAATAAAAAATGATATAATATTAAAAACAATATTATGGTTTACTGCTTTTTTATCATACCTAACAGGAATGATTGCGTTTGGATGTAATGCCTTTTTAAATTCTAAAAAACTATTTTTTAACATTACAATATGTCTTACAACTTTTACACCACCACTTGTAGAGCCAGCTGAGCCTCCTGTAAAAAATAAGGCAAAGAAAATACCTGTTGCAAAGAAATTCCACATAGTAAAATCTGCAGTTACAAATCCTGTTGTTGTAACTACTGATGTTACCATGAACAAGGCATGCCTTATAGCACTCTCTTCTTTACCATAAACCATTGGATGTGTTATGCTGGTTTGTAAATTGGGGTCTTGATAATAAATAATAATAACTGTTATAATTGATGCAATTCCTATAATACCAAAAAGATAATATTTAAATTCTTCGCTTTTAAATACTTTTTGGATTTTACCTTTTAAAGCAAAATATGTTAATACAAAGTTTGTACCTGCAACTAACATAAAAAAGATAATAATATATTGTACAAAAGGTAAACTATTATAGAATGCAATACTGCTGTTTTTGGTTGAAAAACCACCTGTGCTCATGGTTGCCATTGCATGATTTATGGCATCAAACCAAGTCATACCTGCAACTTTAAGTAATAAAAATTGTGCTAAAGTTAAAATTACATATATCAAATACAAACGTTTTGCTGTATCTGTAATTCTTGGATGTAATTTATCTGCAGAAGGTCCAGGTGCTTCTGCCATAAAAAGTTGCATACCACCAATTCCTAAAAGAGGAAGTATTGCTATTGTTAAGACAATAATTCCCATTCCACCAATCCAATGAGTTGCACTTCGCCAAAATAAAATTCCTTTTGGCATAGACTCTATATCTGTTAAAATAGATGAACCTGTTGTAGAATACCCTGAAATGGTTTCGAAAAAAGCACTTGAAATCTCAGGTATAGCTCCAGAAAAAAGATATGGCAACATGCCTGTAATAGAGAGTGTAAGCCAACCTAACGTTACAATTAAATAACCTTCTTTCTTATGAATGCTTGTGCTTTTAGGTTTGTTAACAAAATATAAAAGAGCTCCAATGACTACAGTTACAATTCCTGCATTTAGTATTCCCCATTTTGCAGATTCATCATTAAAAACACTAAAAGGAAAAGCAATAAACATAAAAAAACCGTTTAAAATGGCAGTAATGCCTAAAAAACGAAATATTATTTTTGTGTTTAGAGTACTCATTTTGCTACTTAAAAAGACTTTCTACTGTACTTATTGCTTCTGGTAAACAAAAAACAATTACTTTGTCTCCCTTTTTTATTTGCTTGTCTCCAGTTGCTAAAATTGCTTTTTCATCTCTAATAATTCCGCCAAACACGGCTTCTCTAGGAAAGCGTAAATCTTTAATTTGTGACTTTGTAACTTTAGCATTTTCTTTTACTTCAAATTCAAAAACTTCTGCATCTATATTGTGCAGATTGGCTAAAGCAAGAATTTCTCCTTTACGTATATGTCTAAAAATATTACTTGCAGCAATTAATTTCTTGTTTATTAAAGATTGTATACCAATAGTTTGAGAAATATCAATATAATCCATGTTTTCTACCAAAGCAATTGTTTTTTTTACTCCTTTAGATTTGGCTACTAAACAAGACATAATATTGGTCTCAGAATTACCTGTAACAGCAATAAAAGCATCAGTTTCTCTAATATTTTCTTCTTCTAAAAGTTCTAAATCTCTTCCATCTCCATTAATAACTAAAGTATCATTTAGTTGTTCTGCAAGTGTTTCTGCTCTTTCTCTATTTACTTCTATTAATTTAACTTTAAAATTATCTTTGCAAAGATTTCTTGCGGTTTTTTCGCCAATGCTACTTCCACCAAGAATCATCACATTTTTGATATTAAATTGTTTTTTACCAATAATAGGGTAGAGGTCCTTCATACTATAATTAGGTACACAAAAATAAACTTGATCATCTAATTGGTATGTTGTATCTCCTCTTGGAATTATAGTTTGAGAAACTCCTTGCCTTTTTATAGCAATAGTTATAAAATCTACATTATAAAACTTTTGCTTAGCTTCTTTAACTGTTAAATCTAAAATGGGTGATTTATAGGTTAATGGAGTTCCCATCACATTAAAAAGGCCACTTTCAAAAGCAACAGTATCATTAAAAGAAGACTGGTTTAGCAACATTTTTATTTCATTTGCAGCTAATTCTTGTGGAGAAATCATAAAGTCCAATCCAAATTTTTGAAAATCGACTTCGCAATTGTTTTCATCTAAAAATTCAGAATTATCTATTCTTGCAATTGTCTTTTTTGCCCCTAAAGATTTACCAATTACAGAAATTGTAAAGTTAGTGTTTTGGCTGTCTGTTACTGCAATTAAGAGGTCTGCAGAATCTATTCCAAGCTCCTTTAGTAATTTTATAGAAGTTGCATCTCCTTTTTTTGTAATTACATCTAAATGATTATTGATGTACTCTAACTTTTCACCATCAAAATCTATGATGTAAGTATCTTGAGATTCATAAGAAAGTAATTTAGCTAAGTGAAAACCAACGTCTCCAGCACCAGCTATGATAATTTTCATATTGTAAAATATAGAAATAAGCTGCAAAGATATAAAGAGTTTGGGTGCAAATACAAATAAAAAAAATGTTTTAACTTACATTACATCTGTTTTAGATTTAAATTTTTATCATAAAAAATGATATTTGTCTTTTTTTAAAGGATTTATAAATTTTAAATTTACTGCTGCAATTAAAAACATGTTTGCTTTGAAATTTAGCCATCATAATTTTTTATCAAGAATATCTATTTACTTTACATACATTATTTTAATCTTTTTCATGCTAACTATTTCGTGTAAAAGAAAGGAGGCATATAAAAAAGTAAATCATACTGCAAGTACATTTCTTTCAGGTAAAATTATTCCAGATAGTTATTTTTTAGGTGATAAAAAGTGTAAAGAATGCCATAAAAATGAATATAAATCTTGGAAAGGCTCTCATCATGATAAGGCTATGCAAATTGCAGATAGTAGTACTGTTTTAGGTGATTTTAATAACAAAAAATTTGTAAGTCAAGGTGTTACCTCTAAGTTTTATAAAAAAGAAAGTAGCTTTTTTGTAAATACAGAAGGACCAGATGGTAAAAATCACGATTATAAAATTGTATATACTTTTGGAGTTACACCATTACAACAATATATAGTTCAATTTCCCAATGGTCATTATCAATGTTTAAGAACAGCTTGGGATACCCAAAAAAATAAATGGTTTGATTTATACCCAGATTTTAAAGTTGTTCATTCAGAATGGTTGCATTGGTCTAGAGGAGGTTTAAATTGGAATAATATGTGTGCAGATTGTCATTCTACAAACGTTCGTAAAAACTATACAGAAGCAACACACAGTTACGAAACAAAATTTGCATTGATAAATGTGAGTTGCGAAGCTTGTCATGGACCAGGAAAACAACACGTTACAGATGTAGAAAAAATGGGCAAAAAATATGTAGAAAGTGGTACTTTTCAAATGACAAAAAAAACAGCGCCCAAAACATTAGTAGATCAATGTGCACGTTGTCATGTTAGAAGAGAACAATTTTCTGAAGCTTTTAATTTTGAAGGAACTTTTTTAGATCATTATTTTCCACAATTAATAGAAGATAGATTGTATTACGCAGATGGTCAAATTTTAGATGAAGTTTATGTGTATGGCTCTTTTGTTCAGAGTAAAATGTATCAAAATAATGTTACTTGTACCAATTGTCATAATGCACATTCTTTAAAATTAAAGTTTAATGGAAACAAATTATGCGCACAATGCCATGTTTCTGAGAAATATGATACTCCAAAACATCACTTTCATCCAAAAGATACAGAAGCTTCAAAATGCATTAATTGCCACATGACAGGAAAATTTTATATGGGAAATGATTTTAGAAGAGATCATAGTTTTAGAGTTCCTAGACCAGATTTAAGCATAAAATATGGTACACCAAATGCTTGTTCTGGTTGTCATAAAGATAAAAATGATATTTGGGCAGCAAAAAACTTTAAAAAATTATTTGGAGAGGTTGATTCTATCCATTATTCTGAGAAATTAGCACCAGGTATTTCTGGAGAGGCCAATGCACATCTAGGTTTAATTGAGTTGGTAAATGATAAACATCAACCAGAAATTGTAAGAGCATCTGCAACCAAAATACTCTCTAATTATAACGTGCAAAACTTTATAGAAGAATATTTAGCACTTTTAAATGACGATTCTGCTTTGGTAAGAGGAACTAGTGTAGATGTTTTAAGTAGCATTAACTCTAAAGATTATACCTCTTATTTTTTCCCTTTGTTAGAAGATGCTAAAAGAAGTGTTAGAATTAAAGCTTTTTTTGGTTTGGCAGAATTGCAAGAAAATGAGATCCCAAAAGTTTATAAACAGGCTTATCAAAAAGTAAAAAAAGAGTTTTTTTTACATCTAAAAACAAATGCCGATTTTGTGGGAGGTAGAATTAAAAAGGGTAATTATTATGCCAAAAAAGGCAATTTAGACAAAGCTATAAAAAGTTACGAAGATGCACTAGCTATTGATAATATTAATAATCAAGTTAGAATGAACTTGGCAACTTTGTATTATAATAATAAACAATATGTAAAATCTGAAGCTGCTTTTAAAGAAGTTATAAAGCAAGAGCCAAAATTTGGACCAGTTTATTACTCTTTAGCATTATTATATGGTGAATTAAATAGAGTAGATGACGCAATAATTCAATTAAAAAAAGCAAATGAAATAATGCCCAGAAACATACGTGTTTATTATAATTTAGGATTGATGTTTGGTAAAAAAGATGATTATAAAAATGCAGAAAAAATCTTTATTAACGGTTTAAAAATAGATGCTAACAATGAAGGTATATTATATGCTTTAGGATATATTTACTCTAAATCCAACCAAAAAGAAAAGGCCAAGGCCACTATAAAAAAACTAAATACTTTGTATCCTAATAACGCACAATACATTAATTTTTTAAATCAATTATAGTTAATTTCTGTTTTTGTATTTTTATAAAAAATTGATGAATGGAAAATCTAACCATTAAATCTTGGGCTTTAGATGATAGACCAAGAGAAAAACTTTTAGCCAAAGGAAAAACCTCTCTTTCTGATGCAGAACTTATTGCAATATTAATAGGTTCTGGAAACAGAACTGAAAGTGCTGTTGCATTATCAAAAAGAATTTTAAAATTTGTTGATGGTAATATAAATGAACTTGCTAAATTATCTGTAGAAAAATTAACATCCTTTAAAGGTATAGGAGAAGCCAAAGCAATCTCAATTATAACTGCTTTAGAGTTGGGTAAAAGAAGACAATTAGAAACCGCTTTAGAAAAAACCAAAATAACCAGTAGCAAAGACGTTTTTAATTTAATGCAGCCAATTATTGGAGATTTAGAACACGAAGAATTTTGGGTTTTATTTTTAAATAATTCTAACAAAGTTTTGGCAAAAAACCAAATAAGTAAAGGTGGGCTAACAGCCACAATAGTAGATGTTAGGTTACTGTTTAAGAGAGCTTTAGAGTTGACTTCTGTAGCAGTAATTGTGTGTCATAACCATCCATCAGGAAAGTTGCAGCCTAGTATTTCTGACAAACAATTAACGCAAAAAATAAAAGAAGCAGGAAATACTTTAGACATTAAACTCTTAGACCATTTAATAATTACTGAAAAAGCGTATTTTAGCTTTGCAGATGAAGGGGTTTTGTAACCAATCAAAATTCTTAATTCAAAATTCGTAATTCATTTAATGATATTAATTTACTCACATAAAATAACACCAAGAATTCGTTATATTTTTAAGCATATTTTTACAAGAACTTTATTGATATCTGTAGATTTCACCTCTAAAGTAGAAGAATTTGTAGCACATAATGGTCCTAAATTAACGTATACAAAAACACCTTTAAGTAATGAGTTTTTTGTAAAAAGCAACGATTTGTTGTTTGAGCAAGGTGTAAATGATATGGAAATTGTTGTCCAAAAATGGGACAGTGTTCCTTGTTTTTTTAAAACTGGACCAAAATCTGCTATTCCTTTTGATGTTTTTGCAGCAAGTTTTTATCTTATTTCTAGATATGAAGAGTATTTGCCCCACGTAAAAGACAATCATGCACGTTATACTGCAGAACAAAGTTTAGCTTATAAATATGGTTTTCTAGAAAAACCAGTTGTAGATATTTGGGCTTTTAAACTCTTAGAAGCTATTAAAGAAAAGTTTCCAAATTATGAGTATAAGAAAAGAGATTTCGAATTTATTTCTACTATAGATATAGACAATGCCTTTGCATATAAGCATAAAAGTTTAATAAGAAGTGTAGGAGGTTTTTTTAAAGACTTAGTAAATTTTAGATTGATAAATGTTTGGAACAGATTTGCAGTAACCCTTAATATTAAAAAAGATCCTTTTGATACTTTTGATAAAATTTTAAAAGTTAGAAAAGAACAAAATATTGAAACTATTTTCTTTTTTTTGGTAGGAGATTACACCACTTTTGATACAAATGTTTCTGCTTCTAAAACAAAATTTAGACTTCTAATTAAAGAAATGTTAGACTATGCAAAAGTTGGTTTGCATCCTTCATATTTTACAATGAATAATGTGCCTTTATTAAAAAAAGAAAAAATTAGATTAGAGCACATTATTAATATGCCTATACAAAGGTCTAGACAACATTTTTTAAGATTTAATCTGCCAGAAACCTATCAAAATTTAATAGATTTAGAAATAGAAGAAGATTACTCTATGGGATATGCCAGCAATGTTGGTTTTAGAGCAGGCACATGTACTCCTTTTTATTTTTACGATTTAGATTTTGAAATTCAAACGCCTTTAAAAGTTTTTCCATTTGCGCTAATGGACACTACTTTAAATGATTATATGAAGCTAACCCCCAAACAATCTTTAGGTAGAATTAGAGATTTAAAAAACGAAGTAAAAGCTGTTAACGGAACATTTATTACACTATTTCATAACGAAAGTCTAAGCGATTACGATCGATGGAAAGGATGGAAAAGATTATATGACTCTATGATTAAAATCAGTATGGTTTAAGATGATTCAATATATAAAAAGAAAAAATCTTAATGTTAAAAAATACGATGCTTGCATAGCCAACTCAATTCAATCTAGAATATATGCTTTTTCTTGGTATCTAGATATTGTTGCAGATAACTGGGATGTATTGGTTTTAGATGATTATGAGGCTGTGATGCCAATTCCTTGGAAATCTAAATGGGGATTAAAATATATAACTCAGCCTTATTTTTGTCAACAGCTAGATGTTTTCTCATTAAAAGAAGTAGATAAGCCAATTTTTTTTAAAAAAATACCATTCTATTTTTTATATATTCAATTTAATATAACCTCAAAAGTAAATTTTGGTACTATTACCTCAAAAAAAAATTATCAACTAAATTTAAACGAGAGCTATACTCATATTTTTGAAAACTACAGAAAAGACAGAAAGAAAAGTTTACGTAAAGCAAATAATGCAAATTTAAAGTTTAGAGATTTTAATAATAAGAATCCATTAATAAACTTGTATCAGTCAGTTTTTAAGCATTTAAATATAAATGATGAATATTTTAAGACTATAAATAATATTATCGATTTTTCTTTAAATAACAAGAGAGGTTTTATAAGAAATGTTTTTTACGAAGATACACTAGTTTGTTCTGGGTTTTTTATGAACTATAATAAAAGAATTTATTATCTTTTTGCTGCATCTAATACTTTAGGTAAAAAACATGGAGCCACAACTTTTTTATTAGATAGTGTTATTCGTCAATATTCAGATACAGATATTATTTTAGATTTCGAAGGTTCTTCTATTAAAAATATAGCAAGTTTTTATGGGAGTTATGGAAGTGAAGTAACAAATTATTACAATTATAAAACGAATGTCTTTAAAAGAATTTTTTTTTAGAATATCTTTTTTATATAAATTTCTTCCTGTTCGTTTTTTGATGAAATGTGCTAATAAAAAAACAATATTACCTTTTTATCATTTTATAAGTAATAAAAATACAGGTTTAGTTAACCACTTATATACACCAAAAAATGAAGATCAATTTTTAAAAGATTTACATTTTTTTAAAAAATACTTCCACCCATTATCTATTTGCGATTTTTTAAATAATAAAAACAAAGAGCTAAGTTTTTTGCTATCATTTGATGATGGTTTATCAAATTTTTTTACAACTGTAGCTCCAATTTTAAAAAAAGAAAATATACCAGCAATCAACTTTTTAAATTCAAACTTTATAAATAATAAAGAATTATTTTATAGATATCAAGTAAATCTTTTAATTACAAGTTTATGTACTAATAGCATTGATGAAAAACAGCAAAAAAATATAGTTAAACTCTTTAATATTAAAGAGTTTGACAAAGAAAAAATTATAAAATTACTGAAAGAATTAGAAATTAAAGATGCACCAGTTTTAGATAAACTTTGTGAAATATTAAAGCTTTCTATTAAAGACTTTTTACAAAATGAAAAGCCTTATTTAAATGATGCTCAAATAGAAGAGTTAAAAGAAATGGGATTTTATTTTGGGGCTCATAGTAAGAATCATCCAAGATATTCTCAAATCAATTTAAAAAATCAGTTAAAAGAAACAATAGAGAGTGTTTTAACAATTGAAGAAAAATATAATTTAAAAAAGCGATATTTTTCTTTTCCTTTTTCAGATGATGGTGTTTCTAAAGAATTTTTTAAAGAAATAGAGAAAAAAAACATCATTAGTTTTGGCACATCTGGTTTAAAAGATGAAAGTACAAATTTCCACTTCCAAAGAATACCTATGGAATACAAAAAAGTTTATGATGCAGAAACAATTATAAAAGGAGAACTTGTATATTATTTACTAAAAAAAATTGTAGGAAAACACAAAGTACAGAGAAAATAGGATAGGAGCTATAGTTTTTTAAGCTTTCTATTAAAAACAATACAAGTCAAATCTTCTCTATACTCGCTTTTTTCTTTAATAACCTTACAAGGATTACCCACAGCAATTGAGTTACTTGGAATATTTTTGTTTACTAACGAGTTTGCTCCAATAGTAACATTATTACCAATTGTAACTTCTGGTAAAATAGTAGTATTAGCACCAATCCAGACATTATTTCCAATAAAAATAGGTTTTCCTTTTGTATGTTCTCTTAAATTATCGCTTTTATGATTTGAAGAAATTATAGAAACTCCTGGGCCTAATTCTATATTGTTGCCAAATATAATTCCATTATTTGCTTGTATGTAATTATTTAGATTATCTCCAGGATCACATAAAATTCCTTTTTTAATATTTTCTGGAGCAATTACTTTAGAGGTAAAATGCACTGGCCATTTTACTTTAGGGTTTAACCTAAAAAGCTTTTGAGGAATTAAATAATGAAAAAACAAAATATAATATCGCTGATACCCATATTTTGGTCTATAATATTCAGGATATAACCAATTTATAAGCCACCCAAAAAAGAAAAAATCTAATTTTTTAAACATTTTTTTTTGTAATATTTTTTAATTCATTTAAAAAATAAGCAACTAATATTAAATAACCTACCCCACCAGAAATAACAAGAATTAAAATTGTTTTAGTAATATCATGATATAAATATCCAAAATATATAGCAATTAAGTTCACTAAAAACAGATAACTATTAAAAATAAGGCTTTCAAAACTTTTATCTAAGACAACAATTAAACTACTAATAGGGTTAAAAGAAGTACGTGCAAGAATAAGAAAAGATAAGAAAAGTGTATATAATCGTAAATTATTCCATTTATCTTCAAAATAAATTTCTAAAAAATAGATACCTATTGTATTTATCAGAATTAAAAAAAGCAGCATTAAAAGTAGGTTAGATCCTACGATTTTTTTAGTAAGTTTAAATAATTCTTTCTTGTTTTCCTTTAAAAGTTCAGATGATTTTTGAAAAAAAACCTGAGAAACAGAAGCCGAAATTAAAAATAAAGGCGCCCCCAAAATTTTTGTACTAAAAAAATAAATTCCGGCTTCTTTTGCTCCAAAAAAAGCTAAAATTAAAATTGGCATCAAATGGTTGGCTAAACTATTTATGACATTAGAAGGCAACAAATATTTTATAATCGAATTGTTTTTTTTAAAATCAGTCCTAATTTTAACGGAATCAGTTTTAGAAATTACATTTCTATTTTTAAAGAAATAATAGCAAAGAATTAAAACTTGAGAAATTAAAAAACCGATAATTAAACCAAGCAAATTAAAAGTGTAAAACAATGTGATTTGTAAAAAAACATTACTTATTGTTATAAAAACTTTTGAATTTGAGATGATTGTAAATTGTTTTTTAAATGTAAGATAATTTTCATGCAGTAGATTTAAAGAAAAAAGAAGTGTACCAATTGATGCCATTAAAAGTATAGGAGTATTTAATTTATCTTTAAAATAAAATAAAGAAACAATAAAGAGTCCAGAAAAGATGATAAAAGTTATAACTGGAATAACAATTAATAAAAAATTAAACCAGTTAACACTCTCTTTTTTGCTTTTAGAAATTACAATACATTTATCTAATTGTAAAGTAGCTACTGTAGATGAAATAGTAATTATACTCACAACTAGACCAAAAATACCATACGCTTTTTCTCCATAAAGTTTTGCTAAGAAAATAGCACCAACAAAAGCTAAGATTTGAGCAATTAATGTACCTCTTAACATTATAAGAACATTCTTATAAAAAAATGATAACGGGTTTTTCCTTACTTTTACTCTCAAAAAAAATACTTTTATCAAATATAAAGTAAATGAAAGATATCCAACACATATTTTTTGATTTAGATCATACCCTTTGGGATTTTGAAAAAAATTCTGATTTAACTTTTAAAAAAATATTTAAAATTAATAACCTTTCAATAGATTCTGATACTTTTTTTAAAGTATATAAACCTTTAAATTTTGAATATTGGAAGCTGTATAGAGAAGAAAAAGTATCTAAAAAACAACTAAGATATGGTAGGTTAAAAGATACTTTTGATGCAATTGACTATAAAATTTCTGATAATTTAATTGATAAGCTATCAGAAGATTATATTAATTACTTAGCAGATTTTAATCATTTATTTGACGGAACTTTTGAGCTGTTAGACTATTTAAAAGAAAAATATACATTGCATATCATTACTAACGGATTTGAAGAAATTCAAAGTAAAAAAATGCTTAGCTCAAATATTCATCATTATTTTAAAAAAATTGTAACTTCAGAATCTGTTGGAGTAAAAAAACCAAATCCTAAAGTATTTCATTTTGCCTTAGAAACAGCAAATGCAAATAAAGAAAATTCTATCATGATTGGAGATAGTATAGAAGCCGATATTTATGGGGCAATACATTTTGGATTACAAGCAATACATTGTGATTTTAGAGAAGAAAACATTGTTTCAGAAGATTTTATTACTGTAAACTCTCTCTTAGAAATAAAACAATATCTTTAGTTTTTTATCGTTTAAAATTATAATTTTGTAATTTATGTCCTCCAAAAAAATATACAGTTTATTTATTTGTCTCTTTGTAATTTTTTCCTGTGTAAAAGATTTAGATTTTGAGCAAATAGAAGATTACACAACAAAACCCGCTTTTTCTTTTTCTATAGCCTTTTTTAAAGTTACACCAAACGATTTTATCGCTGTTGGTGGTGGTCCATCTAAAACCTCAATAACTCAAGAAACAGAATATAAAATTTTTGAAAACGAGATTATAAAAAATAATTTAGTAAAAACAGACTATACATTTGAGGTTAATAATGAATTTAATAAAGATTTTACAATAGAAATTTCTCTTTTAGATGCCAATGGTAATCTTATTAAAAAATTGAATGATTTAAAAATTGCTGCAAATACTTTAAATAAACCACCTACAGAAACTATTTTAGTAGCTAATAATCCCAATATAAAAAATACAGAAAGAGTTAGGATAACTATAAGTTTAGATGATCCATCAATGCCTATCACAGCATCAGACATAGGTGAGTTTCAGTTTAAATCGGCTTCTACAGTATACTTAGAGACATCTCTTAAATAATGAAAATAAAAGCAATATTTCTTTTCTGTTTTTTTAGTTTTGTTTTGCAATCTCAAAATAAACAAATACAATATGGGTTTGCAGAACTACCACAAACTCTACTTCTAAATCCAGGTGCAGAAACAAACTATAAATATCATATTGGAGTGCCATTATTATCTGGTTTTTCAGCAGAATTTGGGACTACAGGTTTTACTATAAAAGATGTTTTTCAAAAAGACAATAGAACAATTAATCAAAAAGTTACAAACGTTTTAAATCAAATAAATACAAGAGATTTTGTTTTATTTAACTCTCAGATAGAAATTTTAAATGCTGGTTTTAGGTTTAATGATAATACTTATTTTAGTTTTGGTTTTTATGAAGAAATAGATGGTATTGGTTACTTTGCAAAAGACCCTGTAACATTAATTAACGAAGGGAATGCAGCTTATATTGGTAAAAATTTTAGCCTCTCTCAAATTAATTATAAATTAGATGTTTTAGGAGTTTTCCATTTTGGAGTATCTAAGAAATTAAACGAAAAATTAACATTAGGAGGTAGGTTTAAAATTTACTCATCTGCATTAAATGCACAATCTAAAAACAACACAGGTAGCTTTACAACCACATTAGGTAACAATAATATATATATTCATTATCTAGAAAATATAGATGTAGATTTAAAAACTTCTGGTATAGTAGATAGCAATACCAATGAGTACATTTCTGATGCATCATCATATCTTAAAAATACTTTTTTTGGTAGTAATCTTGGTGTTGGATTAGATTTTGGACTTACCTACCATATAAATCCTCAGTTAGAGTTTACAGCAAGTATTTTAGACTTTGGTTTTGTAAATCATAAAAAAAATGTAAAAAATACAACTATAAAAGGTTCTTATACTTTTGAAGGTGTAGAATTTGATTACAGCAATAATAATCCAGATTATTGGAATGAATTAGATGCAGATTTTAGAGATAAAGTACCTGTAAAAGAAAATACAAATGGCTACGTTTCTTGGAGGCCAACAAAATTTAATGCTGCAATAAAGTATAATTTTGGAGAAATAAGGAGTAAATATTGTTATGATAATACCTATAAAGATTATTATAAAAATGCAATAGGAGCCCAGTTATATTCAATATTTAGGCCATTAAGTCCGCAATTGGCTTTAACTGGTTTTTATGAGCATAGATTCTCTCAAAAACTGCAAACTAAACTAACTTATACCATAGACGAATTTTCTTTTTACAATGTTGGGTTTGGCTTGTCTACTCAAATAGGTAAAATAAATCTTTATGGTATGGTTGATAATATCGCACAATTTAACGATATTGCAGATAGTAACAATACTTCTATACAACTAGGAGTAAATGTAATTTTTAATTAAGATGATAAAAAAAATAGCAGTTTTAGTTTTGTTTATAAGCTCAATGCTAATTAACGGACAAACGAAAAGCTTAAATAATTATAAGTACCTTATTGTTGAAGAGAAGTTTGATTTTTTAAAAACTCCAGATCAATATCAGACAAGTTCTTTGACAAAATTTTTACTTGAAAAATCTAATTTTAAAGTTTATTTAGGCAAAAAAAACTTACCAAAAGATTTTTATGAAGATAGATGTAAAGCTTTAACAGTTAGTGTTGTTGATGAATCTAGCATGTTTACCACCAAAAGTAAAATTGTATTTAAAGATTGTTATTCTAATGTTATATTCACCTCTAAAGTGGGTAAAAGTAAGTTAAAAGAGTATAAGAAAGCATATCAAGAATCTATTAGAAATGCATACAATACTATGGCTGATATTAGGCATTCATATCAGCCTAAAGAAAAAAAAGTGGTAAAAATAGAAGAAGTTACAGAAGTTATAAAAGATGAACCAATAAAAATAGTTAGTAAAACAAAGAATATTCCTACAAACTCAAAACAAAGTATAGCAAAAAATATTTTATATGCACAAACAACTGAAAATGGTTTTCAATTGGTAAATACAAAACCAGCTGTTGTTTTTCAAGTTTTAAAAACAAATGTAAAAGATGTTTTTATCATCAAAGATAAAAATGGAATATTTTATAAAAATGAGGGAGTTTGGATTGCAGAATATTACAACAATAATGCACTTATAATAGAAAGGTTTCAAGTAAAATTCTAATAATTATATTTGTTTTTCCATCTATTTTTTAAAACTTCTCTAAATTGATTTTCTCTAGAATTATGACCAGGCTCATAAATTTTTGTCCCAGAAATTTCATCAGGTAAAAACTCTTGACTTACAAAATTATGCTCATAGTTATGAGAATATTTGTAATTTTTACCATAACCTAAGTCTTTCATTAATTTTGTGGGTGCATTTCTTAAATGTAGAGGTACAGATAAATCTCCTGTTTTTCTAACCAATTGTTGTGCATCATTAATTGCTAAGTAAGAAGCATTACTTTTTGCTGAATTTGCCAAATATACAGCACATTGGCTTAGTATTATTCTAGACTCTGGATGCCCAATAACAGACACTGCTTGGAAAGTATTGTTTGCTAAAATTAATGCAGTCGGGTTTGCGTTGCCAATATCTTCTGACGCTAATATTAATAATCTTCTAGCAATAAATTTTACATCTTCACCACCTTCAATCATTCTAGCTAACCAATAAACAGCTGCATTTGGGTCACTTCCTCTTATCGACTTTATGAAAGCAGAAATAATGTCATAATGTTGTTCGCCAGTTTTATCATACCTAACTGTGTTTTTCTGTATCTTTTCAAGAACCAGATCATTGGTAATTGTAATTTTGTCTTCTGCAGAAACTAACAATTCAAATATATTAAGAAGCTTTCTAGCATCACCACTTGAAACCTGAAGTAAAGCATCAGTTTCTTTTAAAATTATCTTTTTTTTTGATAAAAACTCATCTTTTTCTATGGCTCTTTTTATAAGTGCAATCAAGTCATCCTTGTCAAAAGAATTTAAAATATATACTTGACAACGAGAAAGTAGTGCAGGAATCACTTCAAAACTAGGGTTTTCTGTAGTTGCTCCAATCAATGTAACCCAGCCTTTTTCTACAGCTCCTAATAATGAGTCTTGTTGAGATTTACTAAACCTATGAATTTCATCAATAAATAAAATAGGATTTTTTGCAGTAAATAAACCACCACTTTTTTTGGCTTTTTCTATAACATCTCTAACATCTTTTACACCAGAACTTATAGCACTTAATGTATAAAAAGGACGTTTAGATTCTGAAGCTATAATATTCGCTAAGGTTGTTTTTCCTATTCCTGGAGGCCCCCAAAATATTAAAGAAGGTATGATTCCTTGTTTTATTAAATTAGTCAAAACACCTTTTTTTCCCACTAAATGTTGCTGACTTATATAATCGTCAAGAGTTTTAGGTCTAATTCTTTCTGCCAAAGGTTCATTCATAAAGTAAAAATAGTAAAGATTTCTGACAGAATTTGTAAAAATATTATTTGGTTAGATTTTTGTTTCTTTGAATTTGATGAATACAGATAATCAGCTAAAAATATCAAAGTCAATTTTTGTAATTCCTATTTTATACGTTTTGTTAATATGGATTATTTATTGGATAGAAATTCAGTTTTCTTTCAATTTTAATAAGTTTGGTGTTTTTCCAAGAACATTAAAGGGGTTTAGAGGTGTCTTTTTAACACATTTTATACATAGCAATACAAACCATCTTTTTAGCAACTCAGTACCTTTATTTGTCTTATTAAGTAGTCTTTTTTATTTTTATAAAGATACAGCTTATAAAGTTTTGTTATTGGGAGGTTTCTTTACAGGTTTTTTAACTTGGATAATTGGTAGAGATTCTTATCATATTGGCGCAAGTGGTATTGTATACTTGCTTTTTAGCTTTGTTTTTTTTAGTGGAATAGTTAAAAAACATTACAGGTTAGTAGCACTTTCTTTAGTTATTATTTTTCTATATGGAAGTATGATTTGGTATGTTTTACCTATAAAAGAGGGAATGTCTTGGGAAGGTCATTTGTCTGGCTTTTTAGTCGGATTTATTTTTGCAATTATTTATAGAAATAAAGGAATTGTAAAAGAAGAACATCAATTTATAGAAACAGAATTTGATTTATTATTTGATGAAAACGGAAATTTCTCTCCACCAAAAATAGAGGAGGAATTAAAAGAATAAAAAAATAATTTTCCTTACTCCTTACTCCTTACTCCTTACTCCTTACTCCTTACTCCTTACTCCTTACTCCTTACTCCTTACTCCTTACTGAATTCTTTGCCTAACAGTTTCATATAAAAAAGCACCACAAGCAACAGATACATTAAGAGATTCTATTTCTCCTAACAAAGGTAGTTTTGCCTTATAATCTACCATTTTTAAAATCGATGGATTTACACCTCTATGTTCAGACCCCATTATTATTGCTATGGGTTGGTTAAATTTAACATCATAAATTGATGCTTCTGTTTTTTCTGTTGCTGCAACAGTTTTTATACCAGCTGCTTGCAACAAAAATAAGGCATCTTTAATATGATTTACTTTACAGATTGGTATTTTAAAGGCAGCACCAGCAGAGGTTTTTATTGTTTCTGCATTTACTGGGGCACTTCCATTTTTTTGTATGATAATTCCATGAACACCAGTACATTCAGCTGTTCTTATAATAGCACCAAAATTTCTAACATCAGAAAGTTGATCTAGTAATAAAAATAATGGAGTAGCACCTTTTGAAATAGTTGAATCTACCAAGGTTTCTAAATCTTCAAATTCTATTGGAGATATCAAAGCAACAGCTCCTTGGTGATTGTTCTTTTTAGATAGTCTGTCTAACTTTTCTATAGGTACTGTACTTACAGCAATTCCTCTATCTTTTATAAGTTTATTTAACTCAAAAAATAAATCTCCTCTTAGACCTTTTTGTAGAAAAAGTTTACTAATTGTAGATCCAGCCTCTATAGCTTCGATTATAGCTCGAATACCATATATATAAGTGTTTTCTGTCAAATCAACTATTTATTTTTTGTATTCTTCTATAAAAAGAGGGTAAGATTTAGGTTTTTTTATGGTGATGTCTTTACCATCTTTTCTCTCTATTGTTAATTTACCATTAATATTAGTTTGTCTTAAGTTAATAAAATTATATTCATTTAAAGGTGCTATCTTTTTTGAAAAAATAATTGCCATAGATATAATATTCATTTTCTCTTCTAATGTTTTAACATCATTCTGTATCAAAATTGGGTTTGAAGATGGTAAAGAAAATGGAGTATTTATTTGGAGGAAGTTATCTTTGTGCACCATTTTATGATTATCAAAAATAAAGGAATCATTATTTTTAATTGTAGCTATTTTAGTATTGTCATATTGCATCACTATTTTTTTAGCTGAAATTGTTACTGTATCTTCTGTGTTTTGGTTTTCTTTGTTTGAACAACTTTGAAAACTTATAAAAAAAAGACTTATTGATAAAATTATTATTTTTTTCATATTATATAGAATTAAAAAGACTACCCTAAATATAAGGTAGTCTTTTGATTTATGTAAGAAAAATTTGGTTAAAAGTTTTTCCAAGAGTTAGAACCACTTGCTGTACCTTCTTGACCAACGTTAGCTGGACCACCAAAAGTATAAAATTCTTTACCAATAATTTCTAATTCCGTAGCTGGAACTGGATATTGTAAAGGTGTACCTGGTTGTAACATATCATTTCTTCTCATATAGAACCAAACTGTTCCAATAGATGCATTTAAATCTAATTCTACAGAATATTCATATAATAATGCTTTTTCAACTGCTGCTGCATCTGCAGGAGTGTCTATTAAACCTACTGTTTTTCTAGGTGAAGCATTTAGCATTGCTGCTGCATCTGCAGGGCTAGCTGCTACTTCTGCTTTAATATATTGTAATTCAGCTAACATAAAAATATCTAAAGGAGTACCATCTACGTTTCTATTATTATTAGAAAATTTTCTTACGTTAAAATAGTTTGTAAATAAGTGTCTACCTCTTGACTCTCTCAAGAAACCGAAACCTGAATTGTATTCAAAATAACTTGCTCTTGGATCTGAACTATTTATAGGTTGTAAAATAATGTTAGGATCTGTAGGGTAATCTACTGGATAATTAGGGTCTAAGAAATGCATTACTTTAATGTCTGTAGGTAAATACCCTTGTCCAGCAATAAAGAATGTTCTCCAATCTTGTAAGTTATTGTATATTACAGATTGTCTTGCAGGTGGTGCAAAATCTGCAGTAATACCTGCATTTGCATAAGCTAATACTCTAGCTTTATCTGTAGTCGCAGCTTCAGCTTTAGTTCTTGCATTACCAATTAAAATTTTTGCAGCAAAAGAATTTGCAACTTGTTTGAATTCTGCATTACTTAGTGTGTAAGCATCGTGCAATCTTAAAGTTGCAGTGTTACCAGCTAATTGAATAGCTTTATCCATATTTGTTAATCCAGCTTCCATTACTTCTTTGTAAGTAGAAAACTCTAAAGCACCTAAATCTGTATCAGGATTTACGATAAAAGCTTTATCATAAATTAAAGATAAATATCCTTGAGATAAACCTTTTACAAAATAAGCTGCTGCTAACTTTGTATTAGTTACATCAGCTCCACTTTGATCTAACAAGGTCTTGCCATCAGTTTCAATAAGAGTGATGATAGTGTTAGCTGAATTAATATAAGAATTTAAAGCTCCCCAAGGGTTACCTATGTGACTACCTAAATCTCCATTAGTTGGACTATTGTTAATTTGCTCTCTTGGCTCATTAGCAAAACTCCAAAAACTTCTGAAAGCATTTGTAGTGGTAGATTGATCTGCCATATTATCCATGTAAATACCAGCAAAGCCAATTATATGGAATAAATTGTTTGTAACAGCCCCATCAATCAAACTGATAACATCTCCATCCTGAGCAAGAGCTCGCTCTCTATCAGGTTGGTTTAAATTCTCTACATTTAAATCTTCACAAGAAGTGAATGATAAAAACAATACAGTAGAAAATACTAAATAATTAATAATTTTTTTCATTTGTTTAAAGTTTTTTAATTAAAATTTAATTTCTGCTATAAAAGAGAAACTTCTTAAGTTTGGATAGGCATATTCATCTAACCTAAAGTTTGTTGGGTTAGTATTAATCGCAACTTCAGGATCCCATCCTGTATAGTCTGTAAAAGTAAATAAGTTTCTTCCCGCAACTGAAAATTTAACACTGTCTATAAAATCTACTCCGATTTCTTTGGTGTTTAAAGTATATGCTACAGATATTTCTCTAATTTTAACAAAAGAACCATCTTCTACGAAATAATCTGTTGCTTCAGCTCTATTATAAATGTTTTGAGCATATTGTAAATTTTTACCAGCAGCACCAAAGTTTTCTAAATCTATGTGTCTTTCATTAAAGTACAAGTTTTGCTTAGTATAGTTATAAATATCTCCACCTTTTTGCCAATCTACTAAAGCATAAAAACTAAAGTTTTTGTACGTAAAGTTTGTATTAAAACCAACATTAAAATCTGGGTTTGTATTACCAATAGAACTAACTTCGTTTTGACTCGTTTTAGTGTCATATTTTAATAAAGGAGTTTCATTTGCAGTTCCAATGTCAGCAGTTTTTACAACTAGACCATCAGCATTTAGGCTATATTCAGATGCAGTACCACCTGGAGCAGCTCCAGATCCACCAAAATTCAATACGTTTCCATTAGTATCAGTCGCTAAATCAGATAAGTTTCTTACAACACTTTGTCCATACATGGTACCATAAGGCAATCCTTTTTCAACTCTAAATATATTTACAGCTCCTAATCCTGTTCTAGTAAAAGGAGGTACACCATTTAAGTTAGTTATTTTTTGGTTACCAGTATCAAAGTTAAATCCTAAATCCCAAGATAAATCTTCCTTATTAATAACATTAGCATTTACACTCAATTCATAATATGTACTTGCTAATTCTCCAATATTTTGATATTGTCTTGCAAAACCAGCAACACCAGGTAATGGCACACTAACAATTGCATCTTTTGTTTTTGTATCAGAATAATTAAATACAACACTTACTCTATCAAAAATGTTAGCATCTAAACCTAGTTCTAGTTCTGCAGAAACAGAAGGTTTTAAGTTTTTATTACCTAAAGTACCAGGTTGAATTCCTGATGCTGTTACAGAATAAGTTTCATATTGAGCATTCCAAACAGGAGGTCTTAAACCAGAAGTACCATAAGCAGCTCTAAATTTTAATTCTTGAACGTTATTAATTTCTAAATCTTGCGTTAATCTATATGCCAAAGATCCTCTACCATAGTATTTTGATCTTTCGTTAGCACCGAATAAAGAAGATTCATCACGTCTACCTAAAAGGTTTAAAATTAATTTATCTTTATAATCAAAGTCTAAATTAACAAAGTAGTTTCTTGCAATTTCTCTTTGTGTTTGAGAACTCACAACTTGATTTGCTTGTTGTGTATTTTCTACATTTTTTACACCAGTTGCAATAATATCGAATCCTCTTGCAAATAAATCGTCATAAGTTCTACTTTCGAATAAATACTTTACAGTGGCAGCAAAATTAACATCTCCAAATGTTTTAGTATAAATACCTTGGATACCAGAAACATTAGTTTGCCAAGTACGCTCTCTTTCAGAAATAAAACCATTGTTTAATTGAGCACTTGGTGTTGGAGTTTCAAAACCTTTTGGTACATATCTAGTATCACTACGTGTTGTTCTATCCATACTTTGACTAAAACTTAATTGAATGTCATCAGTTAAGTCGTAAATTAAGTCTGCACCTAACAAAGTTCTGTTTCTTAAAAATGTATTTTCATCTAATTGCGCTACATATAAAGGGTTTTGGAAGTTACCAGCTTGAACATCGTAACCAGGAATACCACTATTTTGGAAATTTCCGTTAGCATCTTTTGCATTCAAGTTAATAAATGGTTCAACAGTTAAAGCACTATAGAAAAAGTTTGCACCTTGTCCTTGCTCTGTAATGTTTTGTCCATCAGATTTTGTTAAAGATCCTGTAAACTTAATTTCTAACTTTTCAGTTGGTTTTACACCAAAATTAGCTCTAACAGTTTGTCTTCTAAAAGGAGGAACTGGCTCTAAAGCACCACCTTGATTCATATCTTGAAAAGATAAGTAGTAGTTATAAGCTTCATCAGAACCTTGTAACGAAATTGTATTTGTACTTACATCTTGAGGTTGAAAAAGACCATCTACATTGTCAAAAAGAGGACTCAAATAGTTATTGTCAAATAAACCATCTGGATCTAAAACTCTGTTTCCTGAAGATAAATCAAAACCAAAGTTACTAGTGTCTGGTGTTGTTGGGTCATTGTCCCAGTCTCCATTTCTAACTCCTAAAGGATCGTTAGTATATGAATGCTTATTAGTTACAGGATAGTCATTTGCTATAGAAGAAAAACCATACTCTGTTCTTAAAGTAACATTAAATTTACCTTTACCTTTTTTAGTAATAATTTGTATAACACCATTTGCAGCTAAAGAACCATAAAGAGAAGCAGCAGCAGCTCCTTTTACAACCTCCATGCTTGCAATATCCTCTACAGGGATATCTCTTAAGCTACCATCAGTAATAATACCATCAACTATAATTAATGGACTTTGAGAACCACTAATAGAAGTAGATCCTCTTAATCTAATCTGTGGTGCAGAAGAAGGATTACCAGAAGGTTGTACAACTCTAACCCCAGCTACTTTACCTCTTAAGGCATTTGCAGGATCTGCTGCAGGTACTTCTTGTAATGCTTTTGTATTAACTTTTGCAAGTGAGAAACCTAATTTTTTAGTTGAAGTTCCTCTTGCAACACCAGTTACAACGATTTCGTCTAAAACATTAGAATCTTCTACCATTGTTAAATTAATAGTATTAGAACCACCAACAGTCCTTTGAGATACTTTGTAACCAAGGTATCTAAATACTAAAACATCTCCAGTATTTGCTTTAATGCTATACTTACCATCAAAATCAGTTTCAGTACCTTTGGTTGTTCCTTTAATAACAACACTTACTCCTGGTAAGGCACCTGATTCGTCAGATACTGTTCCAGAAATAGTTTTTTGCTGTGCAAAGGAAATTTGCACTACAAACGCTAATAAAAGCGTTAAAATTCCATTAAACTTTGTCTTCATTTTATAATTATTTGAATTAATTAAGCCCAAAAGTCTTAAATAAATCTTAAAAAAACAATTTTTTAACATAAAAAAGAGGTTTAAATAAAATATAATTATAGCAAAACACCATTTTACTTATATAAATATATAGAAATTAGGCTTTTATTGTTTTGTGAAATGTTAAAAATAATTTTTTAAACTTAATATAAACTTCGTTTTTTTTAAGTTTAAAGCATTATTTAGATTATTTCCACTAACTATACCTATATTAACAAGACTTTTTTTTGTTAAAAATTTGTATCCCAAACCAAGTCCTAATAAATAGTTGTTTTTAGAGTTTAATTTAGTTTTTGCAAAATCTGTTACAGTATATAAGTATGACTTGTTAGATGTGTTTCTTCTATATTCTAAGTTAAAGTAAGAGTAGTTATTTGTAAAAATAGATTGTTCATTAAAACCTCTTAAAGAATTTGCGCCTCCAATTCTAAATAATTCATTGTTTAAAAGTAACTCTGAGTTTAGATAGCCAATTTCGTTTTTAATGTAAATACTGTTATCTGAAGATATATTCCATAAATATGATATTATAGTTTTAATTTTAAATTGATTTGAAGAGTTTGAAGATGTTTTTCTTGATCCAACAGAAGGGGTTATTTCTAAATAAAAGGTATCATTAAAAAAAGAATCATTTTTTTTGATTTTATATTGGAGTTGCATACCTAAAAAATAATTATTGAATGTTTCTATATTGTTATCAATCGTTTTTTTTAGGTTTTCAGATGACTCAGAATTATAAGTTATTGCAAGTTTTGTTTTTGAATTAAGGTTGTAAAATAATTTTGAATCAAATTTTGTATTTAGAAATGTAGAATCTTGTTTATAGATAGAGAAAGAAATTTGAGGGCTGATTTTCGAATTAAACACATAAGGTATTTCTGTTAAAAATTTAAATTCTTGTCTTTCTTCACCAATGCTATTCCAGAATAATTCAAGTTTTTCGCCTGTATTTATTATGTTATTTAGTTTTAAATCAAAATTTCCATTAATTAAAACACCTCCATTTTCCTTGGATGCAAAATTTACGATTCCATCAAAACTATTATTTTGTTGTTTTTTTAGATACATATATAATAATGTAGAATCTTTAGTAAATAAAATCTCTGGAGTTTTTATTTCTTTGATAAAATCTAAACTTTTTGAAGCAGTTGATATTTCTTTTATTTTTTGTTGACTAAGAATTGTATTTTCTCTTATATTAAAGTAATTTTTCAGAAATGACTTTGGGAACTTTTCATAACCTTTTATGATGATTTTATCAATAACTCTTTTCTTAGATTGATAAATTTCTAGCTCCGCAAAAAGTGTTTTATCTTTAATAAAAATCTTTTTTAAACGAACTTTAGAAAAAGATTTTCCTTTCTTATCTAAACCGTTTGAAATTTCAGATAGTGTAGTTGTTAGTTTTTCTATTGGAATAGAAATGCTTTTTTTATTTTTTGGAAGTTTTTTAAATGCAAAATTATATTTGGGTTGTATTTTGATAATTACTGTATCTATTTTTTCGTTTAAAGAAAAGTATGCTGTAAATTCTTTTTCTACTTTTTTTAAGCTATCAATAGTATTGGTAAAATATCCGATTTTCTTTAAATATATAGATATTTGATGAACTTCCTCATAGATAGAAATAGTGTCATTATGCTTTTTTTGGTAATCTATTTCTTCTAAAATATTCAGTTCTTTTTCGTTGTTAGACGATATTTTTAAAGATAATTTCTGAGCAAAATGACCTGTTGAAGAAAACAGGATAAAAATTATATATATATAATGACTAGGTTTTTGCTTCAAAATTCATGAAATATTAGCTTCAAAAGTAGTTTAAATCGTAAAAATCTACTAATAAAAAATCAATAAGAAAAAAATAACTAACTGATATTTGAATAATTAGAATTTAATCGTACATTTGCGCACTCTTAAAAAAGAGCAGAGTTTAATTATAAACGAAAAACAGTAATTATTTAGTATGCCAACTATTCAACAATTAGTTCGTAAAGGAAGAACCAAAATAACTAAGAAGAGTAAATCGGCTGCTTTGTCGTCTTGTCCTCAAAGACGTGGAGTTTGTACTCGTGTTTATACTACAACACCAAAAAAACCTAATTCAGCAATGCGTAAAGTTGCCAGAGTTAGATTAACAAATGGTAATGAGATAAACGCATACATTCCAGGTGAAGGACACAACTTGCAAGAGCACTCGATAGTATTAGTTAGAGGTGGAAGGGTAAAAGATTTACCAGGTGTTAAATATCACGTGGTACGTGGAGCATTAGATACAGCAGGTGTTGAGGGTAGAACCCAGCGTCGTTCAAAGTATGGTGCAAAACGCCCAAAAAAGTAAAATTAGTAACTTTTTTAATGTAAAGACATGAGAAAAAGAGCAGCAAAAAAAAGAGTCTTATTACCAGATCCAAAGTTTAATGATCAGTTAGTAACACGTTTTGTTAACAACTTAATGTGGAGTGGTAAGAAGTCAGTAGCATTTAAAGTATTTTACGATGCAATGGATATCGTAGAAGAAAGAAAAGGAGAGGGCGAAGAAAAGTCGGCTTTAGAAATTTGGAAAGAAGGATTGTCTAATGTTATGCCACATGTAGAAGTACGTTCTAGACGTGTTGGAGGAGCTACGTTCCAAATTCCAATGCAAATTAGACCAGATCGTAAAGTATCTATGGCTATTAAGTGGATGATTTTGTATACTCGTAAAAGAAACGAGAAAACAATGGCACAGCGATTAGCTGCTGAAATTTTAGCTGCGGCTAAAGAAGAAGGAGCTGCTGTTAAAAAACGTACAGATACTCACAAGATGGCAGAAGCAAATAAAGCATTCTCTCACTTTAGATTTTAATAGAAATGGCTAGAGATTTAAAATATACTAGAAATATTGGTATTGCAGCACATATTGATGCTGGTAAAACCACAACAACAGAGCGTGTATTGTATTATACAGGTGTTTCTCATAAAATTGGAGAAGTGCATGATGGTGCAGCTACAATGGATTGGATGGAGCAAGAGCAGGAAAGAGGTATTACAATTACTTCTGCTGCAACAACTTGTACTTGGCAGTTTCCTTTAGAAAATGCAGAGCCAACTCCAGAAACAAAAGGATATCACTTTAATATTATAGATACTCCAGGACACGTAGATTTTACGGTTGAAGTTAACCGTTCTTTACGTGTATTAGATGGTTTGGTTTTCTTGTTTTCTGCAGTTGATGGTGTAGAGCCTCAATCTGAAACAAACTGGAGGTTAGCAGATAACTATAAAGTTCCAAGAATTGGTTTCGTTAACAAAATGGACCGTCAAGGATCAGATTTTTTAGGAGTTTGTCAACAAGTTAAAGACATGTTAAAGTCAAATGCAGTGCCAATTGTTTTAAATATTGGTGATGAAGATGAGTTTAAAGGTGTAATCGATTTAGTTAAAAATCGTGCTATTGTATGGCATGATGCAACTCAAGGAGCAACTTTTGATGTAATTGATATTCCTGAAGAATTAAAAGAAGAAGCTCGTAAATATCGTGCGCTTTTAATTGAAGAAGTAGCAAGTTATGATGAGAATCTTTTAGAAAAATTCATGGAAGATGAAGATTCTATTACAGAAGAAGAAGTGCATGCTGCATTAAGAGCTGCTGTAATGGATATGGCTATCATTCCTATGATTTGTGGTTCTGCATTTAAAAATAAAGGTGTTCAGTTTCTTTTAGATGCTGTATGTCGTTACTTACCATCTCCTTTAGATAAGGAGGGTATTGTAGGTGTAAATCCAGATACACAAGAAGAAGAAATTCGTAAACCAGATGTAAAGGAGCCTTTTGCTGCTTTAGCATTTAAAATTGCTACAGACCCTTTTGTAGGTCGTTTAGCATTTTTTAGAGCATATTCTGGTCGTTTAGATGCTGGTTCTTACGTTTTAAATAATCGTTCAGGTAAAAAAGAGCGTATTTCCAGAATCTATCAAATGCATGCAAATAAGCAAAACGCAATTGATTATATTGAGGCTGGAGATATTGGTGCTGCTGTTGGATTTAAGTCTATAAAAACAGGAGATACTTTAACTGATGAGAAAAATCCTATTATTTTAGAGTCAATGGATTTTCCTGATCCAGTAATCGGTATTGCTGTTGAGCCAAAAACAAAAGCAGATGTAGATAAATTAGGAATTGGACTTGGTAAATTAGCTGAAGAAGATCCAACTTTTACAGTTCGTTCAGACGAAGCTTCTGGTCAAACTATTATTTCTGGAATGGGTGAGCTACACTTAGATGTAATTGTAGATCGTCTTAAAAGAGAATTTAAGGTTGAAGTAAATCAAGGACAACCTCAAGTAGAGTACAAAGAAGCTATTACAGCTGCTGCAGATCATAGAGAGGTTTATAAGAAACAATCTGGTGGACGTGGTAAATTTGCTGATATTGTATTTACTATGGAGCCTGCAGATGAAGGTGTTCAAGGTTTACAGTTCGAGTCAATTATTAAAGGTGGTAACGTTCCTAAAGAATTTGTACCTTCTGTAGAGAAAGGTTTCAAAGAAGCAATGAAGAATGGACCATTAGCTGGTTACGAAATGGATTCTATGAAGGTTACTTTAAAAGATGGTTCTTTTCACGCAGTAGATTCTGATCAATTATCTTTTGAATTGGCTGCAAAATTAGGCTATAAAGCTGCTGCAAAAGCTGCAAAAGCAAAAATTATGGAGCCTATAATGAAGTTAGAAGTTCTAACTCCAGAAGAAAATATGGGTGATATTGTTGGAGATTTAAATAGAAGAAGAGGTCAGGTAAATGATATGAGCGATCGTGCAGGTTCTAAAGTTGTAAAAGCATTAGTGCCATTATCTGAAATGTTTGGATATGTAACAGCTTTAAGAACAATGTCTTCTGGTAGAGCAACATCTACAATGGAATTCTCTCATTATGCAGAGACTCCATCAAATGTATCTGAAGAGGTAATTGCAAAAGCGAAAGGTTAATCTACTAATATTATATAAGATGAGTCAAAAAATTAGAATAAAATTAAAGTCTTACGATTACAATTTAGTAGATAAATCTGCTGAAAAAATTGTAAAGACGGTAAAAAGTACTGGTGCTGTTGTAAACGGACCTATACCATTACCAACACATAAAAAGATTTTTACAGTATTACGTTCTCCTCACGTAAATAAAAAATCTAGAGAGCAATTTCAATTAGCTGCTTACAAAAGATTATTAGATATTTATAGTTCTTCTTCGAAAACTATTGATGCTCTAATGAAACTTGAATTACCAAGTGGTGTTGAAGTTGAGATTAAAGTGTAATGAAACTTAAACTTTTCAGTAAAAAAGTTTATTAGTTGAATACATTTCGAACTTGTTTCGGAATCTCGAACAAAAATAAAGTGTTAACTTTCGGTTTAATTTTGTTGAACCGAAAGTTTTTTATACTTTTGCAACCCGAAATAGAGTAGGGTGATGCTAATTATTGATTAAAATTCAATAATAGTAACATGTCCAGAGCGTTTCGCAAAGGAAAAACGGAAAAACAAAATCAGCGTTGAATTTGTTTTACGCTGTTTTTTTTGACCCAAACTCTAAGGATGTAAATGAAACAATAGTTTCAAACAAATAATTATTAATAGACGCGCTGGATTTATAATATCTATCGTCTAAAATTTTAACTAAATGTCTGGGTTAATAGGAAGAAAAATTGGAATGACCAGCTTATTTGACGAAAATGGGAAGAATATTCCTTGTACAGTTATAGAAGCAGGTCCTTGCGTTGTTACCCAAGTCAGAACTGAAGAGGTTGACGGCTACAATGCACTACAACTTGGTTTCGATGACAAAAAGGCGAAGAGTTCTAACAAAGCGTTAGATGGTCACTTTAAAAAAGCTGGCACCACTGCTAAGAAAAAAGTCGTTGAATTTCAAGGGTTTGAAGAGAGTTACAAATTAGGAGACTCTATTACAGTTGAACATTTTGAAGAAGGCGAATTCGTTGATGTTTCTGGTGTATCAAAAGGTAAAGGTTTTCAGGGTGTTGTAAAACGCCATGGTTTTGCTGGGGTAGGTCAAGCTACTCATGGTCAGCATAACCGTTTAAGAGCTCCAGGTTCTATTGGTGCTGCATCTTATCCTGCAAGAGTATTCAAAGGAATGCGTATGGCAGGTAGAATGGGGGGAGATAAAGTGAAAGTACAAAACTTAAGAGTATTAAAAGTGGTTTCTGAAAAGAACTTACTTGTTGTTAAAGGAGCTGTTCCTGGACACAAAAATGCTTTTGTAACTATTCAGAAATAATGAAAGTAGCAGTTTTAGATATTAAAGGAAAAGATACAGGAAGGAAAGTTGAACTTTCTAAAGATGTATTTGGTGTAGAGCCTAATGATCACGCTATTTATTTAGATGTAAAGCAGTATTTGGCAAATCAACGTCAAGGGACTCATAAGGCTAAAGAGAGAGCAGAAATTAGTGGTTCTACAAGAAAAATTAAAAAACAAAAAGGTACTGGTACTGCAAGAGCAGGTTCTATCAAGTCTGGTGTTTTTAGAGGTGGAGGACGTATGTTTGGTCCAAGACCAAGAAGTTATTCATTTAAATTGAATAAAAACTTAAAACGCTTGGCACGTAAGTCAGCTTTAAGTATTCAAGCAAATGATAAAAATTTAGTAGTAATTGAAGATTTTAATTTTGACACTCCAAAGACTAAAAACTTTGTAGATGTTTTAAAAGCTTTAGATTTAGATACTAAAAAATCATTATTTGTTTTAGGTGATGAAAATGCAAATGTGTATTTATCTTCACGTAATTTAAAAAACTCTAAAGTAATTAAAGCTTCAGAAATTAACACTTATGGTATTTTAAATGCTAATAAAGTAGTAGTTACTGAAGGGTCTTTAGAAGGAATTAATACAAATTTAAGTAAATAGGGATTCAAAATGAGTATTTTAATAAAACCTATTATCACAGAAAAAGCTACAAACGATAGTGAGTTATTCAATCGCTATGCATTTGTTGTTGATAGTAAAGCTAATAAATTAGAAATTAAGAATGCTGTAGAAACAGCTTACGGAGTTTCTATATCGAGCATTAAGACTTTAAATTACCCAATTCAAAGAAATACAAAATTTACTAAGAAAGGCTTAGTAACTGGTGTAAAGAGTGGGTATAAGAAAGCTATTGTTCAGGTAGCAGAAGGAGAAAGCATTGATTTTTATAACAATCTTTAAGAAAAGACAGAATGTCAGTTAGAAAATTAAAACCAATAACACCAGGTCAGCGTTTTAGAGTTGTAAATGGGTTCGACACCATAACAACTGATAAGCCGGAAAAAAGTTTACTTGCACCGAAAAAAAGGTCTGGAGGTCGTAACAGTCAGGGTAGAATGACAACTCGTAATATAGGAGGTGGTCATAAACAAAGATATCGTATTATCGATTTTAAAAGAGATAAGAAAGATATTCCTGCAACAGTAAAAACAATAGAGTATGATCCAAATCGTACAGCATTTATTGCACTATTAAGTTATGCTGATGGAGAAAAACGTTATGTAATTGCGCAAAACGGTTTAAAAGTTGGTCAAACAATTATTTCAGGAAGTGGTGTTACCCCAGAAATAGGTAATGCTATGCCATTAAGTGAAATTCCTTTGGGAACTACAATTTCATGTATAGAGTTACGCCCAGGTCAAGGAGCTGTTATGGCTCGTTCTGCAGGTTCTTTTGCTCAGTTAATGGCAAGAGATGGTAAATATGCAACTGTAAAATTACCTTCTGGTGAAACAAGATTAATCTTATTAACATGTATAGCAACTATTGGAGTTGTATCAAATTCAGATCATCAGTTATTAGTATCTGGTAAAGCAGGTAGAAGAAGATGGTTAGGTAGAAGGCCAAGAGTTAACGCTGTAAGAATGAACCCTGTCGATCACCCAATGGGAGGTGGAGAAGGACGTGCATCTGGAGGACATCCAAGATCTAGAAACGGTATTCCTGCTAAAGGATTTAAAACTAGATCTAAGACTAAGGCTAGTAATAAGTATATTATAGAACGTAGAAAGAAATAATAAGTTATGGCAAGATCATTAAAAAAAGGACCTTACGTTCACTATAAATTAGAGAAGAAAGTGTTAGCTAATGTAGAAGCTGGTAACAAAACTGTAATCAAAACTTGGTCAAGAGCAAGTATGATAACTCCAGATTTTGTAGGACAAACAATTGCTGTTCATAATGGACGTCAGTTTGTACCAGTTTACGTTACAGAAAACATGGTAGGGCATAAATTAGGCGAATTTTCACCAACTCGTTCTTTTAGAGGACATGCTGGTGCAAAAAATAAAGGTAAAAAATAGTAGGAAATGGGAGTTCGTAAAAAAAATATGGCAGATCAGTTAAAAGCAGATAGAAAGCAACGTGCTTTCGCTAAGCTTACTAACTGTCCTACATCACCAAGAAAAATGCGTTTAGTAGCAGATCAAGTAAGAGGAGTTGAAGTTGAAAAAGCTTTACAAATCTTAAAGTTCAGTCCAAAAGAAGCATCTATTAATTTAGAAAAATTGTTATTATCTGCAATTGCAAACTGGCAAGCTAAAAACGAAGATGCATCTATAGAGGATGCTGGATTATTTGTGAAATCTATTTATGTAGATAGCGCAGGAATGTTAAAAAGATTAAGGCCAGCTCCACAAGGACGTGCTCATAGAATTCGTAAGCGTTCTAATCATGTAACTTTAGAGTTAGCTAGTAAAAATTTAAGTAATTAATCGAAGTAGAAATGGGACAAAAAACAAATCCAATAGGAAATCGTTTAGGAATCATCAGAGGTTGGGAGTCTAACTGGTATGGTGGTAATGACTACGGAGATAAATTAGCTGAAGATGATAAGATAAGAAAGTATATTCATGCTAGATTGTCTAAAGCAAGTGTTTCTAGAGTAATAATAGAGCGTACTTTAAAACTTGTAACCGTTACTATCACAACTGCACGTCCAGGTATCATTATTGGTAAAGGAGGTCAAGAGGTAGACAAGTTAAAAGAAGAGCTTAAAAAAATTACTGGTAAAGAGGTTCAAATAAATATTTTTGAGATTAAACGTCCAGAATTAGATGCAAAATTAGTTGCAACTAGTGTTGCTCGTCAAATTGAAAATAGAATTTCTTACAAGAGAGCAGTAAAAATGGCTATTCAAGCTACAATGCGTATGAATGCTGAAGGAATTAAAATTCAAATTTCAGGTCGTTTAAACGGAGCTGAAATGGCACGCTCAGAGCATTATAAAGAAGGTAGAATTCCTCTTTCTACTTTTAGGGCTGATATCGATTATGCACTTGTAGAAGCTCATACTCAATACGGAAGACTTGGTGTTAAAGTATGGATTATGAAGGGTGAGGTATATGGTAAGAGAGAGTTGTCTCCATTAGTTGGCTTGTCTAAAAAGCAAGGTGGCAATAAAGGTGGTGGTGATAGATCTAAACGTGGACCTCGTAGAAGAAAATAATTTTTAAAATTAGAAATTAAAAATGTTACAGCCAAAAAGAGTAAAATACCGTAAGGTACAGAAGGGCAAAGGAAATATGTCTGGAAATTCTCAAAGAGGAAATCAACTTTCTAATGGAATGTTTGGTATCAAATCTTTAGACCAGAATTTATTAACTTCTCGTCAAATCGAAGCAGCTCGTATCGCGGCTACTCGTCACATGAAAAGAGAGGGGCAGCTATGGATTAAAATATTTCCAGATAAACCTATTACTAAAAAACCTTTAGAGGTACGTATGGGTAAAGGTAAAGGAGCACCAGATCATTTTGTTGCAGTTATTAAACCAGGTAGAATTTTGTTTGAAGTTGGTGGTGTACCAATGCATATAGCAAAAGAAGCTTTACGTTTAGCAGCTCAGAAACTTCCTGTTAAAACGAAGTTTGTTATAGCAAGAGATTTTGATATTAACGCTTAATTCTAAAACAAATGAAACAATCAGAAATAAAAGAATTATCTACAGCAGATCTAAATGAGAAGTTGGGAGCGTTGCAAAAGAATTATACTGATCTTAAGATGGCTCACGCAATTACTCCAATGGAGAATCCATTGCAATTGAGAAGCTTAAGAAGAACTGTAGCAAGAATTGCAACAGAATTAACAAAAAGAGAATTACAATAATTCTATAGTCATTTTAAAGATGGAGAAAAGAAATCTTAGAAAAGAAAGAATTGGTGTTGTTTCTAGTAGCAAAATGGAGAAATCTATTGTTGTTTCTGAAACTAAAAGAGTAAAGCACCCAATGTATGGTAAATTCGTATTAAAGACGAAGAAGTATGTTGCACACGACGAAAAGAATGATTGCAACGAAGGAGATACTGTTAGGATCATGGAAACTAGACCTATGAGTAAATCTAAACGTTGGAGATTAGTAGAAATCCTAGAAAGAGCTAAATAATATGTTACAGACAGAATCAAGATTAAAAGTCGCAGATAATACTGGAGCAAAAGAAGTTTTAGTAATTAGAGTTTTAGGAGGAACAAGAAAACGTTACGCAAGTATTGGAGACAAGATTGTTGTATCTGTTAAATCTGCAACTCCTAACGGAACTGTAAAAAAAGGTCAAGTATCTAGAGCAGTTGTTGTAAGAACAAAAAAAGAAGTAAGACGTAAAGACGGATCTTATATCAGATTTGATGATAACGCTTGTGTACTTTTAAATCCTACAGAGGAGATGAGAGGAACTCGTGTATTTGGTCCTGTTGCTCGTGAGCTTCGTGAGAAACAATTCATGAAAATAGTATCATTAGCACCTGAAGTGCTTTAAATCATTATACAAGATGAAGAAGTTCAAAATAAAATCAGGAGATACTGTAAAAGTGATTGCAGGAGATCATAAAGGATCAGAAGGTAAAGTTTTACAAATTATCAAAGACAAGGATAGAGTACTAGTAGAAGGTGTAAACTTGGTATCTAAGCATACTAAGCCTAGCGCTCAAAATCCTCAAGGTGGTATTGTAAAAAAGGAAGCATCATTACACATTTCTAACGTAATGTTAGTAGAAGATGGTGTAGCTGTAAGAGTTGGTTATAATGTTGATGGAGACACTAAAACTAGAGTTTCTAAAAAAACTAAAAAATAAGAATAATCATGAGTTACGTACCAAGATTAAAAGCAGAATACAAAGAAAGAGTAATTAAAGCTCTTACTGAAGAATTCAGTTATAAGAATGTAATGCAAGTGCCTAAATTAGAAAAGATAGTTGTTTCTAAAGGTGTTGGTGCTGCAATTGCAGATAAGAAATTAATAGATTATGCTGTAGAAGAGTTGACTAAAATTACAGGTCAAAAAGCAATTTCTACAATGTCTAAAAAAGATGTTGCATCATTTAAATTACGTAAAGGAATGCCAATTGGTGTAAAAGTTACGTTAAGAGGTGATAAAATGTATGAGTTTTTAGATAGATTAGTTACTGCTTCCTTACCACGTGTAAGAGACTTTAACGGTATAAAAGCTAATGGATTTGATGGAAGAGGTAATTACAATTTAGGAATTACAGAACAAATCATTTACCCAGAAATTAATATAGACCAAGTGAAAAAAATTAATGGTATGGATATTACTTTTGTAACATCTGCAGATACTGATAAAGAAGCGAAGTCATTATTAGGAGAATTAGGTTTACCATTCAAAAAAAATTAAGAAATGGCTAAAGAATCAATGAAAGCGCGTGAGCGTAAAAGAGCAAAAACAGTTGCTAAGTATGCTGAAAAGAGAAAAGCTTTAAAAGAAGCTGGAGACTATGAAGCATTACAGAAATTGCCAAAAAATGCATCACCAGTTAGAATGCATAATAGATGTAAATTAACTGGTCGCCCAAAAGGATATATGAGGCAGTTTGGTATTTCTCGTGTAACATTCAGAGAAATGGCAAATCAAGGATTAATACCAGGTGTTAAAAAAGCAAGTTGGTAGAAATCAGAATTAAAGCTTTATAATAAAAATAGAATGTGTATCTTTGCACGCTCTATTTTTTTTGAGTATAAGAATTTTAACTGATTATAGGTTCAATTATCACAGAGAAATCTGTAGGATAAATAGAGGTAATTGAAAACCGGAATCGCAATTTTATATTAATATGTATACAGATCCAATCGCGGATTTTCTTACAAGAGTAAGAAATGCTATCGCAGCAGGACACAGAGTAGTAGAAATTCCAGCTTCAAATTTGAAGAAGGAAATGACTAAAATTTTGTTTGATCAAGGGTATATTTTAAGTTACCAGTTCAATGACGATAAAGTTCAAGGAACTATTAAGATAGCTTTAAAGTATGACAGAGACACAAAAGAGTCAGTAATTAGAAAAATTCAACGAATCAGTACACCAGGTTTACGTAAATACGTTGGCTCTTCAGAGATGCCAAGAGTATTAAACGGACTTGGAATTGCTATTGTTTCTACATCAAAAGGTGTAATGACAAACAAAAAAGCACGTCAAGAAAATGTTGGAGGAGAAGTTTTATGTTACGTTTATTAAATCTTGAAAGATGAGTAGAATTGGAAAAAACCCAGTTAGTATCGCACAAGGTGTAGATGTAAACGTAAAAGACAATGTAATTACAGTAAAAGGAAAATTAGGAGAGTTATCTCAAACAATTTCTGAAGGTATTACACTTAAGATTGAAGATGGAACTATCACCTTAGATAGAGCATCAGAAAGTAAAGACCATAAAGCACAACATGGTTTAATGAGAGCTTTAATCGCTAACATGATTGAAGGTGTTTCTAAAGGATGGACTAAAGAGTTAGAGTTGGTTGGTGTAGGTTATAGAGCCTCTAATCAAGGACAAAAATTAGATTTAGCTTTAGGATTTTCTCACAATATTATTTTAAACTTAGCTCCAGAAGTAAAAGTAGAAACAGTATCTGAGAAAGGGAAAAACCCAATCATTAAATTAACTTCATTTGACAAACAATTAGTTGGTCAGGTTGCTGCTAAAATTAGAAGTTTTCGTAGTCCAGAACCTTATAAAGGTAAAGGTGTTAAGTTTGTTGGTGAAATATTAAGAAGAAAAGCAGGTAAATCTGCATAATATATAGCATTATGGCATTATCAAAGTTACAAAGAAGAGCCAGAATTAAGCGTAGAATCAGAAAAATTATTTCTGGAACTGCTACTAAGCCAAGATTATCGGTTTACAGAAGCAACAAAGAAATTTACGCACAATTGGTAGATGATGTAAACGGAGTAACATTAGCTTCAGTTTCATCTAGAGATATAAAAGCAACTACAAAAGCAGAAGCTGCTACAGCAGTTGGTAAAACAATTGCAGAAAAAGCTGCTAAAGCAGGAGTAGAAACAGTTGCTTTTGATAGAAATGGTTATTTATATCATGGAAGAGTTAAAGTATTAGCAGACGCAGCAAGAGAAGCGGGTTTAAAATTTTAAGAAATTATGCAAGGATATAAAAACGTAGAAAGAGTTAAACCAAGCGGATTAGAGCTTGTAGATAGGTTAGTAGGAGTACAGCGTGTAACCAAAGTAACAAAAGGTGGTAGAGCATTTGGTTTCTCTGCAATTGTTGTTGTAGGTGATGGTAATGGAGTTGTAGGACATGGACTAGGAAAATCTAAAGATGTTTCTTCTGCAATTGCAAAAGCAGTTGAAGATGCAAAGAAAAATTTAGTAAGAATACCAATTTTAGAAGGTACATTACCACACGAACAAAAAGGTAAATTTGGTGGAGCAAAAGTATTCATCAAACCAGCTTCTCCTGGTACAGGAGTTATTGCAGGTGGTGCTGTACGTGCAGTGTTAGAGTCTGTAGGGGTTCATGATGTATTATCAAAATCTCAAGGTTCTTCTAACCCTCATAATGCAGTAAAAGCAACTTTTGATGCTTTATTACAATTACGCAGTGCTGCATCTATAGCTAAGCAAAGAGGTGTTTCTTTAGAAAAAGTATTTAACGGATAAATCTAAGAACGATGGCAAAAATTAAAGTTACACAAGTAAAAAGTCAAATCGGGCGTTTAAAGAACCAAAAAAGAACTTTAGAAGCATTAGGTTTACGTAGAATGAACCAAACTGTAGAACATGAGGCAACTCCTACAATTATTGGTATGGTAAATACAGTTAAACACTTAGTTTCTTTTAAAGAAATTAAATAAGATATTATAAAAATGAGTTTACATAATTTAACACCAGCAGAAGGTTCCGTTAAAAAAGGAAAAAGAATTGCAAGAGGTGAAGGATCTGGAAAAGGTGGAACCGCAACAAGAGGTCACAATGGACAGAAATCTCGTTCTGGTTATTCTAAGAAGATTGGTTTTGAAGGTGGTCAGATGCCACTTCAAAGACGTGTGCCAAAATTTGGTTTCACAAATATGAATCGTAAAGAATATCAAGGAATCAATTTAGATAAATTGCAATCTTTAGTTGACAGTGGAAAGATAACAGATACAGTAAATTTAGACATTTTAATTGCTAATAGATTAGCAGGTAAAAACGACTTAGTAAAAATACTAGGAAATGGAGAATTAAAAGCTAAATTAAATATAACTGTACATAAATTTACAGCAACCGCAAAAGCAGCTATTGAAGCAGCTGGAGGAGAAGCTGTTACTTTATAAGATATTGTAAATGATGAATTTAATTAATAAGTTAAAAGAGATTTTTAGTATTGAAGAATTAAAAAACAAAATTCTTCTTACAATCGGTTTAATTGCAGTATATCGTTTTATGGCGGCTGTTCCATTACCAGGAATAGACCCATTACAATTAGCAGCATTAAAAGAAAGTACTTCAGGTGGTCTTTTAGGTTTATTGAATGCATTTACAGGAGGGGCATTTGCAAGAGCGTCAGTAATGGCACTTGGTATTATGCCTTATATTTCTGCATCTATTGTAGTTCAGTTAATGGGAATAGCAGTTCCTTATTTACAAAAATTACAGAAAGATGGAGAGAGTGGACGAAAAAAAATTACACAAATTACTAGATGGTTAACCATAGGTATTACTTTGGTACAAGCACCAACGTATATTACAGCTATTAAAACGCAGTTCGGTTTAGGCCCAGAAGCTTTTTTAGTAAGTGGAGCTACATTTTGGATATCATCTATTATCATCTTAACAGCAGGAACAATTTTTGCAATGTGGTTAGGAGAACGTATTACAGACAAAGGAGTTGGTAATGGTATTTCATTATTAATTACAGTAGGTATTATCGCTAATTTTCCAGCAGCATTTTTACAAGAATTTGTTGCAAAAACTACAAATGCAGGTGCAGGTGGAATTATGATGATATTAATTGAAATCATAGTTTGGTTTGTTGTAATTTTATTAACTGTGCTATTAGTAACAGCAGTTCGAAAGATTGCAGTACAATATGCCAGAAGAACAGTTGCAGGAAACATACAAAATGTTGCAGGATCAAGAGATTATATTCCTTTGAAGTTAAATGCTGCAGGTGTTATGCCAATTATTTTTGCACAAGCAATTATGTTTTTACCAGTTGCCTTAGCGCAAAGGTTTCCTTTTATGGCAAGCTTGCAGGATATTAATGGTTTAGGCTATAATATTATTTTTGCACTGTTAATTATCATTTTTAGTTATTTCTATACTGCTATTACAATTCCTACGAATAAAATGGCAGACGATTTAAAAAGAAGTGGTGGTTTTATACCAGGTATTAGACCAGGAAAAGACACAGCAGATAGATTAGATTCTGTGTTATCTAGAATTACGTTCCCAGGATCGTTATTTTTAGCAGCATTATCTATATTACCAGCAATTGTAGTTCAGTTTGGAGTACAACAAAGCTGGGCAATGTTTTACGGAGGTACATCATTAATTATTATGGTGGGAGTTGCAATCGATACATTGCAACAGATTAACTCATATTTATTAAATCGTCATTATGATGGTTTAATGAAAGCAGGAAATAGCAATAGAAAATCGAATAAATAATAATATGGCTAAACAATCAGCAATTCAACAAGATGGAACAATAACAGAAGCATTATCAAATGCAATGTTTCGTGTAGAATTAGAAAACGGACATATTGTAACAGCACACATTTCTGGTAAAATGCGTATGCATTATATCAAACTTTTACCTGGAGATAAGGTAAAATTAGAAATGAGTCCTTACGATTTAACAAAGGCAAGAATTACTTACAGATACTAAAAAACAAAACAGATGAAAGTTAGAGCATCAGTTAAAAAAAGAAGTGCCGACTGCAAAATAGTTCGCAGAAAAGGTAGATTATACGTGATTAATAAACAAAATCCTAGATTTAAACAAAGACAAGGGTAATGGCAAGAATAGCAGGTATTGATATTCCAAAGAATAAAAGAGGAGTTATTGCTTTAACTTACATCTTTGGTATAGGAAACAGTAGAGCAAAAAAAGTTTTAGCAGAAGCTAAAGTTGATGAGAGCATTAAAGTTCAAGATTGGACTGATGATCAAATTGCTGCAATTAGAGAACAAGTTGGATCTTTTACAATAGAAGGAGAATTACGTTCAGAAGTTCAAATAAACATTAAACGTTTAATGGATATTGGTTGTCAAAGAGGAATCCGTCATAGAATGGGGTTACCTTTAAGAGGACAAAGAACTAAAAACAATTCTCGTACTAGAAAAGGTAAGAGAAAAACAGTAGCTAACAAGAAAAAATAAGTTAGAGATTAAACTAGTTATTAGCATTTAGTGTGCCGTATTTTTTAATACAATTTACTAAAAAGCGATAACTGAATTTTAAAAATTATGGCAAAAGCAAGTTCAAAAAAACGTAAAGTAATTATTGATGCTATTGGAGAAGCGCACGTAACTGCATCTTTTAACAACATCATTATTTCTTTAACAAACAAAAAAGGTGACGTAATTTCTTGGTCATCTGCAGGTAAAATGGGTTTTAGAGGTTCTAAAAAGAATACTCCTTATGCAGCCCAATTAGCAGCAGAAGATTGTGCAGCAGTTGCAAAAGAAGCAGGTTTACGTAAAGTAAAAGTTTATGTAAAAGGACCTGGTAATGGTAGAGAATCTGCAATTAGATCTATTCATAATGCAGGTATTGAAGTAACAGAAATTATTGATGTTACACCAATTCCTCATAATGGATGTCGTCCACCAAAAAGAAGAAGAGTTTAAGCTGAATTTGTTTCAGTTTTTCTTTAAAAGAGAATATCAAATAATAATTATATTTTAACTTGATAGGAAACAGGTTATCGAAGGAGAAAGCCTTAATTCATAACCCCTATCTATAACAAAAAAGAAATGGCAAGATATACAGGACCAAAAACTAAGATTGCTCGTAAATTTGGTGAAGCAATTTTTGGAGAAGATAAAAACTTCGAAAAAAGAAATTTTCCTCCAGGACAGCATGGAAACGCAAGAAGAAGAGGAAAAAAATCTGAATATGCAACTCAATTAATGGAGAAGCAAAAAGCAAAATATACCTATGGTATCTTAGAGCGTCAATTCAGTAACTTATTTAAAAAAGCGTCAGCTTCTCAAGGAATTACTGGTGAAATCTTATTACAATTATGTGAGTCTCGTTTAGATAACGTAGTTTACAGAATGGGGGTTTCAAATTCAAGAAGCGGAGCACGTCAATTAGTATCTCACAGACATATTACTGTTAATGGAGAAATTGTTAACATACCATCTTACCAATTAAAAGAAGGAGATGTTGTTGCAGTAAGAGAAAAGTCTAAATCTTTAGTAGCTATTGAAGATGCTTTAGCATCTAACAATAATGTTTACGAATGGTTAACTTGGAATAACGATACTAAAACAGGAACTTTTGTAAAAGTACCAGAAAGATTACAAATTCCGGAAAACATTAAAGAGCAATTAATCGTAGAATTATATTCTAAGTAATAAATTAATCATATTGGTATTTGGCCAAAGGGTTTGTTTGTATTTCTTCACACTTACAAACCGCGCAACTAAATAACAATTAAAACGAAGAAAAAAATATGGCAATTTTAAATTTTCAAAAGCCCGATAAAGTAATTATGATCGAATCTACAGATTTTTCTGGAAGATTTGAATTCAGACCTTTAGAACCAGGATTTGGTTTAACAGTAGGTAATGCTTTAAGAAGAGTGTTATTATCTTCTTTAGAAGGTTTTGCAATTACTTCATTAAGAGTTGATGGTGTAGAGCATGAGTTTTCAACAGTTCCTGGAATTGTAGAAGACGTTACAGAAATTATCTTAAATTTAAAACAAGTACGTTTTAAAAAGCAAATAGATGAAACAGATAGAGAAACTGTTTCTATTTCAGTATCTGGTCAAGAGCAATTTACAGCAGGAGACTTACAAAAGTTTATTTCAGGTTTTCAAGTATTGAATCCAGATTTAGTAATCTGTAATATGGATAAATCTGTAAAGTTAAATGCAGAAATTACTATAGAAAAAGGTAGAGGGTTTGTACCAGCAGAAGAAAATAAAAAAGCTTCTGCACCAATAGGAACAATCTTTACAGATTCTATTTACACACCAATTAAGAATGTAAAGTATGCAATCGAAAATTTTCGTGTAGAGCAAAAAACGGATTATGAAAAATTGGTTTTCGACATCGATACTGATGGATCAATCAATCCTAAAGATGCATTAACTGAAGCTGCAAAAATATTAATCCACCACTTTATGTTATTCTCTGATGAGCGTATCACTTTAGAGGCAGATGAAATTGCACAAACAGAAACGTATGATGAAGAATCATTACACATGCGTCAATTATTAAAAACGAGATTAATAGATATGGATTTATCTGTCAGAGCTTTAAATTGTTTAAAAGCTGCAGAAGTAGATACATTAGGAGATTTAGTATCGTTTAATAAAAGTGATTTAATGAAGTTTAGAAACTTTGGTAAAAAATCATTAACAGAACTAGAAGAACTAGTAATTGTTAAAGGTTTAAGTTTTGGAATGGACTTAACAAAATACAAATTAGATAAAGATTAACCTTTCATATTTTGCTCCTCAAAATGAGTAGATGCAAGATGAAAGCATAAACAAACGTCAAAATGAGACACGGAAAAAAACACAATCATTTAGGTAGAAAAACAGCGCACAGAAAAGCGATGTTAGCAAATATGGCTTGTTCTTTAATAGAACACAAACGTATTAATACTACAGTAGCAAAAGCAAAAGCATTAAGAGTTTTTGTAGAGCCATTAATTACTAAATCTAAAGCAGATACAACTCACAACAGACGTATTGTATTTTCTTATTTACGTGATAAGTATGCAGTAACTGAACTTTTTAGAGAAATTTCTGTAAAAGTTGCAGACAGACCAGGAGGTTATGTACGTATCATTAAATTAGGAAATCGTCAAGGAGATAATGCTCCTATGGCTATGGTAGAATTAGTAGATTATAACGAAATCTACAATCCTAAAGGTACTAAAGCTAAGAAATCTACTCGTAGAAGTAGAAGAGGAGGTTCTAAGAAAGCAGAAACTGCTCAAGTAGAGGGTACAGCAACTGAAGAAAAATCAGAAGAATAAAAAATGAAAATTTTTTAAATTATATAAAAGGGATAAACGTTTACGTTTATCCCTTTTTTTATATTTTTACATCAACAAATAAAAAAGCAAACACAACAACTATCAATGAAATATCAAACACGTAAAAAAGCACTAGTTTTATTAGCTGACGGAACAATTTTTTATGGGAAATCTGTAGGAATTGAAGGAACTTCTACTGGTGAAATCTGTTTTAATACAGGTATGACAGGTTATCAAGAAATATTTACAGATCCATCATATTTTGGCCAATTAATGGTAGCAACAAATGCACATATTGGTAATTATGGTGTAAATGATAATGAAGTAGAATCTGATGGAATTAAAATTTCTGGTTTAATTTGTAGGAATTTTAGCTTTACGCACTCTAGAGTAGATTCTGATGGAAATTTATTTGACTGGTTTCAGAAACATAATTTAGTGGCTATTTCTGATGTTGATACAAGAGCATTAGTATCTTATATTAGAGATCATGGAGCAATGAATGCAATCATTTCTACGGAAGTTGATAATATTGACCAACTGAAAAAACAATTAGCTGACGTTCCAAGTATGGAAGGTTTAGAATTGGCCTCTAAAGTATCTACAAAAGAACCTTATTTTGTAGGTGACGAAAATGCTGAAATAAAAATTTCTGCATTAGATATTGGTATCAAGAAAAATATTTTAAGAAACTTAGCAAAAAGAGGAGCATACATCAAAGTTTTTCCATACAATTCATCATTTGAAGATTTAGCAGCTTTTAATCCTGATGGTTACTTTATTTCTAACGGACCTGGAGATCCAGAGCCATTAGAAGAAGCACAAAAAGTTGCTAAAGAGATTATAAATAAAGATTTACCTTTGTTTGGTATTTGTTTAGGGCATCAAGTTATTGCTTTGTCTCAAGGTATTTCTACTTACAAAATGCATAATGGTCACAGAGGAATAAACCATCCAGTTAAAAATTTATTAACAGGCAAAGGAGAAATAACCTCTCAAAATCACGGTTTTGCTATCAATAGAGAAGAAACAGAAGCAAATGAAAACGTAGAGATTACACATGTTCATTTAAACGATCACACAGTTGCTGGTATTAGATTAAAAGATAAAAATGTTTTCTCTGTACAATATCATCCAGAAGCAAGTCCAGGACCTCATGATTCTGAATATTTATTTGATCAGTTTATACATAATATTAAAGAAACAAAAAAAGTTGTGTCATAAATTAAAGACCGTTTATCGATAAATTGATGCCATTCAACAAAAAAAAATATTAAAGTTGTCTTGTTGCAATATCTTTGTAATGGTGATTTAAGTATCACACTCCTTATCATAGCAACTATCCCATTCGTTAATTTGAGTGGGATTTTTGTTTATAATCCGTTAGCAAACGTTTTCGTAATTAATCAAAAACAAACTATTAAATCCTTGTTACATTTTGTAATTTAGCAGAGAAATAGAAGATTAAATTAATTAAATAAAAATACAATGAGCATTATTATTAGCGTTCACGCACGTCAGATTTTTGATTCAAGAGGTAACCCAACAGTAGAAGTAGATGTAACAACAGAAAACGGAATTTTAGGTAGAGCTGCAGTTCCTTCTGGAGCATCTACAGGAGAACACGAAGCTGTAGAATTACGTGATGGAGGAAAAGATTATATGGGTAAAGGAGTTTTAAAAGCAGTAGATAATGTAAATAATATTATTGCAGAAGAACTATTAGGAGTTTCTGTTTTTGAACAAAATACTATAGACCAATTAATGATAGATTTAGATGGTACAGCCAATAAATCTAAATTAGGAGCTAATGCAATTTTAGGAGTTTCTTTGGCTGCTGCCAAAGCTGCTGCAAATGAATTAGGAATGCCATTATATAGATATGTAGGTGGTGTTTCTGCGAATACGTTACCAGTACCAATGATGAATATCATTAACGGAGGTTCTCACTCAGATGCACCTATTGCATTTCAAGAATTTATGGTTATGCCAGTAAAGGCAGCAACGTTTTCTGAAGCAATGAAAATGGGATCTGAAATTTTTCATAATCTAAAAAAAGTTTTACACGACAGAAATTTATCTACAGCAGTTGGTGATGAAGGAGGTTTTGCACCAACTTTAGACGGAACAGAAGATGCAATCGAAACAATTGAGTTAGCTGTTAAAAATGCTGGATACTCTTTTGGAGATGAAATTAAAATTGCTTTAGATTGTGCAGCAGCAGAGTTCTATGTTGATGGTAAATATGATTATTCGAAATTTGAAGGAGAAACAGGAAAGATTAGAACAAGTAAAGAACAAGCAGATTATTTGGCAGAACTTGCAGATAAGTATCCTATTATTTCTATTGAAGATGGTATGGATGAAAATGATTGGGAAGGTTGGAAATACTTAACTGAAAAAATTGGAGATAAAGTACAATTAGTAGGTGATGACTTATTTGTAACAAATGTAGAACGTTTAGGAAGAGGAATTGAAAACGGAATAGCAAATTCAATTTTGATTAAAGTAAACCAAATAGGATCTTTAACAGAAACAATTTCTGCTGTAAATATGGCAAAAAATGCTGGTTATACATCAGTAATGTCACACAGATCTGGAGAAACAGAAGACAATACAATTGCAGATTTAGCAGTTGCATTAAACTGTGGTCAAATTAAAACAGGTTCTGCTTCACGTTCAGATAGAATGGCAAAATACAATCAATTATTAAGAATTGAAGAAGAGTTAGGTGAAGTTGCTTATTTCCCAAAAGAGAAAGCATTTAAAATTTAAGTTCCTTTTTTTTTAAAGTTTAAAACCTCGCAATTTTATTGCGAGGTTTTTTGCTTTTTATTAAAGAATTGTTAAATCGATAGACCTTATTTTTTTATACTTATAATCTATTAATAACAACTTTTAAAATCCTTTAAAATTTGGTATCTTCGTTGGAGAGAAAATAACACATAAAAACATCAATAAATGTCAGATAAAGCTAAGTTACAAATAGGAGATAATTCTTACGAATTTCCTCTTGTAAAAGGTACAGAAAATGAAGTTGCCATAAATATTAAAACATTAAGAGGCGCAACAAATGGGGTGATAACTATTGATCCTGGATATAAAAATACAGGTTCTTGTGAAAGTGCTGTTACTTTTTTAGATGGTGAAAAGGGAATTTTAAGATATAGAGGTTATGGTATTGAAGAATTAGCCGAAAAAGCAGATTTTTTAGAAGTGGCTTATGCTTTAATTTTTGGCAACCTACCAACTAAAGAGCAATTAGATAAATTTCATGCAGATATTAAATCTAAATCTGTTGTAGATGATGATATTAAAAAAATATTAGACGCTTTTCCAAAAACGGCTCATCCAATGGGTGTTTTATCTTCGCTAACAAGTGCTTTAACAGCATTTAATCCATCTTCAGTAAATGTAGATTCTGAAGAAGATATGTATCGTTCAATTGTTAAGATATTAGGTAAATTTCCTGTTTTAGTTGCTTGGACAATGCGTAAAAAACAAGGTCTTCCTTTAAATTACGGTTCTACTTCTATAGGTTATGTAGAAAATATCTTAAAAATGATGTTTGAACAACCTAATGAAGATTATGTAATTAACCCAATTATTAAAGATGCTTTAGACAAATTACTAATTTTACACGCAGATCATGAGCAAAACTGTTCTACATCTACAGTAAGAATTGTAGGTTCATCTCATGCAGGTTTATTTGCATCTTTATCAGCAGGAATTTCTGCACTTTGGGGGCCACTTCATGGAGGAGCTAACCAAGCTGTTTTAGAAATGTTAGAAGCAATTAAAGCAGATGGAGGAGATACAAAAAAATACATGGCAAAAGCCAAAGATAAAAATGATCCTTTTAGATTGATGGGATTTGGGCATAGAGTTTATAAAAACTTTGACCCAAGAGCCAAAATCATCAAAAAAGCAGCTGATGAGGTTTTGAATGATTTAGGTGTAAATGACCCAATTTTAGAAATAGCTAAAGGCTTAGAAAAAGAAGCATTAAGTGATCCTTATTTTGTTGACAGAAAATTATATCCAAATGTAGATTTTTATTCAGGTATTATTTATAGAGCTATGGGTATTCCTGTAGATATGTTTACAGTTATGTTTGCTTTAGGTCGTTTACCTGGTTGGATTGCACAATGGAAAGAAATGAGATTAAATAAAGAACCAATTGGTAGACCTCGTCAAATTTATACAGGAGAAAATGTAAGACCTTTTGTAAAAATTGAGAATAGATAGAAAAAATTGTATTATTTTTACTAAATAACTAAAAGCTTCATTAATAATGAAGCTTTTTTTATCAATTTAAAAATATGTTACAACTTAATGTTAATAATGAAACATCAAGATTAAGAGCTGTTATTTTAGGAACTGCTCAAAGTAATGGAGGTATTCCAAAGGTAGAAGATTGTTACGATCCTAAAAGTGTAGAACACGTTTTAGCAGGTACATACCCTAAAGAATCAGATATGATTTTAGAAATGGATGCAGTTGCTAAAGTTTTTGAAAAATATGATGTAAAAGTATTTAGACCAGAAATAATTGAAGACTACAATCAAATATTTTCTAGAGACATTGCCTTTGTTATTGAAGATAAATTTATAAAAGCAAATATTTTACCAGACAGAGAAAAGGAATACAAAGCTATAAATAATGTAATATCTCAAATTAATCCAGACAATATAATTCTTTTATCAGAAGAATGTCATATAGAAGGTGGTGATGTAATGCCATGGAATGACTACATTTTTATAGGCACTTATTCAGGTAAAGATTATGCAGATTTTATAACTGCTAGAACAAATATAGATGCAGTAATTGCTATACAAGAGTTATTTCCTCATAAAACTGTAAAATCTTTTGAGTTAAGAAAATCGAATACAAACCCTAAAGAAAATGCCTTGCATTTAGACTGTTGTTTTCAACCAATAGGTAAAGATAAAGCCATACTTCATAAAAATGGATTTTTAGTTGAAAGTGAATACAAATGGTTGGTAAATTATTTTGGTGAAGAAAATATTTTTGAAATTACCAAAGAAGAAATGTATAATATGAACAGCAACGTTTTTTCTATATCAGAAGAAGTAATTATCTCTGAAAAAAACTTTACACGATTAAATTCTTGGTTACGTGAAAATGGTTTTATTGTAGAAGAAGTGCCTTATGCAGAAATTGCAAAACAAGAAGGTTTGTTACGTTGTTCTACATTGCCTTTGATTAGAGACTAAGTTCTATAGGCGAAAAAAAGGAGACTGTCTGAAAAGTATTAAAATTTGTCATTTTCTACTGTAATAGAAAAATCTTATGTATTCAAAATCAATTACATAGATTTTAGGTAATGTGGCAAAAAATGGTTGGTAATTTTTACATCAAGATTTGTTATATTCCCAAAGTTAATTTGAACA
>NZ_JBYVJW010000018.1:0-84763 GCF_058147165.1 Polaribacter sp. 2305UL8-11 | reverse complement strand
TGGTTTTAGTATTTGTTAGTATACCAGAATCATTATAGGAATTCGTTATAGTTTCTTTTAAAAGGTTGTAACCATTAAAGACATCATAAAAAGAAAGATAAATTGTTGGTGTACTTCCTCCATTTCCATTATTGCTATAATCAAAAATATTTACTGCTTTTACAGCTCTATATATTTTTGAATAATTAGAATTAATAATATTACCCCCTTGATATGGTAAAAGTGAAACGTCAGGAAAATAAGCCATAAAAGTATAGTTATTTATAGTTTCTGAAACTTTACTGAAAGTATTTCCATTTTTCTTGTAAGAAATCTGTTTAATTAATGAACCCCTTAAATAATCATTACTACTAGGTTCTACTTTTGGGAATGGGTATAATTTAATACCTTCTATAGTTTCACTTTGAGGTAATCCATTAAATGGGTTAATCGCATTATTTCCGTCTTTATAATCTTCTGTTGTTGAATAATAGTATTCTGTTTTCCCTGTTTTTTCATTTAAAGAGGATACGGTTACTTTTCCGTAGCCAACATTACTTCCTTGTGTTGCAACTAATGGATTTACAGAATTTACATATCTCACATAACCTATTAATACTGAAGAATTATTGGATAAATCATAAGTTAATCCATAATATTTAGGTCCGTAAGCGACTCTTCCTGAACTGTACCCAAAATCGTCTAGATACTTGTAGTTTTTTTTATTTGTTAACTTATTATTGTCGTAATCGTAGATATTTTTTATTCTTACCCCCCCTAATGTTTTGTTTAAATTGGTGTTTTCTTCATCACTTAGAATAGTAATAATTGCTGCATCATATTGAGTACAATTACCCACATAAGTAAACCAAGCTTCATAAGAACCTGATTTTAAAAATAGCTCTTGAGGGGAAGTTGAATAATTACCGGCACCTCCACTACTGGTCATTGTAAGTTGATGAGTCTCACTTGAATTAATTTGTCTAATATTAATAACAACATCACAATTAACAGGGTTAGATGTGACTCCCCCTATCCTAACCCTACTATAGGTATAAGGTTCTGAATGAACATTGATGTTTAAGGGAATTCTATTATTGAAGCCATTCCAGCTCATCGTAGTTTGTTTAGCAGAAATGACTCCAGATACTTTAGATGTTTTGGCAGTATGTGCCTCATACTCAAATTCTGTTTTTCCTCCTGTAGGATATTCAATAGCAGTTAAAACGCCTGATTTCCCATAATTAAAATTTGGATTTTTATCTGAAGTTCCTTTAACAATCGTTTTCCAATCTTCATTAACAAATTTTGAGGTGATATATTGTCTTGAAATGTATTCTGTATTGGAGTTTTTTCCATTATAGTAACCCCAATGATCTTGAGCTTTAGAGTCTCTTCTTGGAAGCATATAGTCGGTATCATATGTAAATTTTGTTTCTGGTTTGCAATTTCCTGAGCTATCACATTCTTCTACAGAAGTTAATATTAACCGATATTGTTCTTTATCTCCAGTAAGGTTTGTACTTAAATCAACCAGTCCATTTGGAGTTAGGTATTTATAATTAAAGTTAAAAGATTTTATAATGTCCCCGTTATTATTTAGAATATTAATTTTATCTAAATATTTATTTCCTGCAAAATCTTTTCTATTGTTTAAAGAACATACAAATTCGACACTTCCTTGACTAAAAGTAATATTACTTAGTCTTTTGGCAGTATAAGTTGATTGCATATAAGTCTCAGATTCAATATCAGTAGTTGGAGAAGTTCCATTTATTGGAATAGTTCCTCGACGACTTATTAAATCATAAAGATAGAAATCATAATTTAGGTTTATTTCCCTTGTTTTTGTTCTATTTTCTATTTTATTTAAAAACCAAGAAGAAGGATAACTATTATTATCAGCATAACTTCCTCCCAAGACCCTTGTATTAGATCTCTCTTTGTCTTTAAAAAAATAATTATTCCCATATTCATCTTTAATTTTGAAATCCTTGATAACTGTATTATAAGACCTACAATTAGCAGGCTGGATTGATTCTGCATCTACACCAACAGTATGTGTAATATCAATATTTTTTCTTTCTTTTAAGTATAAATTTTTATTATAATCATAAAAGAAACTTCCAGAGCCACCAGGATAGTTATAAAAGAATTTATCTGGCTCACCATCTTCTTTATTATTTCCCATATCAGTGTAAAAAGCTATATTGGAATAATTTGGAACAGGAATATTATTTAGAGTAAAATGGCCATAATGTGTATCTTCATCAGCGATACTTCTAATTGTTCTAGAAATAGCGCCTCCTGTATTTAGAGTCCAACCTAGACCCACCCAACTTGCAATTTCTTCTACTTTAATTCCATTACCACCTGTATATTTCAAATAAATTGGCAAACTTATATCTCCTTCTTGAATAGTAAATATGGGTATTGATATATTAGCAGCACCTGTATAATTGTTTACTTGGGTATTTCCAGAAACGTGGAATGCAGCTGCATTTGGTGAGGGAGGAATAATTTTTGGTAATTCTTGTGATTTTGCAGTTTTACCTATACACAAAAAACATGTAATAAGTAAACTAAGAAAAGCCTTTTTCATAGATTATTTTTTATTAATAAATGTATTTCGAAAAATAAGAGGAGAATGACTAATAAGAAAATTAAAATTATTTGAAATAATATTAATTTGAAAATATTTATTCAGGTAGTTTGTTGGTTAGCAATTCTTTCCTTTTTCTGGTTTAAAATTATATTTTAAAATTTTAACAAATATTAATTTAATGTTAAAAAAAAGTTATGATAAAATTTTCTTATATAAACTACTGAATATTAGTTAATTATTTTTTATCAAAATTAATTAACTCTTTGATAATTAAATGCATTTTGTTCGATAGTAGAGTGAATCCTCGTAAACCAACAATTTAATGATTATAAAATTGCTCTTGGTTGTACTCTAAAAATTTAGAGTAATGTAGTCATAACCTAAAATCTTTTTAACGAACAAAACGAATTTTCGTTAAACTTTAGAAATAAAAAAAGGATATCTGTTTATGAATATCCTACTTTTCACACAATAAGTTAATTGATTTGCACATAATCAAGTAGAGTAATTTCTATAAATGAAGTTATGAAATCACAGTACTCAATTTAAACATTGGTAAATACATAGCTATTAAGATAGTGGCTACAATCACACCCAAAATTAATATAATAAAAGGCTCTATAGTGGCAGAAATCATTTTTGATTTGTGTTCTATTTCTTGATTGTACTGTTCTGTTAATCTTTTAAAAATAGTTTCATTCTGGCTGGTTTCGTCAGCAACTTTTATTAAAGAAACCATTTTTTTATCAAAGATTTTATGGTTGCTCATACTTTGATGTAAGCTTTTTCCTTGTAAAATATCACTCTCTACTTTTTCTAAAGCAATTTCTAAGGGATAATAACCAATCATTTTTTTTGTTAATTGGATTCCATTTAACAATGGCACTTTAGCTCCTGTCAGTAAGGTAATGGCTTGGGTAAATTGTGCAATTTTCACTTTTCGAATAAACTCTCCAATTAAAGGTAGTTTTAGCAGCAATAATGCACTATACTTTTGATACCAAATTTTCTTTTTAATGATTTGATTTAGAATCAGAATTCCAAGAAGTAAAATGAAAAACAACATCCAATATTCTTGGAAAGAAGTTGACAATGACATAATTTTTTTAGTAATCCAAGGCAACTCGACTTTGTTCTGCTTAAAAATATCTGCAAACATGGGAACTACAAATTGCAACATAAACAAAATCGCTAAAAAAGCTGTACACAAAACCACAATAGGATATGAAAGTGCGCTAATTATGATTCTTCTTTGTTCATTTTTTCTTTTGTAGAAAACTCCTAATTCTTTGGTAACTCTTTCCAATGTTCCTGTTTGTTCTCCTATTCGTAAAGAATGGTATTCATATTCAGAAAATTGTTTTTGAGATACAATGGCTTCAGAAAGATTTTTACCATTTACTAAATCTTGAATAATAGTTTTAAAAAGTTTTTTATCACCATCTTTTTTTTGTTCTTCAGAAATTAAGGATAAACTATCTTTTAAGGTTAACCCAGCATTCAATAAAACGTTTAATTCTGTATAAAAAGTTTCTTTTTTTTTATTAGAAAAAGAACTTCCAAAACTAATTTCTTTTTTTAATATCGAATCAATATCAAAAGAACTTTTAGGTTTTTTAGAATTAGGTATTTTATTTAAATCGAAAGCCACTTTTAATTTATAAATTATTTAAATAATGAGTTGCATCTTTCGTTTTTTGAAGAAACAATTGTTTACTCGAGAAGTTTTTAGATAAGTTGATTTCAATAGCATCTACCTCTTTGTTTTGAACTTCTTTTCCATCCAAAAATAACTTTTTATTTACAATTTCTATTTGAAAAGTGTCTTTTTCTCTAATTACAAAATTCTCCAAAAATGTATATTGAATGCTATCGGTAGATTTTTTTAAAGTCAATACATTTAATTTTTGATTATAAAAAACTTGGTTGGTGTTAATGTCTTTGAGAAAAGTTGTTTCAAAATAATGAACTTCTTGTTTTTTTTGATAATTTTTTTGAATACTATAAACTTGTTTTCGAACGCTATTCAACACCCAAAATCCCATTGCAATTAAAATACTGGAAACCACTAAAACGACTAACATCTCCGAAAGCGTAAATGCATTTAATTTATTCTTGCTCATAGAAAATTAGTTTTTTGATGATTTTTTTTGAGGAAGTGTTATCGTCTATCGAAAATTCTATAAAAGAAATAGCATCCTGATTTAATTGTTGAATAGAGATTGTAAAATTATCCTCTTGATAAGAAATCGGTATTTTTAACTGATTGTTTTTATATTGATACATAAGTTTATCTAAAACAACTTCCATTTTATGGGTATCTTTTTTTAAAGAACTCACCATAATATTGTTTAACGTAACTAGGGCAATCGCAAATATTAATAATAAAATACTTGTGGCAACAATTACTTCCGTTAATGAGGAAGCTTTAAGTTTTTTACTGAAAAACATCTTTAATTTAACCATTTGGCAACTGAATTAGATGTTTGATTGATTTGCAAACCTACATATTGTTTAGGCAGTTCTTTATTGTTTATAACACCATTGTAAATATGATTGATATAAATACCACCAGATTTTTTAACTATAAAATTATTGGTAAAAACACTTCCAATAACGCTTCCTAATAATTCTAGATTTTTAGCGCAAAAAACTTCACCTGTTACATTGGCATTTTCTTCAATTGTAATTTGTGCATTGTAATTTGTTGCTTTTTTTTCTGATTCAAATAAGAGAATTCCTTTTACTAAAGCATTTTTATCTATTGTAATTTTAGGTATATTAAGTTTTGGTTGTCTAGGCTGATTTTCATTGGATTCCACATCTGCTTTTTCAAATAAAATTAATGCTGTAGGATATTTTAATGTACAATTTGATTTTACATTAATATGTTTTGTGGCAATTGCTTGGAAATTTCCTATAACATTTTTTTCTATAAAAATCTTTGGCGCAATTAAAATTACATCTTCTAATGTTGCAGAAGCATTTACTTTGATGGCAGTTTTAGAAACAATTAACATGTTTCCAGACAAGGAAACATTAGTTAATTCAATTGTATTTATAGCCTCGTAAACCAAAGTCTTTTTTGTAAAAGAGTTTTTTAATGTTAGTCCATCTTCTAATTCGAAATTTTGAAGAGAATTTTCTCGATAATTTATAGGTAAGTTCTTTACGTACTCTAAATTTTTAATTTGAGGTAATTTTGAAGTACTTCTTTTTTGATTTCCATAAATGAGTTGATTTCCATAATAAGAAATCCCTGAAATATTTCCGCCTTTAACCCCTTGCTTTGGCAGAGCAGCATTTCCAATAATTTTTGTATTCCCAACCAAAACTAAGGATTGATTGTTATCTTTTACATACAAAGCTTCTCTTTTTGTATTTTGAGTTCCCATCAATCCTATTTTTTGAAAAAACTCGTTTTTAATTTTTGATTCGGCAATTACAAGATCAAAAATACCCCAATGCTTTTTTTCTAAGGTTATTGTAGCCAACTCGTTTTTAGATAATGTAAGATTTGTTTTTTCGTTATAAGGAATAGTGTTGTTTTTTAAATAATCGAAACCTGTTAACGTATTTGCTATACTTTCTTTTGCAAAACGATGTTTAATAGTCATTTTTTGCTGCAAATAAATTAGAGAAATAAAAGCAAAAATGATGAGAGCTATGATGACAGATATTACCAAAACATATTGCAATGCACCTGCTTTTATTTTTTGACTAAGTTGCATTATTGTAAAGAGATTGTTTTTTTAGTTCCTTGAAAACGAACGATAGCCTCTTTGGTATTTGCACTCATTAATTTAACTCCTCTAATTTCTTGTCCAATTTTTAAAATCTCTTGTTGGTTATTAACAGTAAGTATATAAGATTTTGATGCTCCTTCAATAATACCATTGTATCTAACGTTAGGAAAAGGTACTGTTGTTTTAGGTTTCTCTACTCTTTTTTTTCTAACAATTTTTTTCTTTTGAGGAAACTTCCCTAAAAAAGGATCTCGATAATCTGCTATTAATTGATAGGGGTTGATTTGAATATCATTTTCTTTCACAAAATTTGTGCTCATCTTTGAGGTCTCAAACTTTGGAGTAAGAGGATGTAATCTGCTGTAAATTCGAAAGCCAATAATTCCCCAAACGATAAGTACAGTAAGTAGTAATAGATATGTTTTGTGTTGTTTCTTCAATGCTTTAACTATTAAAATTTAATTAACCAAAAGTTACAAAAAAAATGACTGAGTTCAGTTAAATTAAAAATGGGTATACTTCTTCAATAGAAGTTATACCTTGTTTTACCAATTGCAACATATTTGTTTTTAAGGTAGCAATTTGATTTTCTTTTAAATATTGGTTAATTTCTAGTTTTTTATCTTTAATGTTATTGACCAACTCTTCTGTAATAGGAATAATTTCATAAACAGCTTTTCTTCCTTGGTATCCTGTTTGGTAGCAAGTAGGACAACCTACAGCCTCATAATGTGTATTAATTTCTTTGAATTCCTTTAAAAGATCTGCATAAATTCCTACAGATGTTTGAGGTCTCTTACAATTTTCACATAATTTTCTTACCAATCGCTGTGCTACACTAACATTTAAAGTACTGGCAATTAAAAATGAAGGAATTCCCATGTCTATCAACCTAGACACAGTTGCCCAAGCAGAATTGGTATGAATGGTTGAGAGTACCAAATGTCCTGTTAAAGAGGCTCTAATTGCCATGTTTGCAGTATCTACATCTCTTATTTCTCCAACCATTATAATATCTGGGTCTTGCCTTAAAAAAGTACGCAATGTACTTGCAAAATCAAGACCAATATTTTGTTTTAATTGCACTTGATTGACTCCCTCTAAAGTATATTCAATTGGGTCTTCTATGGTTAAAATATTTGCATCATTCGAGTTTAATAGTTTTAAAGTTGCATATAAGGTGGTTGTTTTTCCAGAACCTGTAGGCCCAGAAATCAAAACAATTCCATTGGGTTTCTGTACAGCAGTTGTATAGGTTTTTAGTTCTTGTTCTGTAAACCCTAGGTTTTCTAAAGAAACATGAATATTATTTTTAGATAAAATACGCAATACCAGTTTCTCACCATGTAAAGTTGGGAGCGAAGAAACACGAATGTCAAAATCTTCTTCTTCTGTAGTTAAGTTTATTCTTCCATCTTGAGGCAATCGCTTTTCAGAAATATCCAGACTTGCCATAATCTTAATTCGGTTGATTATTTTTGGATATTCCTCGAGTACAATTACATAATGTTCTATTAATTTGCCATCAATACGTAAACGAACTCTGGCATGTTTTTCAAAAATTTCAAAATGAATATCACTACTACCAATTTCTTTGGCTTCATAAATAATGTTCAACAGAAAATCTTCTGAGTAATTTAAAGATTTTTTGTTTTTTGATGTTGGTCTTTTCCGATAATTGGTTTCTAAAAATTTCTGAATGGTTTTAGTGGTCTCTTTTTCTAAAACAATATCTTTACCAAAAACAATAGAAAGTTCTTGTTTTAAAGCTAAAATATCTTCGTTATCCGTTTTAAAAAACCATTGCTTACCTACTTCTTTACATGGAATAATTCTGTATTGATATGCCTGTTCACTGGATATCAACTGTGTTAATTCTGTAGCTATATAAAATGCTTTTTCTTCCATTATGTTGTAAATAATTGAACTGAAGTAAATAACTTATTTGCAATTAAACTGAGTGCTAAAAATAAACTCTGAAGCCCAGCTAAAGGAACTGTTTCATTTTTAAAACGATTTCTTAGGATGATAAAGATAACTAAAGAAAAAATTAATGAAAACACAAACACGACTAAAAATGATAATGTTGGTAAGCTTACTCCTAAAAGAATAAAAAAAAGCAAATCTCCTAAACCAAAAACTTCAAATAGTTTTTTTTTCATTTTAAGCTTTGCATAACTCCAAAGAATTCCTAAAATAATAATTATAGAAACTATGTTTATGGCAATATTAGATAAAAATACAGGTGTATTTTGATTCAAATAGTGAAGCGTTCCACCAAATAACATTCCTAAAACTAAAACCCATACAGCTACTTTTCTTTCTTTATTGTCTTGATAAAAAAGAAGTACTAAGCTAATAAAAAATAAGAGTTCTATAATAATTTTCATTATATTAAAATTTATATCTATTTTGCAAAAACTTTCTGCTGTGCTTGCGAAAGTTCTTGAAGATAAAAATGGACAATTAGTTCTTGTTTGTTTTTTCTATAATTTTTTTTCTTCTCAAAATGAAGAGAGATTATTTTTCCAAGTCGTTGGTTTTCAAGAGAGTTTACCAATTTTAAAAGTGTAGAGAAATTTCCTCGAATTGAAAAAGAGTAGGTGTTTAAACTTGTATTGTTTTGAGAAAATGTATGTGGTTTTTCAAAAGAAATAATATCAAATGATGCTTGTTTAGAAAATCGATTTAAGCTATTTAAAATTGTTTGTTGAAAAGAATTTTCAATCGATAAATTTTTCTTATTTAAAATAGCGTCTAAATGTTTGTTTTCTTGTTGCAAACTAAATATTCGTTCATTAGCATTTGCAAGTATTTCTTTTTCTTGTTGCAATTTTGATAATTGGTACTTTAAATCTATTGTTTTTTGAATTGAAAAAACATAAGAAATAATAAGTAACAGAAAAAAACCTATAATTAATACGATATTTTTTTGCTGATTACTCATGTAAAGTAATTATAAATTTAAAGTTAGCCATTGTACTTGTTTTTTGTCCTTTTCCATAATTAAGGATAGATATTTGGTCTACCCAATCTTTTTTTTCTAACAAAGAAATCCAGTTTGAAAAGTTTTCATTGTCTTTAGAAGTTCCTTCCACTTCAATTTTATTAGTATTAAAAATGAGCTTTTTATCAGCTCTAATGACACCTTGAATTGGTTGGTAATTAATTTGAGCTAATAATATTGTATTTGGTACAGAAAAGCCAAGTTCATCTATATATTTTGAGAGTTTGGAATTGGACGCAGAATTTACACTTTTTACCAATCGTTTTTTTTGATTGACCTCTTGTTGTAAAGTCATCAACTGATTTTTATAAGTTTCACTCAACAAAAGTTCTCCAGTAAGTTGTTCTACTTTAGTTCTGTAATTACTAAAAAAAAGAAAATTTACCAGTAAGATTACCAATAAAAAGCCTAACCCTGTTTTTAATCCGAGATCAAAAAAACGTTTTTGAAAATAATTATCTTTTAATTCCTTTTGAATATTACTAGAAGGTGTTTTTGAGTAATAACCAATAATTCCAGATAAAGTTAAAACATCATTATTTGTTATTTCTAAATTATTTATAGAATACGATTCTTTTGAAATAGTTGTTTTTTTTATTGCTGTAACCTCATTTTTACGAATTTCTATTCGTGCATTAGAAGAAGCTAAAGTTTTTGTTTCAACTAAAAAAGATAGATTTTTAATTGCTAAATTCCCTAAAGAAAAATCAATTATAGAAATTCCTTGTTTTTTGAAATGGATAAGAATATTGTCTATAACTTCTTTTCGAATAATAGCAACATAAGATTGGCTTTCTGTTGAGTTAATCTCAAAATAAAAATTCGAAATTGTAATACTAGGGAATGCAGCTCTTAATATTGATTGTTGATTTGTATCTCCAACTGAGACAGTTTTTGATAATACTTGCTCATTGTTTACAATTAGAAAAAAATGTTTTTGACCATCTAAAGCTGTAATTAATTTATCTAAATCCTGAAAAACTGCACTTTTAGAGATGATAAATTCATTCTTTTTTTTAGTGAGTTGTAGGTAATTAAAAGTAGAATTTTCTGCAAATTCAATAGCTGCATATTTATTTCCGTATGTAAATGTTTGCGAAACCACTAGTTTATAATTGTTGGTTTTATTAACACAGAAAGCTTACTTTTGGAAGCTGTTCTTGTACGTTTGCTAAATAAATATTTGATTAATGGGATTCTTGCTAAAAAAGGAACTCCTGAGCCTGAGTTATTTTTAGAAGTTTCTTCAATACCTCCTAAAATAATTACGTCTTTATCTTTAACTCTTATAATTGAAGTAAATTCTCTAGAGTTAATTCCTGGAGGAGCTTCAGGATCGATTCTTTCTCCATTAAAATCAGACTGTAATACGTTAATATTTAAAGTTATGTTTCCATCTCCAGAAACTAAAGGTCGAATACCAATAGATAAATCCGCATCAATAGGAAAGTAGTTTTTTATTTCTGTAGTTTGTGGGTTTTGAGACCCTATCACATCTCTTCTTGTAACTGCATAATAAGAACGTTCTCCTCTAGACAAAGTAGCTTGATGTCCATTTAAAGTAGACAGCTTTGGAGTAGAACGAATTTTTAAATCTCCATTGGTCTCTAAAGCTTGAATTTTTGCATAAAAGTTTGGTACAACTTTCCCTACATTTAAAGAACCAAATCCATTAAAACCACCAATAATCTTGTTAATACTATTAGCGCCTAAAGTTAGTTCTGTATTCGGAAATATAGTTCCACTATCACTTGTAGGACTATCTCCCAAACCCAAGTCTAAACCTGTAGATACAGAATTTGAATTGGAGATTTCAATAATCATTACTTCAATTAGAATTACAGGTATTGGTTTATCAATTGTTTTTAAGAATTTTTTAAAAGCTTCTATTTTTTGTGCATTGCCATTCACTAAAAAAGCATTCTGTTCTACATCAGTAGTAATTTCTAAACCATCAGTTATGCTTTTAGGAATTAACTCTAAGATTGCATCAGATTGATTTGAAAAGTCTTGAAAAGCATTTCTTTGGTTATTTGTACTTCTATTAAAATTTTGATTATTATTTTGATTAAAACGACTATTATTGTTATTAAAATTTTGAGTTCCGTTTATAGAATTTGTACCTTGATTTGTATTAAAGCCTTGGTTTGAATTAAATCCCGAATTTCGATTGCTTTGAATTGGAGAATTCATAATCTCTATAGAACGATGTAGTAGCGGAATTGTAACTGAACTAATTAAAGAAGGCTGTTTATTATCTCCAAAATAATAAACATCATTTATTTTTTTAAAACTAAATTTTGTGTTTTCTAATATTTTGGTTAATAGATTATCATAACTAATACCATTTGCTTTTACAGTTGTATTTCCTGCACCCGTTAAAGGAGAACTTGTAAACATATTAACATTTAAATCAAAACCAATATCTTTAATAATAGATGCAATAGCTACGTTCTCAAAATCTACGTCAACAATCTGCTTAATTGTATCTTGAACCTTAAAGTAAAAATTTGAATTTCTATATCTTGCAGGTTTTTGTCTTCTTGTATCTGTAATTCCTTTTTGGTTTGGACTCGTAGCACTTTCAAATAAATAGTAATTGTCTTTGGTTTTAGTTACTGATAAATTATTTGCAAAAGCTATCTTGTCTATGGCACTTTCAAAAGATTTTTCTTTTATATAGGAAGAAATTTTCTGATTTTCAATATCTGGAGCAAACACTAAATTTTTTCCAGTTACCTCTGTAATTTTTTTAAATGCAACAAAAAGTGTGTCATTTTTAAGGTTAACAGAAAACAAATCTTTTTCTTTGTTATAAACAGCTTCAATATCTCTTGGAATATAAGGTGTCTTGTATTTTTTAATACTTAAAATTGACCCTAAAACATCTATAGTTAGGTTATGTTCTTTACACAAATATAAAAACACATTTTTTACTGTGGCATCAGAAAAATTATGAGATACTCGTATTTTCTGTAAGCTAGCTTCTATACTCACATTTACTTTGTGGTTTTTTGCAATTGCTCTGATAAAAGTAGAAAGCTCAATATCACTTACACTAAAGTCAACCTTTTTATTTAGACCAGAAACGAAAACAGATAAACTGTCTAATTTTTGTTCTATTTTTTGAATTCTAACAGCTTCACTATCCTGAGCCAATGAAAATTGAGTAGATATTAATATAATTAATAATAAAGACAACTGTTTGATATTCAAAATCATTTTTGGTGTTTAGTTTACTGTAAAACTTTTTATTGTATAATTGGTAGAATATTCAGAATTGATTGCTTTAACACGCCACTCATAATTCCCTGCTTCTAAGTTTTTAGCTACAGAAGAAGTTGTTAAAATAGAGTCCAAAACAATTTGACTGGCATTAGTAAAATTGGGAATTGCTATTTGAATTTGATAAGAATTTGCATCATTTATCTCTTGCCAATCAAATGCAATCAGTCCAGAAGCGACTGAAGCATTATTAGTAGGTGCTAACAAAATTACATTTTCGTCAGAGATGTTTTCTACAAAAATAGCTTCGCAATTAAAAAAAACAGAGATTACAACAATTAATAGAAGTTTCTTTTTCATTTTATTCCATACTTTTTCGAGGTTAAATGTAATAAATTATTATTATTTTAATACTTTTGAAATGAAGAAATTCTTTTATTGCTCTATGAAAACAAAAAAAACACTTCTTAGTAGAAAAATTCCTGCATTTAATATGCAAGAATTATTAGTGGTTTTAGTTATTATTGGAATTTTAATTTTAATTGCATTACCCAACTTAATGCCAATTATAGCAAAAACAAAAGCGTTGGAGGCTCAGAATAATTTGGTGCATTTATATAGTTTACAACGTAATCATTTTTTTATGTATTCTAAATACTCTAATGATTTTAATGCTATTGATTTTGTAGCAAATAAAACTGTAAAAGAAGGAGGGAATGCCAACTACGAGTACGAAATTACTCAAGCTACCAATAACTCATTTAAGGCAAAAGCAATTGCTGTAACCGATTTTGATGGAGATGGTGTATATAATGTTTGGGAGATTGACCAAGATAAAAATTTAAAAGAATTGGTGAAGGATTAGGAATTCTATTTATAGAAACTACGAATGGAAATATATAATTCCAAATCTCTAATACTTCTCTCATCCCCAAAAGTAAATCTTCAAATGAGCTTCCAAATATTTTTGGCCTCTTGTAAAACAAATTGTTTTTCTTGATAGACGTTTAATATGAGTTCGTAAATTTAAATTCATTCTCTCAATTCTGTTTGTGCAATATTGAAAGCGTTTGTGAATTTCTTTTGGAATTAAACTCGGATACATATTTAATCCATCTGTATAAATTCTTGCTGGATAGAGTAGAAGTAGTTTATCAATTACTGTCTTCAAGTTTTCTGTATTTCTACTACCAATTACAAAACCAATAATATGTTTAGTCTTTTGTTCAATTGCATAGATTAACCAATTTTGTTTTTTATCATTGGCTATTTTTATAAACATCTCATCAATCTCAAACTTACAGCCAAACTTATTAAAGTAAGGAATTTTAATCTGTTTACTAATCTTTAGCATCCTTGATAAAACTGTTTTTGAAGAAATATGTAATATTCTTCCAATACTTCTAACTCCACAACTTTCTTCAAGCAAACTTTTAATAAAATCATTTGTTTCTGATTTATAAGCTTGATAAATATATTCTGACTGAAAATATTTCTTACAATCTTTACAATAGAACCGCTGTTTATTATCTCGTAGCCCTTTTTTGATATAATTCTTTGAATTACATTTTTTACATTTCATAGCACTTACTTTTTCAAGCGCCAATTTACTACATTAAGCTTATACAAACCTATATTTTATAAGCGCTAACGAATTTTTAATATTTCAAAGAACGAGATTAAGCATCAATTAAGAGACTTATTCATTTGTAATTTTCTGATTATCAGTATTTATTTTTAAACATTTCATAAAAGTTCCAATTTACTACACTACCGAATCCTTCGTCAACTAATCTGTACCATTACCTACCGAAACATAGAAATTAACTCATTAAAATTATTGATTTTATTTATGTGTTTTATTATTTCTTCTGAAGTCCCCATAGAAAGCCATTTTTTCGGATTCCTATTAATCTTATCAATAATAATTTTTTTTAATTCATCCAATTTTAAAATTCTATTATTAGTTGAAAAAGTAATTTTTAATTTTAACATTTTTTGAAAATACATTAAGCAATATTTTAAACTTGCTGTTTTTTCAATTTCTACTTTTTCAACTTCTAACAAATTGCCTTTAGAGTCAATTACTATTGTGTTTTTATAAAAGCTTTCTCCACCAACAGATACTATTCCAAACATTTTATCTAGAGCATGTATATTATTATTGTTCTTATTTAATATTAAAATTGGATAATTCATAAAATTTTAATTTCTTAATTTGCTTTTTACACCAAAAATTGTTCCTGTTTTAAACCAAGTAGGTGTTGATGTCAGAGGATATAATAATCTCGTTAACGGATATTTTATACCTAAATATTTTTGCCCGTGTGCCCATCTCATATGAGATGCTTGAGTTGAAAATATTTTAAGATTCCAAGTTTGATTTCCTAAAACTTGTAATCTTGGATATTTTTTCATTAGTTCTTGAGTTATGAGCCAATGATGTTTAAACTGGGTACCATTTGAAGCATATACTCCTAATGCTTGCCATCTTGCTACTGAAGCTGAATATGTATGAGACATACCTTTCCCAAAATAATTTTTAGTTCCTTTTTTTAATCCTTTCTTAACAACAGCCTTTCCAAACCCAGAAAATACGGATTTCACTAAAGCCAAGTCAGATATGGCTAATAAGGTATGACCAATACCAGTCCAATTATCTCCACGTCCAAATGAATCTTTTGCATCTAGATATGATCCTCTTATTGGAAGATATCGCTGCCAACTATCACTACTTACACCGCTTGGATTTTCTTCTTCTGAATATGATACTGAAAAAACTGACCCACCTCCTGTTGGATTAAAGGATTCTAAAGTAGCTAAAGCATTAGTAAAACCATTGCAACAATCTTTATTAGATTGTTTATTTTCAGCTTGTTCTCTTCCATAAGAATAATTTTTTTCACCCCTTTCGTTTGGCGGAATATATTTACCCCATTCGTCACGTCTAGCTCTTCCAAACATATCCATATCTGCTTCTGAGTCAGCTCCACTTGGGTCGGCCCAAAAAATAGGATTATTATCAAAAGCAACACTAGTTCCTTGTGAGTGATGAACAACTGGGTCTATTCCATTAAATCTACCAATTGCAGGGTCGTACATTCTAAAATCCATTTCATACAAATTCAGCCCAAGGCTTTCATTGTATTCCACACCATTGTATTTCCATTTTTGCGCTGTTGGATTTCCAGCACCTGTGTTCATTACGTTATTATACCCTTTATGTTTGAGTCCAAAGGGATAGTAACCACCCATCTTTTTTGAGAGCTTTTACACTTTTTTTGCCTATTCCTCACATTTTTACTCGAGGTTATTTCAATGAACTTCCATTATAATACTAAAATAATTCTTTGTGGTTTATTGACCTAATTTTTTTTACTAAAAAAATTGACTACTACCAACCGTCTTCCTAAATTTGCAACTAACGTTGCAAATTTAGGAAGACGGTTGGTATGTTCTTTTTCCCTTTTATCATTTACATCAACCAAAACCTACAATAATTCATATTCTTTTTACGGTTCATCTTTCGGTTCATTTTTAAAGAAAACCGCTAAAAACAATGGTTTTTGCGGTTCATCTTTCGGTTCATTTTATTGTTTCGTATTGTAGCCTTCAACATCAATCACATATTTAGTTGCTCTACCAGTACCTTCTGGTTTTATGATAGAGAGTTGCAATAATTCATCAATATCTCTTCGAGCTGTAGCTTTGGAAACATCATATTCATTTTGATACTCGCCACTTGTTATTTCTTTATTTCCTTTTATATACTGTACTGCTTTTTTCTGCCTTTCATTGATATCCAATTCAGAAAGATATTTATCATTATAAATGTCTCTGAAAATAGTAATGGAAAAAGCACCTCCATAAACCTCTATTTTGGGTTCTGGTAGCCCATGTTTTTCACATTCCTCTATAATTGTTATAGTACCACGACCCCAAGTTTCAATAAAACCTGCCTTATAAAATACACTCGCTACTAATTCATTTCGTGGGTATGATAGATGCTTTACTTTTAAATCTTCAATTTTAAGTTTATCAGTAAGTTCTCCTTGATTCATCAAGGTCATTCTATCATCGAAAAGACTTAAAAATATAGGTGTTTTTTCATACTCTCTATGAATAATCGCATTAAGTAGTGCTTCTCGAATTGCCTTAAATGGATATTCTGGTGTTTCAACTCTTTGCACACCATCATAACTAATACTACGAATAACATACTTGTCATCTAATATTCTTATAACTTTATCTGCAATTTCAAAAGCATTTCCCTCAACCACTTCTTGAGATTGGAGTTCAGAACTTGATTCTCCAAATCTTCCCACTTTTACATAAGCACTTCGAATATATTCTTGTGTATTTTTACCAAATAACAGAATACTTGCTCTTTTGTAGTTCCCTTCTTTATCAATTAAATTTAAATTCTTTAATACTTCTTCTGGTGTAGAATCACCTATATAAGGAAGGCGACCTGATTTTACTGCATTCTTTTTAAATGATTCTATTGTATCTAAATCAAAATCTTCCATAGTAATGTTTGGAAGAACAACTTCATCCCAATCCTTACCTTCTGTTTTAATTAAAAAATTATTCAATGCTGTTCCTGTTAGCAATTGATTAGTACTGCCACTACGCATATAAAACTTCCCTTTATAAGATACAGGAGATGAAAATGGCTCTACAATTATCTCAATGAAATGCTTATTATTTTCTTCCTGTAAGTTTACATTACAAATAATACCAGTAGTATCCTTGATTTTATTTGGAAGTTCATCCATCAATTTTTTATACTTATCTACACCAACTACATTCCCATTATCATCTTTTCCAATATATAAGATACCTCCATTGGCATTAGAAAACCCAGAGATCCATTGTAAGTATTCATCTCTCCAAGACTGTTTCCATTCTATGTTTTGTTGTTCAGGCATACCTTTATTCTAATATCATACGTGATAAATTCAAAGGTATGTTTTTTTTCAAAGAAAAATCTTTTAGAGTAAAATTATTCTAATCTTAAAATAAAGGTTTATTTAATAAAGTACGAGCCTTATCAAGTGCAGGTTTATAAATTGATCCTTTATCTTCTAACCTAATTACAGACTGCTCTAAAATACTTCTAGCATTTGTAGTGTCAAAAAGTGATGCCTCTACAGGAACAGTATCTAACTTGGCATTAGCTACTATATCTTTGAACCTAAATATATCTAATCTATCTTCTATATTTTGAATAATTTTCTCGACTATAGTATTCTTTTCCATCCAAACAGCAAGGGTAATTTTCCCTGTAGCCAACTCATCTGCATAGCCAATCTGTATATGTTTAAACTTTAGTAATAGTTCTGAATCTCTATAATATGAATTAAACTTATTATTATAATCTAAATCTTGAATGCTATTTCTTAAACTGTAAAAAATTGATGTTGAAGTTACAGCTTCTTCACCAAAAGTTTCTTTATCAGTTATCGACACCGATGTTGCTGACAAAAATGCATAAACACCAGGAGCAACTCTAGTTGAGCTAAAAGAAAAACTCTTAGAAGCAGAGGAGTTTGATTTAGCCGCTTCTGATATTGATACGATTAGGTCAGAATAACTACTAATCGCATTGGGAGAAGTTAATATTTGTACTACTGAACCTGTTAGAGATTGAGCCACAGCCTCAAGTGCTGCTGCGATAACTGGTGCTATTTTTTCCAAACTAAACTCGTAAGAATATTCTGTCTTTATTGCAGAACTATAAATAAGTTCCTTAAAATCATTAATATTCATTTTTTCAGCTCGTTCTGAAATTCTTTCTTCAAATTTTTCTTTTGCAGAACTCTCAAGTTCTTGGAGTTGTTTATTTAATGCTATGATTTGATTTTTAGCATTTTCGGATTTTTTTGTTACTCTTTCTAATGATGGGCTTTTACATGACATAATATTTTATTTTTAAAGTGAGACCACTAAGCTATAATTAATTGCCAATAAAGAAATCCCTACAAATAGGTATTTTATTAAAAATCAGTAAATTGAATCGGATGTAAATTCTCAATCATTTCGTGTAGATTTTCAAGGTCATCCAGTTGGTATCTTTCCGTGGAAGAAATATAACGATGTCCAACCATATACTGTACTTCTCGAATATTGTACGTTTTGAGCCAATTCGTTATTACCGAAGCTCTGACTTGCTTTACATTGGTCACTTTATGATTTATTCGTTTGAGTCTTTTAAATAAGTGAAGTGTTATGATGTCAAAGCGATCTGAATTGAGCGGAAACAGGCTTTCTGTGTAGTTTTTGAGTTCCTCTTGGAGTATTTCTCTGTGTTTCTCTAAATACAGCACAAAAGGAAGGATTTGGGCTGATTTTAGCTCTAATGTTCTACTGTTTGTTATGCGTGTGCTTGGAATATAGATAGTTCCCTTTTCTAATTGAATATGTTCTACTTTGAGTGATTTTAGAGCAGTCGCATTTAAGCCTTGATAAACCATTAAACCTGTAATGACTTTGTTACGAATCGCAACCGATTTAGAACTTGGAAATTCAATACGTTCTGTTTGATAGCTGTAATATAAATCTTCGAGTTCCTCAGGTTCTAACAAATTATGATTCAATGTTCGTTTAACTCCTCGGATATTAATATTCTCTATTGGATTATCAAACCGCTGTTCTTGGTCTATTAAATAATTGAAATAAATCTTTAAAGCACCCAATTGATGATTAACTGTACTTTTAGTAATGGTTTTCCCTTTTTTTGATTGTTGGATGTATTTGATATATGAAAGGCAAGATTTGTAATCAATAGTAGCTTCTTCATAATCTTTGTATGCGCACCAATTGGAAAAAAATGATTGGTAACGCAAATAAGAAGTAATGGTCGTTTTGGCATATCCTTCTTTTTGTAAATATTCTCTATACATCATCTTTTAGTTGGGCTTCTTTTTTGACTAAATGAACATAAATTTGTGTGCTTTCCAATGAAGCATGACCTAAAAAGGTGCTGATTGATTTGATTGGAACTTTGTTCTGCATTAAATGGGTTGCAATACTATGGCGAAGTGTGTGAAGCGTAATATGCTTTTCTTGGATGGTTTCATTTTCAGTAGCATTGACAATTTCTTTTAAACGATTGGCAATCGTTAAATCGCTTGCTCGTTTTCCTTGATTAGAAAGTAGAAGCGCATCTGTTTGGTAATTTTTTAAAAACTCTGGTCGTGCTTCATACAGATACTCTTCAAGTATATTTAAATTATACTTATTGGCGGGTATTACCCGCTCTTTGTAGTTTTTTCCTTTTCTGATGTAAATACGCCCTTTTTCAAACAAGATATCTTCGATATTGATATGCACGGCTTCGTTTCTTCTTAATCCACAACTGTACAGCAAAACTAATATCGCCTTATCTCGCAGTTGAAAATGTTCTTCCATGTGCGAGAAATTACAGGCTTCAAAGAGTTCTTTGACTTCTTCTTGTGTAAGGATAACTTTGTTTTCTTGGTAGTTGGTTTTCTCTCCTTTGAGGTGCACACCAAATTTGATATTCGATTTGTGTTCTTTGAGATATTTTAAAAAGAGTTTTAATGCTTGTTGATGTTTGTTTAAAAAAGCCTTGGATAGTGAACCACCACGTCGTTGGTTTTTTCTATTGGATAAATGGTTGTAATAGTCTTTTACAAGTTGAGTAGTGATGAATGAAATATCATAATATCCCTTGCACTCTAGGTAATAGAAAAACTCTTTTAAATGATTGGGAAGATTATAAACGGTAGAAGAAGCATAACCAAGCACATCTAACCATTCGGTATAGCTTTCTATCAATGTGATAAATGAGGTGCTTTTTAGTAGTAGTTTCTTCATTTTTATGCTGAACTTATTTCAGTATCTTTTTGTTGATTTTCTATGTATTGGGTGTCGAGCCTCTCGACCTTGCTTGTGTTTTTAGTTTTTGTGGCGAGGCACTTACAACTGTTTGATTTATTGAGTTTTAACCTCGCCACTTTTAAAATGGCGAACCTTGGCGCGCCGAAGCTCGGCGTGGCAAGGTATTTTATTTTGTTTCTTTACTTAAAGAGTTCTGCGACTCCATTTTTTCAATACAAAAATTAAGCGCAGAATTGATACTGTTCTCTAATTCTTGAAACTCATTGGCATCAACAATTTCATAAGCAAAGGAATCACTATCGATATCCTTTCTTCTTTTGATATAGCCCTCTTGTAATAACAAGAGCTGATATCTTCGTAAGGTGCTTTCTGCAATACGAAATTCTTTCCTGATTTCCCTATTGGTAAATAAGGTGTCTCCTTTGTTTTCTAAATAGGTTTTTAGTTTTTCTAAATATGTTCTTGTGGCTCCGTTTAGATTATCAGATTTACGAAGCAATATTGGTTTTAGAATTTCATTGGCATATTTGATATCCTCTAACGTGGTCTCAATATATTCCTCTCCAGTTTGGAGATCGAATTTCGATGCTCTCTGTAACTGATGATAGAATGTAATCACTTCAATAAATTGCAGATAATGGGCATTGGTTCTTCGTGGCTTAAATACTGCCCGAGGCAGAGACAAGTATATGGCATATGGGTTTATCACTTTAATAGGTTTGAGTAATCGCTGTACATTGCATAACAATTCTTCAGCTTTTAATTCTTCTTCAATATCTATCTTCCCTGCTGAAAGTTTTCTTTGATATTCCATAATGTGTTCGTCTTGCGCTTCGCTCTCATCAATATGGATTAAAAAACTACGATTCGCATTATCTTCATAAATACTTTCTTGGGTAGTACATCCTGCAACAGATACTGGCCCCTCAACGGTTAGGTTTTTAGTTTTTCCCTGTCCGCCAATTCCCTTTTGAACGACAGACTTGGTAATACGTTTTTTAGTTTGTAATTCTCGAAGTGGATAGAGTACATCTTCTGCTCCGTCTAAATCTTCTATTAATATCAACTTATGTTTTAACTCTGTTCTTTTGAAATAGTAAAATGAATTGGCAGATAACGAAGTAAGGCTAAGTATCTCTTCTTCAGGTATGAGTTCTGCAATCTTGGATTGCAAATGTGTTTTACCAGAGCCCGAACTTCCAAAAGAAATACAGTTTAAGGGATTGTTCATTTTACGAGAGGTAAAAATCAAATACATAAGTAATCGGTTTCCGTCTTCTCCAATCACGCCAGATTGTCCGATTAACTTATTTGTCTTTTCTAATAGGTTTTTAGATTTTAGAAAATCAGAAGCCGAACGACGTTCTTTTTTGGATAACAGATATTCCTCGGCTTCTTCGTTTTCTATCTCATCTAATTGTTCCAATCGGTAGTTTTCTAATTCAGCAATCAATACTTGTAAGGCTCTTCTAATTTTTGACGTTCCTACTTCTAAAAACTCTGCGAGTTTACGCACAAATTTCTCAACACTATTAGCGTTATATAAATCGATATTATTTCGGTAGGCGTGAAATTCATCCTCAATTCTATTTACTTTTAAGGTGACACGCATACGATCTAAACCGAACGTAGTGAGTCCTCCTAGAATATGGAAGTCTAATAGTTCTGTTGTATATTTGAAATGGTTAGGATTGGTGGTGTCAAAGTGATTCATTTGTTAGGTAGCTTTTAAAAACATCATATTACACAAAAATATATTTCAAAAGTAAACTAATTTGTTTATAAATAAAAATAAAACTTGTGTTTTTTGGTTTTTTTATATTTTTACCCTATGTTTGGTCAATAATCGACATTTAAAATTCTACCATGGAGCCTACACAAGCACTTTTACTCGCCAACATTAAACGTATTCGAAAAGAAAAAGGACTCACGCAAAAGGACGTTGCTGAGGGTTGTGGAATGTTGGTGCCTACGTATTCACGTTTAGAGCGTGGTGGAAGCAATCCAAGTTTGGCTTCTATTGTTCGGATTGCGGATGCCTTGGGGATTGGAGTGATAGAATTATTTCAATCTTCAGAAATTAAAGATAAATCGGTGGCTCAAAAATTGTCTATGATTAATGACTTATCTGAATACAACAGAAATGTAGTGACCATCCTTTTGGATTCTATGATTGAGAAAGATCGTGTTGAAAAGCTACAGGAAGTGAAGATGAAAAGTAGATTATCTGAACTGAATGCCATTCGCAAAAAAGCCTAATTCAAAAATCTAACCTATATTTTTAAAGAGTTGTCTTTAAAAATTCTCTTTTTTTGGAATTATTTATACTTTTAGGCATTACTTTTTTAACAATCTTGTATCCAAATCAATGTCGCCATACGTCCACTCTCATCTTTATCTCGTCTAGCAGAGTGCAAATCCAAATCTGTAAAAGTATCTTTTCCTCCTCCTGAAATGTTTTTCTCCAAAACTCCTAATTCTACAAGCTGGATTTTAGCAATCTTATATAAATCGGCATAAAACCTACCTCCTAATCCTTTATTAAAAGCTTCTTTAAATTTTGAGTCTTTATTAACAAATTCAGAATAAACTTCAGGTCCAACTTCAAAACTATCTTGAGAGATTGCTGGACCTAACCAAGCTAGGACTTGAGAAGGATTAGAAAAATTAGATAATACGCTTTTAATAATACCATTATTTAAACCTTTCCAACCAGCATGAGCAACTCCAACTTGATCTCCTTTATTTGAAGAAAAAATTATTGGTAAACAATCAGCACTTCTAATTGCGCATACAACTTTTTTAATTTTTGTCGTTGAGCCATCTGCACATGCTTCTTTATCTATAGGTAAATTTAAAGATAAGTCCTCATGTACTTGTTTTATCCAATGAATAGGAGTTTTAGGTTTAATTAGTTTCTCTAGTTCTTGTCTATGAAATGTTGAATCTTTGGTTCTAGAAAATGAAACTACTTCTCCCTTAAGATTTTTACGTAAAATACTAAAAGCAACAACTTGAGGGATATGATGCCAATGTGGACCTATTGTCTTGTAGTCATGAAACATAGTTATAATTTATCATTAAAGTTACTTCTTTTCCAAACGTTGATATATGTTTTTTCTTCATTAGACGTTATTTCGTATGCATCATCCCATAGAGTACAAAAATATCTATATACAACATTATACATGCTCTTGGGAGCATTTCCATTTTTAACAGTACTTTTGGCATATATTTGAGGAAATATTTTTCCATGATCTTCTCTTCCATATACCGCTATAGAAGCCACACAAAAAGATTCGTCAAGAAACATCGACCTAAATATAGGCAAGTTTTCAATACAACTTGCTTTGTAAAGTAAAAAGTCAATATTTAAACCTAATTTATTTTTAAAGTTTAAAATATGACCTATGGATACTTTTGCTTGGTTTTGATAATAATTATCTTTAAATCCTCTATTTCGAGCAGCTTCTATTAATCCCTGAGAAGATGGATGCGCTAATAGTAATTTTACATTACCCCTAGATTCTTTTATTCTCTTTAACATTCTTTCAAATTCATCCAGCTTCGCAAAATTAAACGCATTCGTGCCTACTAAATAAAAATTTTTATGTGTTGAATTAAAAGCTCTTTTATATGTGTCTTTTGATATTTTTGACGTAATATGAGTTAAGCCAATCCTCCAAAAACCAAACAACTCAAATAGTAATATGTAAACCAAAACAAATGAGGTCACAATAATTAAAGTCTTTTCTCCAATCAATGAAAGAGGAAATGTAAAATATATTAATGAACTTAAAATAAGTACAATAATAATTTGAAAAAAAATTAAGTATCTTCTATCGTAAAGAATAGCTCCTCTTTTACTTTTCCTATCTAATGCATTTACTATTACCATCCAAAATTTAGAAATTAAACCCAGTAAAACAACCGTTAAAATTCCTCCAATAATAGATATTAGTAAGTTTAATACATTTTCATCAATTCCATACATTCAATTTTGTTTTGTATTATTTACAACTTACAATATATGTAAAAATATTATTTATTTATACTAATAATAAAAAATCGATTTAACGGAAGTCGCATTGCGGTGCTTTTCCGACAAATCGAAACTAACAAATCCAATCACAACGACGTAAATCGAAAATGATTTTTCTTTTAGCGACATCGTGATGCCAGATTGCAAATTTAATTGAAACTATCGTTATCAATAAAACTTGCCTCTGGTTGAAGGAAAAGAATTTCCCTCAAACTCCCTTTCTCACCAAACTGTGCATAAAAAAATAGAATGATTTTTTATAATTCTATATCCTTAGATTTGTCTAAATCTTGCTGTTGTTTCATTTGCTGAAGTGAGGCAAAACGCTCTTGGGTTTTGTCTTTTAAAAGTAGTAATTGTGGATCAATACCTAAACTATGTTTTAACCTATATTTTCGCTTTCCAAAATAAACGCCAGTGAGTTTTGAATTACGATGGTAAGTTTGAATATTAGCTTTTAAAAGTAGGTTTTCAAATTGTTGTATCGAAGTAGATTTTTGAAAAATATCCTGTACTTTTTCAAATAGCATATCCTTATCCGATGGCATTGCCATCCTTTTTTTAAGTTGACTTTCTTTTTCAGAATGGGCTTTGGTTAATTCTTTTTTTTTAATCCATGTCGTACAATACTATCTTCTAAAAATGGATAGGTTTGTATCTGATAGGTTTGAAGTTTACTCTTAATATCAGCTAACTTTTTCTTGCTGATCCTCGAACTTTTATAGTTAGTCATACGAATTCCTGAAAAAACTAAATGTGCGTGCCAATTTTTATTTTTCTCAAAATGCATTGCTCCAACACATAACATTTGACCATTGGTACGCATCTTAATATATCTACCAACTAAATCTTTAAGAATGGATCTTGTGAGGTGTTTAGTTGATAGGTCTGAAAAAGAGACAACTTCGTGATATGCCACTACAGATTTGTTGCCATAATGGGATTTTCTATTGGCTTCTAAATCTTCAAATTGTTTCGCCCATTTGTCTTTGTCATATCCACGAAGATGCTGTTTGAAAATAAGTTGTTGACCCTTTGGGTCATTCAATGACTTACGTCCATCAAAGATGTACTTTATGAGCTTTCTTGCTGCTTTTTTATTTCCTGTATGACTGATACTTTTGATGATCAAAATTCTTGATTTAATAAGATTTCTAATTGTTTGAAAAGCTGTAGTAATTCTTGATAACTATTAGATAACTCTGGGTAACTATTCTCAAAAGCTAATTCCTCTACAACATCAAAGCCAAGGGAGAATAATTGTTTGATTTCTGTTGTGATTTTTGATGCTCTAATATTTGCTGTATGTATAGAATTAGTTTCTACGTATAAGAGTGCAATATCTTTTAAAAAGCCTGCTAATTTTTTTCCTTGTTCAAGTGCCAGTTTTTCCAATATTACTTTCTCTTTTTTAGAAAATGAAATACTAATATTCGTATGAGTACTCTGATAGCGACGCTTTTGATAATGCTGTAAGTATAACTTTCGATATTCTTTTCGTGCATTTTCTATGTCTTGAACAGTTCCCCATTCAAGTACACCCATAGCATCTAAATAGGCTTGAACATTGTTGTATGGAAAGTCTGTTGTTTTCATTTTAATTTCTTACAGAGAAATGGTTTAGAGTTCGATATCTTGGTCCCTAGTATTGTCTTTTTCTTGAGTATTTAAATCTTGAAATCGTTGTTTACTAATCAGCTCTTTAAACGTGAGTTCTTTGAAATAGATATCCCTTTCTATACCTAACCCCAAAGGCAATCGTAATGCCTCTAATTCTGTAATAGAAAATGTTCCCCATTCATCAACATACATTCCTGTAACATAGCCATAAGCTATTTTTGTCTCTGGGTCGTACTCACTTGCGTACCAAGTCTGAGAGCCACATGGGTTGAAGAACTTGGTAATAAATATTGGGTTTTCTGCTTCATTTTGACTTCCAACTTCTGCAAATCGTTGTTCTAATTCTGGTGTTATTAATTTCATGTCTTTAATTTTTAATGTTCTATATCCTTGGAGTTTTCGTTTTCTATTTCAAGAGATTGTATTTCTAGTGCTGTAAATCGCTCTTGCACTTTTTTCTGATGGATTGCTCTTTGTACAGCACGATCTTGTTCACGTTCTTTTGCCAAATTCTTCTTACTTTTCTTTGACAGCTTTTGCTTTCGTTTAGGTTTTTCTCTTTGAGAGTTTTCCATCCATTGCGCTAACTTCTTTTCAGAAGCAATCCATAATCGCAACAAACTATGTTCTGCAATAGCTAATATTTTACCTATATCAAAATGGACTACTTTCTTTGTTTTCATTATTCAGCTTTTTTTTGTTTTTGATGATTTTCTTTGACCAATTGTTCGATACAATTCAAACACTTTTCAACAGCTCTCGTGGAGTTTCTGTTTTGAAGCTCAATACATTTTAAAAAAGTTGCAACAGCAATACAGACCAACAGTATCATTGCATTTTTCATCCACCTTTTGTTTTTAGAAAGCGTCCTTTTAAGCTTTTCCATTGGATGTATTTTTATTGAGTTTCATCACATCCTTAATCAATTCATCAATTGGCAGGAGTTCTGGCATTGGGTTATTAGTTTGAATCTCAGGTGCAGGAATTTCAGCTCGTTTTTTTAACAATTTATCTTGATAGAAAGCTTTGATACGTTTCAAACAAATAGGACGTTCCTCACTGGTGATTAAAAAGCCACCCTCTTTTGTATGCTGATACATCACTTCTTCAGGGGTCATGACTTCCCTTGTAAGCGTTTTACCCTCTTTTTCGTAAGAATACCTCCCAAGAGACTTGCTGATGTGAGTCACGGTATCTAAATCTTGTTTTCCTAAATACAAGACAGTTCCTGTATTGGTTCTTAAGGTCGTTGCGCCCTCTTTTTCATATAAATTGATGCATTGGCTATAAGACTGATAACCAAAGATTCCGAATGATTTAAACTTACGTATTTGACTGGAAATAAATGGAATAAACCCTTTGTCAGTAGTTGTCACAGCTGACATTTCATCGGCAAAAAAAGCAATGGGAAGTTCTTCTTTGGTGGGTACACCTGATTTCATAATGAAATCAAACCACGCTTTTAGGAATAAAGAGTTCAGTCCTTTTAATCGTTTTTGGGCGGTAATAGAACTCTGTATCCAGAGGATTTTACGCTCATATCGAAAAGATTCCATCACCAACGAAGTAGTGGAAGTCGTGCGTATCACATCCTCATCTTGCCAAAGTACCAACACAGATAAAACATTAGAAAGTACACTGTTTAAAAACTTGGCATCATTGGCTAAGAATGCTTTGAAATTGCTGTATAATAAATCGTCAGCAAATACAGAAATGAGTGCCTTAAGCTTTGTAGGCTCTCCTTGTAACACAACGATTAGATATCTGACATTGTACAAGTTTACATATCCTCTTAATCCTGTGATGTACTCAATACGTTTTAAAAGCAAAATACAGTAACTAATCACAGAAGCGGATAGATTGTTCCAAATTGGATCTTTACTACCTCCATCTGGGGTATGACTCGCTACCAAATCCACCGAAAATCGATGCACATCTTCTGCTTTTAAATCTTCCAAAGGATTCCAGGTTACGGTGGATGCATCTGCCTTGGAAAAATTAATTACAGCTTGCTCATCTAGTACATCTTCTAGATACCCTCCTGTGGTATCTCTTAATTCTTCTGCCAAGTCCAAACAAACAATTGACATCGGAGTTAATTCAGTAAGTGAAAGTAGGTTTTGGAGGTAAATTTTTGTGGATTTGCCAACTCCAGTTTTTCCCAGCAGGAGCATTCCACCTTTCATCATTTGAGCTAAACTCACAAAGCGACTACCTATTTTAAGTCCATTGCCTTTTGGGTGTTTGCGTTTGAGAATTTTATCTGCATCTCCCAAACTTCCCTTATAACTATGGTCTTTTTCAAAGAGACTTTCAATGCCATCAAACAGCATCGTCAACGGTTCTAATAATGCGTCTATAAATGTTTTCATTTGTCTTATTTTTTTTAATAAATCATATTATTTCTGCTTAATGTCCATAATGGACTGGGCTAATCAATAAATCTTTCAGAAATCTTTGCCAGTATTTTTGAGATTCCCTCTGTGATTCTTGAGAGCATATAAATGCCCATCATCAAGAGTTTACATACAGCAGAGAATATCTGCTGTAGGGTTTTAAAAAATGTTTTTACCTTACTCATGATGCCATTGCTGTTCAAGTCCAACTTTTACCTTAATCCCCTTTTCAGTAAATAATTTTTTGTAGATTAATACCCAACTGCGAAACATTCGATTTTGCTCTTTTGTTTTGGGTTCATAGATCAAGTACAATTGGGTATGTAGCACTTTTGGAATTTGTATTTTTGTTTTTAATTCCTCTGCTACTTGTAATGGGTTTTTCAACAGAGATTTGCGTTTTGCATAACTGTTATAGAGGTCCGAAAATTCCGTTAAATCGCTGTATAATAGAATCACATTATTGCTTGTAGTTCCATTTTGTAGCTCCTGCAATTGCTCTAATAAGGGAAACAACACACTTGAATTCTTATAATGATAATGTTGAGCATTTTCATAAAGAATCAAAGAATCTAATCGTTTGTAAAAACGTTTGGTATCAGAATTTCTTTGATGGGTGTTTTCCAATACAGTTACCGCAGGTAATTGTATATTGTATTGCCTGATATAATCTGTATCACCAATATGTTGGTAGATAACATCTACACCAAGATTTGGGTTCGATTTGGTGTCCACTACCGATTGAACATCTGCAAGTGTGGGCTGTACAATACTTTGGTCAGTTCTGTCAGAGAGGATTACCAAAGCCATTTTCTGGGGTGTAAACTGCTCACATCCTGTGAGCAGTAAACTAGCTATACAAGCTATCTTAATTCTGTTTCGCATAATTCAAATTGGGTTTTATCTATGTTTTGGTATTGTAATTCTAAAGGAGGTAAATCATCTTTAGAAGTAAATAGTACATCACATTTAGAATTGGTTCTCAAATACAATTCCGCCTTAAACTCTTCAAAATTTCCTTTGTAATGAGTGTTTACTTCGGTTTCTAATTGTCCTGCCAATACTAAAAAGTTGTAATGTTCTGTCAATTTGTTTTGAAGTGATGTTACTTCATTGTTTTTCTGTTGGATTAAAAGCTCACGCTCTTTTTCTAATTCCTCAATCTCTTTAGTATCTAATAAATACTTTTTATACAAGTCCATTTCTTGTTTTGTAGGGCGGTACGTATATACTAAATAACAAGAGATAAGATATCCAAAGAAATTTATGAGGGTTGGAACCATAGGGGATGAAACAAACACATCTGCCATCTCAGGATTGGCAATCAATAAGGATTGAATCCTCATTGAAGAAAACATGTAAAAAAGTAAGAAGATTGGACTGGCAAAAAGTACAAACAGTAATAACTGCTTTTTTAAGTTATTTCCGCCAAACTTCACCACATATTTTGGGGTAATATGCCCCCACCAATAGACAACAAAAGCACTTATAACAGAAATGGCAATTGCTGAAAAAGCACTTCCTCCTAGTAATTGGTAAACACCGAAGTTTGCTACTAACTCAAAAATTGCTAAAAAATACAAGATCCAAACTTTCTGATGTGTCCACGTTTTTACTTTGGCTTTCAACTTCTGGGAAGCTTCATCTAACTTTCCTTTTAGTAGTACTAATTTGTCTACCACTTCTAAAATTTTTCGGTTTAAATCCTTGATGATTTTTTTTGCTTCATCAATATCTTTGATCGATTGGAAAACACTTAATTTTCCTGCCAAGGTTTTATCAATCTTATCAACCAATTTTTGATAGTCTGATTTTAAGGAGCCTAAAAAGCTTTTTATTCGAGTTCCTTTGGCAATATTTTTAAAATCTAAATTTGCCAATTGCTGTGCAGTCTTCTTATGTTTGATAAGTAGAACTGCATCTGTGGTTTGAATTTCTTTGCTTAATTCTTGATGCGCTAGAATCGTTCTAGTGGCATCTTTTTTCTTTTTCTTAAATAATCGTCTTAATAAATTCATCTTTATTTGTTTTTAAGTGATATATGTTATTGTTTCTTAATTTCCGATCTGCTCTAGATTGGAAGTAATTGTTTAGTACATTAATCTGTTTTGTTTTCATCTTGTTTGTCTTTAGCGTTATTATTCCGTTGTTTTGTATTCCACCATTGCTGTAAAAGTGAATTCGTATTTAAGTGTCTTGATGTAGAAATCGTATGATGGTTTTGTATAGCTGTGTTTGTTTTCATTATGTATTGTTTTAAAATTGGAAATAGAAAAGCACAGTTTCGATAGAAACTGTGCTTTAATTTTTAAGAGTCTAAAATATCTCTTTGTAACCAACCAAATGACCCTCCGTTATCTGGAAACTGTCTGCCCTTGTAGATTGCTATTAAATATGCTTTATTCTGTAATTCATTTTGTTTAAACAAACAGAATACATATTTAGAAAGTTTATATGTACTTTCTGCATACTTAAAGTAATATTTAGGATTTCTAACATTTACTCTATACCAACGTGCTGTTTGGAAAACTTTGCGATAGCACTTTACAGCTTCTTCTATAGAAGCTAAACTATCGTCACGTTTAAAATTTAAATAATGATGTTTACCCTGTAGATAATCAATGTACATTATAAGACCAGGGTTAAGGTCTTTAAGTTCTATTGTTTTTAAAACTTTAAAAGCTTTATTTTGTCTAGATACATCTCCAGACTTTATTTCTTTATTTAATCTCTTTAAATAAGAAAAAGTAATTTTTGCTGTTTCCATTTTTTATCGTTTTTAAAAAATTTAACTTGTGTTGAATTTTTCAAAACCGTTTCTAAATGCAGCCAATCTCTATTGTAATTTTCATTAACTAGTATACAATGAAACTTACGTTTACAATTAGTGCTAGTAACCTAATTGTCGACCAGCTATTTTTCAAAATGTGGTTTTGAAAAATGGTCACCTTTAGATTTTTTCTGAAGGTGTTTTTTATTTCCTCCTTACTCAATCTGTTGGTAAAACTACAATAGATTTTTATGGTTTTAACATATAACTAACTGTTTTACAGTATTTTAAAATCAATAAACGCGTAGTGTAATCACAGTGAAATGACAGTGAGTTCCCAATGAAAATATCAGCTTTAAAAGAAACTCTTAATACATCTATATAAACAGAGAGTTAAAATTTAGTTTTTATAGAGTGTGTTTTGTGAAGTAAAAAAATGAAGTGATTTTTCATATTGTTTTAAAAACAATAGATTTGTTATAAAAATATTGGCTTTATGGATATAAAAAGTAAAATAACTACTATTAAAGATATTCCTCCAAATACTATCAGAAAGGAAGTCCAAAAGAATATCATAGATTTCAGACTTAAATTGCATAGTAAAAACTTGGGCTTAAGTAAAGATGGTAAAAATGCTTTAATAGCAAAATTTCAATCCAATGAATTTAAAGCTTTTCTAAAAAAAGAAGATAATAAAACTGTTGAGGATTGTTTGATGAGTAATTCTGCTATTACAAACCATCAAAAAGATGGACTTATTGGCAAGAAAGGGAGAATAGCTAAATCTTTAGATTTTTACAGTTTTTATTTTCTTGAAACCAAAAATCAATGGTATCAATGGCTAGAAGAATATAAAAACCTTAAAATAAAACAGAATCCGACATTGGATCCTGATGCTGTTTCAAATGATGCTGAAAAAAACGAAAAAACAAAGTATTTCAACACAGAAAAAGTAATTATAAACACACCTGAAGTTGTTATTACGCCAAATAAGTTAATTCAAATTATAAAAGAAATAAGTCCTCTTCAAAAGAAAATTATTTCTTTTGCTTTACTCATGTCCATTCCTCTTTTCATTTTATATATGAGTTCTTTTAGTAGCAATAAAGAGAAAATTTGTTGTACAGAAAAGTCAAAATCTATCGACCAATATATTACTGATATCCAAATAGAAAATATTTCTTTTTTCTCAACAAGTTATTTAAAAAATATGCAGGATCAATTACAAGAACAGTCCTGTGATGATTGCGACTTGAAAGTGAAGTTAAAAGTTTTAAAAAAATCATTACACAAGCTAGCTATTAAACTTAATTCCATAGAAAAAGAGCAAAAAGAGGTTGAGGGAAATAATTTTACAGAACTATCAAAATTAAATATAAAATCTCAAATTACAGTATATGAAATACTTTTATATCTTTGTGAAAGTGACATTTGTACTGATAGTGAACGTGTTAGTGTTCAAACAATTCGTGATCAGTTATATGGATTAAGAAAAAGTTTTTAAATATGAAAAAGAATCAAAAAAGAACCCTCGTTCTTCCCTTTATAGGAATACTGTTAATTTATTTAGTTATTTATTCATGTGGTTCTTCCAATAACAATACTTTTAAAGTAAATGGTAAATCAAAAATTGATAACCGAAATGGTGTTATTGTTGTAGGCGACAGTAACAAAGTAGAATTAAAAGTAACCAAAATCATTAATAATTTAGAGATTAAAACTCAAAATCAGATTATTAATAATATTCATTACTACCAAGACAGCATCAACCAAATAGCAAAATTTAAAGATTCTATCTTAAATAAGATAAAAACTTTAGAAAGAAAATATCTTTTAACCTCAAAAAAAGAGAAGAAAAAAGAAGTTTTAGAACAAAAGAAAAAGCAACAAAAAGTTCTTAATAAAACCAGTAAAAGAGAAAGAGTTTATAAAACAGTAAAAAGAGAATTAGAAAAAATTCTGAAAGAAAATTCTGAAAAGACTAAAATTGAGAAGCCCAAAAAAATTGCCTATGCAAAAACTGCATTAGAATTTATAAAAGCTATTGATAGTAATACTAAAATAATTCTTACAGCATCAAGTTATGATATTTCTCAGAAAGAACTAGCCCAAAACCACAATTTATATTACCTCCCAATAAAAAACATTTCAAACTTAGAAATCGTTGGTCAAAATGAAAATCCTGTACATATTTTTTCTAATAATATTAATGACCCAGTATTAGATTTCTATAATGTAAATAATCTTACATTAAAAAACCTAAAAATAGGACATTCTGGAATTCTTGATAAAGACATAATAGGGTGTGGACCCGATGGAGATGTTTTGGATTTTTCAAATTGTAATGATGTACTTATCGAATCTTCATTCCTATATGGCTGTGGAACTCAAGGGATTGATTATTGGAAAGGTAAAAGATTAATAGTAAAAGATACTGAAATATATGATTGTACAAATGGAATTTTTTCTTCTTATGATTCCTCTGATATTTTGTTTGAAAATTGTACTTTCAAAGATAATCAAGTTACTTCTCGTTCTTTTTTTAACCTAGGTAAGACAAAAAAAATAAAAATAGTCAATTCCAAAATTGAAAACAATACAGTAAACAATAGTAAAGAAGAGCTGTTTGACACAAATAATAATCCTTTGAATAAATATTTATTTAACGCCAAGAATGAAGTTATTGAGACGTATGGGGTGGTTAATAACAATTATAGAGTAATTAAATCAGAAAAAGTGACTTCAAAGATTGAGATTATCAATACTTCTATAAAAGGAAACGAAATAGATTTTTTAGGAAATAATCAGCAAAATATTATTCTTAATAAAATTACTTATGGCTCTCCTGACAATAAGTTTCGTAAAAACAAATTGTATTCATCAAATAACTAATAAATTAGCTTTTATTTTTATGAAAACTACTCATTAAAATACCAAAACACCACAGCCAAACTCACCGCATCAAACACTCCAGCATTGTAATCTTCGGTATCCCAAGCCGTTCGTTTAGGATACTCAAAAGCTCTTAATTCTGAAAACCATTCCATTAGTTTTTTGGAGATTTCAAATTTAGATTTGCATTTAAAGTTCTCAAATACCTGTTTGATCTGTGTTCTGGTATAACTATAGACTTCTAACTTCTTCGCTTTCGCTTCATTGCATATCAAATCAATGACACGTTGGGTCTTCTTGCATTGATTCTTTTTTAAATCGTTGATGTTTCTTGAAAGCACAATATCTGGTTTGTAATACTCCATAAACTTTTTGATGTTTTTTTCTGCCTTTTTTAGTGAAAATGGATAGTTCGATTTGATGCCATAGTCAACTAAATCTGTATCGTGACATAATGCATACGCAATTCCTCTTCTGTTAGGATACAACGCCAATATGGTTTTATTTTCCATATTGTTCATCTAAATGTACCAATCGTTCAATCACTTTGTGTAATCCTTCAATACGTAAGTTGTTTTTAATCGTATTGCTTTTCTCTTGCAATTGTTCCAAGAGCTGAAAAGAACGATGCATCAGTTCCTTGTAGCCTTGCTTAAAAACTTGTCTAATGTTGCTTTGTATTGGCAAATTAAATAGAATATGATAGCCTATGAGTGCTTTGGGATAGGGTTTTCCTATCTCAAAGCGGCGCAGATTCGATGCATCAATGTTTAATATGTGAGCAAGGTCATTTAGTTTCAAATAGGATGCCTTTCTCATCTTGGTAAGGTTGTGTGTTGTAATGTGTGTCATAAAATAATGTAAAAAGGCAATGGGGTTATCTCAATGCCTTTTTACATACTAAAGAAAGTTAACAACTACGAAAAGGAGTAAAAAATGGTACGATATACCAAAAAAATTCGGGGGTACACGAAACTTTAGTGGATAGTGTGGGGATTAGTCGGTTTTAGAGGATTTGTGGTACTCGTTTGTGTTTTTAAAATTTGTTGAATCCGTTCTGTATCTGAAATGCGTTTCACCCCTTGTGCAATCATATCACATATTGGTTTTATCTCTGTTGGTTTAATTATGTGCACTGTGTTCATAGGTTTGGTGCTGGTAAGTTCACAAGCTTTTTTCTTTTTTTTAAATTCCTGCTGTTCAAGTCGTAAACGACTTGCAAAATACAAACGAGGTTTCCCTCGTCTTTTTATTTTGCTGTACAGGATGTTTCCATTGGAATCTGTTACAATTATTAATTTCTTTTGTATCAGGTTCTCAATAGCAGTAGAGACTGAACGTCCAGATAAATTACAACAGATGCAAAACAACTTTTGAGAAATCCATGCCCTATGTATTCGCCTATTCGTACTTCCCTTTTGTATCATTCCATAGGTTCTTCTGATTATCAGTAATAGAATTTTGAACTCACTGGAGGGTAATTGTTTCATTAAGGTGTCGATGACTTCATTGGGTATTTGGGTTGTTCTTTTATAGTAACTCATTACATCATTTTAACGTGGAGTTAGAAACCATAGGAGGGACAACAAATTGTATTTTGTTAATTTAAGATAGTTAAGAAAAAGTTCTGTTAAGAGGATGTTTGGTTACTTGGCTTCTTAAATGTTCTGCAGTTGCTGACAAATAAATAGTGGTGGTTTTGATATCACTGTGCCCCATCATTTTTGACAGGCTAAAGATATCACAGCCTCCCTCTAACATTAAAGTTGCAAACGTATGACGGAGTTTATGAATCGTAAAATCTAATTTTGAGGCTTTTTTGAGTTGATTCGTTACCAATTTTAGACCAGGAGCTGAAAGTCCTCGATTTCTATTGGAACAGGTAAAAAACTCTGGGCAAGTTTTAAGGCTTTTTTTACGCATTTCAAGGTATCTATTTAGACTTTGAGCCAAAGTATAGCTGATAGGGATAATACGATCCTTATTACCCTTTCCTTGCCTTACAAAGAGCGTTAAGTTCTCTAGGTCTACATCATGTAGCTTTAAATTGAGTAATTCACTTTTGCGAAGTCCTGCAAATAGAAATGTAGCAAAAATAGCATGGTTTCTGTATTTGAGGTATTTGTGGGTATAGGGGTAATGATATACCACCTCTAACAATCTAAAAGCATCTTGTTTTCTGATCGATTTAGGTAGTGATTTTTCAAGGTTAGGAAGCTCGATATCTTCAATAAAGTTTTTCTCCATGTAGTTTTGTTTTACACACCATCTAAAAAAGACGATTAAACTCATATAGTAAGTTCTGTAAGTAGTTACTTTCCATTTTTTATCCACCCTTCCATGTAGAAAAAACGAATGGACAATGGATTCGTTGATTTGATTGCTATTGGTAATCTTTGAATATCTTAAAAAATAGCCGATTTTTTCTTTATATCGCTTGGTTGTTTGATTGGTTACGTTTCTAAAATAGGTTGAATAGTGACAATATTCTGAAAGTAAAAGTTCTGTGTTCATAAGTAATATGGTTAGAGAACAGAACCATTAAAAACAACAAGTTGTATCACTGAATTTGGATGCACCTATATTCGGGACGTACTACCAAAAGGCTGTTTTGTGACTACGTATTCTTATTAGAATGTGAAAATATAAGGGCGATTTGTGGACCTGACAGGACTCGAACCTGCCACCTCGTCAGTGCAAGTTAGGTACAGAGGTCTAAATTCCCCTAATTCGTTATTTTATATAGGTTTTAGGATGATTTGGAGTCTTTTTTAAGTTAAAAATCACTACCACGTCACCTACACAAAAAAGGGGTGAATTTGCTGTATTTAAGGTTCTATCTTGCTAATATTAATTAGTAAATAAAACGACCTCTTTAGTATATGTCCTTTCCTTATATTAATCAATAGCACAAACGTTCTATTGCCCCTCTTGCATTTTCAGGTTGTATAGATCGTAGGTATTGCATCGTCATTCTAGTAGTTGTATGTCCTAATACTTTCATGATACTCGTAATATCTGCATTACTCTTGGCTAGCATACAAGCAAATGTATGTCGGAATCGATGCATATGAAATTTGACTCCTGATTTCTTTTTATATTTTTGAACCCATCCACGTAAACCATCAGGGCTTAGTGGGCTATCGCTTAAACTAGACAAAATCAATGCACCACATTGTGATGCTTTTAATTCAGGTTGTGTGAGATAGGTTTTAAGGTGGGTTAGCAATGTATAATGTAATGGAATGGATCTACTCCTTTTTGATTTTGACGTTTTTCCACTTATAAATAACGTTTGTTTTTCAAAATCTACATCTTGAATACGAAGGTTTAAGAGTTCTCCTTTTCGAATACCTGTATACAATAATAAACTTATAATCAATACATCTCTATTGTAACGAAATTCATTATCTCTTCCATGTAAGGTAATTGAGGCAATAATTTTAGAAATATCTTCTTCACTTAATGCTTTTTCATCTTCATAATTGGGCATGGGTGGTTTGGAGATTTTTGAGCTGAAAGAATTATAGGGAATAATTTCTCTTTTTTCCAACCACCGAAAAAAAGCAATGAGTTTATTATAATAGGTTCTTACAGTAGAGGGTTTAACTCCTATTACTTCTGTATCTTTTCCGATGATGCGTTTTCTTGTTTGCAATCGTCTAAAAAATTCACTCATCATACTGGGATGCAAATGTTCTATACTTGTAACTTCTGGCATTATTTTTTGAAAGGTTTGAAAAACTTCAGCATAACTTTTAATCGTTTGAGGCCGAAGTCGTTTGCTAAATTCACATTCCAACACATATTCTGCAAAATAGTTTTCTAATGCTGTTTTTGTTGTTATAGTAGGATAGTTTGGTATACTATTCATAATAGTTTAGGGACTATTAACGGATAATAAAAACGCTTTTCTCTCGATTAGCGTTTTTGTATTTAATTGTTAATTATTCTTTTAACCAAATGGCTTCAGCTTTTTCAAAACCACACCATTGGTGGTTTTCATCATATCCACGAGATGCCAATTCATAACGGATTAACTTCTCTAGTGGAATTTTATACTTTAGGATAAAGCGTAAAATTTCTCCGTCTAAAGTAGCAATGTTCCCTTTGATTTCTGCAAAATGATACAAAGGGTCAATGTCCATGCCAATATTTCGGATATGTTTATACTCCATATCAGCATAATGGTCTAGTAAAGTTTCAAATTCTTCATCTTTAAATGTAGGATGGTCGGGAGATACGATTAAGAAATCTCCCCTCACACTTTGAATCACTCCAAAACGTTTTCCCTCCACTCGATGTTTAAAGTTCAACCATATAGCAAAATCAATGGCTTTTTCTTTATTTGGTTGTCTGAGTAGGTTTGTCATCTTTTGTATTCGTTTTAGAGGTGTCAGAAGTTTCCTTTTTATCTACCTTAACCACGGGTTTTACCCGCCCGTTTAGGGAAATGATGTCTTCTCTTGAAGATGTAGCATCTTTGCTTTTGGTACGAATGAGTTTTTGTGTATTAAACAAGCTTCTGCATTTGATATTAAATGCTGAATATTTTACTGCTTCCTCATTCTTTGGAATACTTTTTACATACCCATCATACCAAGCACCATTGGTTAGTTTATTGTCTTTGGCTTTGATAATTAAATCCAAGGCAATACTGCTTACTGTATTTACATTTCTATTCGGTTCAGAAACAGTAACTCCCAATTCTTTAATCTTCAATTGTTGTGCTTCATCTGCATATTTTGATAAGATCGATAGGTCTCTATGCTGTTCTCTTAAGCGATTGACAATGGCTTGTTTTTGATCTTTTGTTTCGATCATTTTTGCTTCAACTACGTTTAAAAGCATTTGGTCTTCTTTGATGTTACTAATAAGTACATCAACTGCATTTGTGTTATTCATAATGATTGTTTTTAAATTTATATTTAATTTTTAAGCATCTCCTACCAATCTTGGTAAGACATGTAATTCTTCGTCTTTGAATTTCCCAGATGCTACCAAAGCATCTATTTCTTGTTTGGCTTGATGGTGGGTTTCATAAAAACGTTTGGGATGGGATTCCACATTTTCTACGTCCTCAATGCTGACAGTAGAATCATAAATGCCATAAATGGTATAGACTTTTCCAGCTTTTCCAGAAAGCACTATATAATTTGAAAAATCGTATTCGTCCCATAAGTCTATACTTTTACTCATCAGATAGTGGGTATGTAATCCTAATTGGTCTAATGTTCTATATACTTCGATAGAAGTGATTGCTTTGTTCTGCTCAATTTCAGCATTCCATTGTTTTAAGAAATGTTCTAAAATTTCTGCATTAGAGAGTTTATTTAAAAGCTGTTCTCTATGTAAGTGAAATGCTTTTAAATGTCCATCAGCAATACGCTCTCGATCTTTTGATTTTAAAATGGAGACGAGTTCCTCTCGAGCAAAGAAATCTTTGAAAAAGGAATCTAATTCTGTTGATTTTTGCTCTTGTAATTCTGCTAACATCTTTTCTAAAAAATGCTGTAACACTAGTCGTGTGGTAATTTTCATTGTCTATAGTATTGAGTGCGAATCGCACAGATTAGTATTAGTGTTTACAATGCTCTCGAATGGTTTCTACCAAATGTTCATGGTCATTGTGTTTTGTAGCTTCAGAAATGACAGATGCTATTTCTGATTCACTCCAACCTTCTCGATTGGCGAGATATTTAAAGAGTTCTAAAACTGTTTGTGCAGTTCCATTAAAACCTCGCAGATCGAGGTCAATCATTTTGTCTACTGTTTTCTTCATAGGTATTTGTATTTAGTTGTTAAAATTTTGGGTTGTTTGGAATTCTTTTTCCGTTTTTAACACGAACTCCTTTGGGCATTTTTACAATGACTGCATACTGCATCAAATGGTTGAAAATTTCCAAAGGATTCATATTTTTCGTTTGGTCAAATAAGGTTTGTAGTTCCAGGTATGTCCAACCTTGTTGGATTGCTGAATTTCTAAAAGCCAATAGAAATCCTAAAAAATCATCACGATATTTATAGAGACTGACTCTAATTTTTGGTTTGTTTTTTAGAGACATCTTAAATCGGATAATTGGCAGTTAAAATTTCTTTTTTTCGGCCTCTTGACTTCCCTTTTACTGCTTTATTTGCAGAGAGTGGTTTGTCAAAAGTTTTGGTAAACCATCCGTATTTTTGAATGTATAGCGTAAGAATTTCTGATGGATAAGAGCTGAGTAGGAACTTTCCTTTGATGTTGGAAAGAAGTTCTAATAGGTTTTTAAAATCTGCCTCAGTATAGCCTCCATAATGCCCCATATCACTATTGAAATACGGTGGGTCTACATAATGAAAAGCATCTTCTGTATCTCTACTTTTAATCACTTTCAAAGCATCATTATTTTCTACTTGAGTATTTTCTAATCGCTTGTAGATTTCTTCATTAAAAGCTAATTTCTTATTCCGAAAAGCTTTGACTCTTTTTCCATATTTGTCATAGCCCCAACTTCCAATCTGACAACTAAAACCCATATTAGTTCCAACATAGAATGCCCAAGCTTGTTGTAGTTTGTTAAACAAGTGTGGCATTCTGTAAATTGTCAGAGCAACTGTATAGGTGGCTCTGGAGAATAGTGTGGCTTCAATTTTTTCTTTGATGTTATCAAAATCTGTTTGTACCACTTCATAAAAATTAACCACCATATTGTTGGTGTCATTAATCACTTCTGTTTCTGATGGGGTTTTGGAAAAGAAAATTGCACCACCTCCGAAGAAACATTCTGTAAAAATTTTATGTTCTGGAATTAATGGTAGTATCTCCGATACTAAATTGATTTTACCTCCATAATAGGTGATAGGGGTTTTGGGCATAGTGGGTGTGGTGTGGGTAAGACCCACAGCTAAATATAAAATAGCGTAGGTTTAAAATTAAAAAGAATAATAATTATGAATTATCAATTACGAATTCGTAATCAAAAAATTTGTACTTCATAATTACTTACAGTTCTCCTTGATTGGAAAATGAATAATAGTCTTCTGAACTAATAATCAAATGGTCTAATAATTGGATGTCAAATAATGTCAGTGCTTTTTTGATTTTTTGAGTGATTCGTTTGTCACATTTTGAAGGGTTTAATTTCCCAGAGGGATGATTGTGAATTACAGCCACATGCACACTTGAAGTTAAGAGTGCCAACTGACAAATTTCTTTTACATCTACTGACACTCCACAAGTGGAACCTATGGCTATTTCACAAATCCCTTGTACCCTGTTGGCACGATTGAGTAAGACGACCCAAAAGAATTCTTTGAAATCAATGCGTTGTGCATTTGCATATTTTTGCATCAATTCATAAAGATCATCTGCACGAGTAATGTGTACCATTGTTTTGAATAATGGTCGTTTGTAATGCAATTCAACTTCGGAACAACCGAGTAGTTGTTTTGATAATACGTGTTTTTTCATATTGAATTAAGGTTTAGATTTAACTGTATTCTAAATCCTGTGCATTATTTTTTGGAGGCGCAAAAAATGGTACTTGGTGGACAACTAATAAATGTCTTCTGGCTCCAAGGTTCGAGCAGAAAATGCAACGGATGGAACACCCCCTATCATCATTTTTAAATAGACCTCATAATTGGCTAAATTCACAAAATCGGAAGCGGAGAAAATAGGCGAAAACTCTTTTTCCATGGTTCGTGCATCGGCTTGTCCTAACCGAAAACTCACAATAGTTCCCACATTGGATAAAATGGCATCACGCACTTTTGGGTCTAGTTGTGAACCATATTGGTGGGCTAAAATTAATCCCACTTGGAACTTACGAAGTTGACTGAGCATTTCTGCTAAAGTAAGTCCACTGTATTCTTGGAACTCATCTGCGTACACAAAAAAGGGTTTTCTATTATGTTGTGGGATATCTACTCTTGAAAATCCTGCATTAGCCAATGAGATTAATAACAAGCCTCCTAAAATCTGTGCTGGCTCATTTCCAATACTTCCCTTTGCTAAATTGACCAGCAGTATTTTTTGATCGTCCATTATGGATCGTAAGGAAATTTGTTGTTGGTTAGTCACCAAGATTCGATACACAGAGGGATAGGATAATAGGCCTCCTATTTTGTTAAATACTGGCAATAAATCTGATTTGGTGTAGGTGCTAAATTCTTTTTCAAAGAATTGTTTTACAGTAGGGTTTTCGATGTTTTTTATACAAGAATTTCTGTATGCTTTGTCTTGTAGTAATTTTAAAATATCAGAAAAATTGGCTGTGGGTTGATCTGTCAGGCAGAGGATACTATTGCGTAAAAGATGTGATAATTTTACTCCCCAGCCTTGTTTACCCCAAATTCGCTCTAGGATTTCTAAAATACTCGAAGCCACCAATGCTCGTTTTTCATAGCTTACTTTTTTTAAAGGGTTGTAGCCTAAAGTGGTCGTTTTTGAAGCATCTAAATACAATACTTCATCTCGTTTGTAGGGTGGGATACTTTGGTATACATTCTTTACCAAATCTGCATGTGGGTCTATCAAACAAAAACCATTGTTTTGAATGATGTCGTTTTTCATTTTGGTGTGTAATAAAGTGGATTTTCCAGATCCTGAACGACCGATAATGTAAAAATGATACATTCTGTCACGCATAAAAATACCAAACCGATCTTTGGTATTTCTGAAATTGGTTTCTGCAAAATAACAGATGGGATTGTTGAAATCTTTGCTCACGAGTGACAGTTTCTCGTGGGTAAAGTGGATTTAAAAGGGACTGGAAATGGTAATTGAAATTTTAAAAACATAAAAAACAATCATCATTGGTTCAATTTCTAACCTATAGAATAATTGCCAAATCAATATGCTTATTTTATGATTATTATATGAAAAACAAAACTATATTTCAAAAGAGGATTTCATTACCCATAGGAAAAGACTTGAAGAAATTTTTGAGGGTTATCAATTTACTATTTTAGAACAAAAGTTTGAGCAAGAACTGAATATTCTAAAAATAGCCAGCATTTATGAAGTAAGTACCAAGCGAGTTTCTGAAATCATTCTAGATTGTTTTAGTATATTAAAAAAAGAAGGTCTAAAAATTAGTTAAACAATTAATTTTTGTATCTTTAATTTGAAAATAGTGCGGTCTCGCACTTTCTTTTTCATAGCAATTTTTTAAACTGAAATCTCTTTTTTAATAATTAATCATCAGTTTTTTATTTACTATTCCAGTTGCATTTTGTAGTTGAATTATATACACGCCTCTTTTAAGTCTTTGATGCAAAATAGTATTTTCTTGTTTCCCTAAAAATGAAGTCCTAAAAACTTGCTTTCCAGTAATATCATATAATACTAAACTTGTTTGAAGTTCTTCTAATCCGATAATTTTAATAGTATTTTCCCTGGTTGAATACATATTTACATTGTTTAATATGGAATTCTCTAAATTAAGAGCAGTACTACTTGTATGTAAAAAATAACGCCCAGTTCCATTCATATTATTAGTTAGCGTTGTAGTATATTCGGTAGAATCATCTAAAAGCGTAAATGTATTATTTGACCTATCTTCTATGTAAGCTTGATGTGAATCTGGAAGATTTACTATTTCAGCAGAGATTTTTATTTCAGTATTCTCTGATGCATTTATTCCTAATGCTATAACTTCATCAAAACTATCAATTGGTATAGATTGTATTCCTAAACTTTGACCTTGATTATTCTCAACAAGTTCTGAATAAATAGTGAAATTATTATTTGTACCTCCAAAAATTGTTGCATCTAACCCATTGTCCCAACCTAAAGTAGCTCCGTTCATATAAATAATATCTGTACTACTATCAGATGTATTACTACTTAACTTTAACTTAATGTGTGTGTAATCATTCTGAATTCTACTAAAAACATCTGTACTTTGATGACTTTGTAATGCTTCTGGAAATGTAAAATTACCACCAGTACCATTAGATTTTACAAAAAAACCTTGACTGGGTGGGAGATACCTAATTCCGTCTATGATAGCTGATGCTTGATTTATTTGTTTGTATTGTCCTTCTACTTGATTCCAAAACCAAATTGTTTGCTCTGCTAATACCCCAGAATTGGCACTTAAAATATTATTAAGGGCTGTTGGTGAAGGATGGTTGACTGCTAAATAAGAAGGAAAAGGATTACCAATTAAATTAAAGCCATTACCACTTACTCCTCCATCAGAAATTAGTATGTTTTTTGTTTCTAAAGGCATTGTTCCTGTAATGGATATATTTCCTACTGAAGATAGTTTTACTGAACGCCCCTCTCCACTAGACAGGGTTCCTGTAGTTCCTGCATTTGCATACGTCCAACTTGGCGTAGTATTTACATAATCTCCAATACCAACATTCCCACCAGTTCCACTTGCAAAACTATTTCCTGCAATCATATCCTCTATACTTTCATTAGTCACAGCAGAGGAAATTAAATACCAATTGGTAGTTTCTAAATAACGACGATAGGTAATATCAAAACTTGTAGAGTTTTTTGCTATTAAGGAAGATTCAGAACTTAAAATGATATTCCCAGAATTTGTAAGGTTTGAAACTACTGTAAGCGATGCGTTTGATTCTAATGTCAAATTTCCTACAGAAATACTTCCAGATGCATTTACTGTTTGTCCTGCTTTAATAATCACATTGGTATTGCTTGGTATTGTTCCAAAACTCCAGTTACTAGCTGTATCCCAATTCGTATCTGTTGTACCTAAAAAAGTATTAGTTCCTGTAACAATGTGCTTCCCTATACCATTAAATGTATCTGTAGAGAGTTGATTCCATTCTGATACTGTATAAGTCGTATTTGGACTCATAATTGTATGCTTTCTTTGTAAAGTAGTATTTTGAGCAAAATTGCCAGTTCCTCCATTAAATATACCAATGATATCTATCAAGACATCATTTTTAAATAAACCAACTGGGTCATTTCCATTAAAGGTTACTTGTGTTCCTCCATTGGTAATATCTGCTTCATCTGTAATTGTATTAGATGCAGAACTATTCGCAACAACAAAAACATCTCCATTCGCCAAAGTGCCTGTTAAGCTCAACCCTGAAGACCATGAGCCTGCTCCATTGGTTTGTTTTTTTAATGAATAACTACTTAAATTTACGTTGCTCCCTGTGTAATTTGCTATTTCTAAAGCTTTATTATTAGAACTTCCTTCAATGTATTCAGAGAAAAAAAGGTCTGATGAAGTTGTGCCATTATCCGAACTTGTATGAACGATTAAAGAGGAACTTGATACTGATGTGTTACCATTGGCATCATACCCTTGTATTTTTAGATTGTAAGTAGAAGAAGAAGTAAACCCAGAGGCATTATAAGTATTCGTATTTGAAGTTCCTACAGCCACATCATTTATTAAAATGTTATATCCAGTTACCAATCTATTATCAGTAGATGCTGTCCAAGTTATTGTAAAAGAACTCCCTGTAATATTTGAAGATGATAAATTGTTAGGAATAGTTGGAGCTTGATTGTCATAAAAAGCACCAAAGAAATCTTGTGCTTGAGTTCCTCCCCATATTTGAGTAGCAAAAGCAGGATTGTCTATAAATGGATTTCTATTTCCTTGCGAATACGTGCCTGCGCTATTATGATAAGTGTTGCGTTGCTTCTCAAAATCTGATACTGGGTCATCTACATTCCATTGCAGGAATAAATCAATCATATCATCTGGAGTAGAAGCACTGCTACCAACCCCAAGTAATGTTGGCAAACATTGACTTCCGTATCTTAAATACATATACATAGCAATTCTTGCTACATCTCCTTTCCATTCATCTCCTGGATACCAACCACCGACTACAGAAGAAGCATTTCCAGTACCTGTTGCAAATAGCTTATTTCCTCTTGAAGAATTTGTGGGTGCATCTGAAGGTCTTAAATTATGTGCATCTGAATAAGGTCCGCTTGTGCCAGAATCATCAAGGTCTGGATCACCTAGGGAATTAGCAAAAACATGTTCTCTATTCCATAAACCCTCACAACTTCCTACTCCACATGTGTCATTTAACCCTCTTTCTCTATCATTATCTGGGTCTGCATCAGAACCATCTTCATATCCATAGATTAAAAGCAATTCTGCATTATTAGCTGGATTTACATCAGTGATTTTAATCGCATCTATAACATTTGCATAGGAAAGTGTATTGGTATGTGTTGTAATTATTTTGGTGGCTAATTCATTTTTTAAGGCAATACCACTTAAGCTTAAGTTTACATCATTGTAATAGGAAGGTATTTGAGAAAATCCTTTGAAAGAAATTAAAAAAAGTAGTAGTAAAAAAATCTTCTTCATATCTAATATCTAGTTATTCAATTTTTTAGGGTTACTAAAATACATTTTTTTCTATTAATTCTTTGGAATAAGAATTATGAAAACTTACTAATAAAATTAACTATCTGTACTTTTTTAAGTGTAAAAAAAGGAATATTCACAATGAATATTCCTTTGATTTCTTATAATTAAGATTGTATTTAACTCAAATCATCAACTGAAGCATCTGGTGCATTGCTTTTAACTGATGCAATTCCATTTTCCATTGCACTCTCTGAAGAATACATCTCACTTGTTCCAATTACCTGACCATTGCCAGCTTTTAAATTAAAATATGGTGAACCTCCTTTAGATTCCAGTCTTTCATATCTTGAATCATCTGGAGCATTTTTTCTTACGGATGCAATTCCGTTTTCACAACCTGTTTTATTAGAATACCCCTCACTTGCCAATATATTTTGACCATTTCCTGCTTTTAAACGAAATCGATACTCTTCTTTTTTGTCTTTGTAAATTTCAAATTTTCCCATGAATGTTTTTTTTAATTAGAATTCTAAATATAGAAAAAAATATTCAATCTTTATTTTCTATTTTAGCTTTTGAAAAAGCTATGAGAAAATGTACAAAAGAAATTATCACCCTTTGATAATTCTGCTATATGTTAGTGGAATGTTGGATGTAAAACAAATTCGTGAATTACCCAAAACTACCAAATACAATTGGAATCAGTTTAAACACGAAAACTATTATGGGAATGATTGGGTCTCACCTTATATAAATCAGTTTGAAGATATAAAAACCGTTTTTGCTTCTACTTTTCTCTTTAAATCATTGCGGTTTTTAATTGAGACTCGAAAAGGTTATCTAAATATGTTGCAAGAATTTTCTCATAACAAGCAATTATTGAAATTACACGCTGATAAAATTATTGCCTCCATTGAAAAGATGAAATCTTTGGCAAATATGAATATTAAAACTGCTTGTAAATATTATGGAATCTCTAAAGATTGGTATTACAGTCAGAAAAGAAAAATCATTTGTAATATAAGTCCGTTTCAAAAATGTTATCGTCAGCATCCAAATCAACTTACAGTAAAAGAGATTTCTAGTATTGAAAATCTAGTCATTGATCCTACAAACTATGGTAAAACAAAAGTAACGTTGTATTACCAAGCTTTAAGAAATGATTTGATCTTTTGTGGAAAATCTACGTTTAACAAATACGCTTCTGCTTTAGGATATATAAAACCAAAACGATTTAAATACCCAAGTCAAAAAGGATTAAGAGCTTCTCGTGTTTTTGAGTGGTTGCATGTAGATATTACCATTGTAAATACCATAGAAGATGGCGCTCAAAAAGTAGCTTTTGTAAAAGATAATTTTTCTAAAGGAATTTTACATTATAGTTCGACTAGCGGAAAAGTTGGAAGTGAATTTATCAAAAATCTATTTGCTGAAACTTTTGTGAAATACAATTTATTAAATGCCATTAAACCCATTAACATCTTATCTGATGGTGGAAGTGAAAATAAAGGAGAACTCTTATCTTGGATTCAAAATATTCAAGCACCTCCAGTGGTTACCAAAATAACAGCACAAACCAAAGACTTCCCTTTTTCTAATTCGATGTCCGAAAGTACCCATAGTATTTATAAAACTGAATTTCTACATGGAAAATATTCTCTCAATGAGAAATCTCATTTAAAAGATTTAGAACGGTTTGTTGATTATTATAATCATCATAGATACCCAACTGATTTATTTGGATTGACACCTTTTGAAGTTGTAAATGGTAAAATTCCTGATAAAAACCACTTTAAAGAAAAAATACAAGAAGCTCGTAAAAATAGAGTAATAGTTAATCAACAATTTAATGATTGTAAAATTACTCTTGCTTGTAATTCTTGAAAAAGCTGGTTATAGAACAAAAAACCAAAATCTTTTTAACGAACAAAACGAATTTTCGTTAAATTTTAGAAATAAAAAAAGGATATCCAATTTCTGAATATCCTTTTTATGACTATGATTAAATTATCAGTTGAAATTTAATGTCTATTTCTTAAACCCTTATCATTACTGAAATGTTCCAATTTTGGAACCCTTTTGTCGCGGTTTAAAGTAGCGAGTGCCGCGAGTAAAACGAATTTTCGTTGGATTTTAAAAATACAAAAAGGATATTCATTTTTTGAATATCCTTTTTGTATAATTAATATAATTGCAAGATTTTATTTTGAAATAAAATTATTTTCTTATTGAGCCTATAATTTTTTTTGAGATTGATTCCCATTTATCTAAATCACTCGTTTTACAATTAAAAGTACCTAATAGTAATTTTCCATCTAATACAGTTATAAACATTTTATTGTAGATTTGAGTATCTATTGCTTTCGAGATAAATTCTACAATAACATAATTAGATTCATTTATCTTAGTTTCTGAAGTATTAATTATTGACACACCAGTAGTTCTAGATAATTGAGCTTTTATAGCATCTTTAACCTGTGAGAGTTCATTCTCTTTTAGTGAATTAGCCGTATGATTAAAGGCAACATTTACACTTCCTTTAGCATTAGTATAAACTTCGTTAGGTCTATTTCCAACATTCGGATATTTCACTAAAAGGGTCGCATCATCCATCAAAATGAAATTTGAAGGTAGCAACAAACTCAACTTATTACCTAAAACCTTACGCTCTTTAAGCTCCATATCGAATGACATAAAAATTATAGATAAACAAATTATAGTTAATAATCTCTTATTTTTGGTTAAGCTTATCAATTTCTTCATTTTTATAATTATAATGTTTACGGTTTTCAAATGCTACTTTATCAATACCTATACATGGAGACATATCTCCGTCAGATATTTTAGTATTACCCCAAAAATCAAGCCAATTTAATTTTTTTAGATTTTCTATTGGTTTCAGAGATTCTATCTCTTTACAGTTATTCAACCCTAGTTTGTTAAGAGCGTATAAACTTTCAAAACCATTTATTCTTTCAATTTTAGAACAATTTTCTATTTCTAAAGTTAATAAAGTATTTCTTAAGCAATCAATACCTTTTATAGACTCCAGTTTTTTCAAGTAACTTAATTCTAAATTAGTAATACCCAAATTTTCTATCCCTAATAAAGTTACTATAGACGAATTATTTAATAAAAGCTCTTTTAAACTAGTAAGATTTTTAATTTGACTTAAATCATTAGCTTTAAATTTCCTTAAATGTAATCTCTCTATAGACTTGCACATAAAAAGGTTTTTCATCTTAGAATTCCAATCAATAGAACAATTTTTAAGTCTTGAGAAGTTTTTAAAATCTATTTCGGATGATATCTTCTTGGCCGTAATATTAAGGTTTAATAATTCTAATTCTTTTAAAAAATGTAAGCCTGATATATCAAAATTATCTTCATAACAAAATAAATGTACTTTATTAATAAAAGGACAATTTTTCAACCAGTCTAAATTTTTTAATTTATATCCTTCATAGGTTTTAATCACAATAGTTCTTACATCGTGTTTGTATATTTTTTTAATAATATCTTCAATATTATCTGTGTTAATTTCAATATAACTATTACCAAATACATTGTCAGACTTCACCTTTATTTTTTGGTTAAAACTAATCATAATTTTTTAATTCATTTTAAATTTCTTTCCAGTAGTTACATTTTTTGTCATTTCTCCTGACCTTTTTGACCCTATAGGATTTCTTTTATTTAAGAGATTATCTATACCACCAGCATCATTAATTTTCCTTTGCTCGAAAACTTCTCTTGATGTCTTATTTCCCTTGACTTGAGTAACTTTGACATCAACAATTTCATCGGATTTAAACTTAGCAGATTTATTATGCTGTTTTAATCTTTTACCGATATCTTTAGACTGTCCAATATATTTTTTACCACTTTTAGTAGTAATCTCATAAACACCAGAAACTCCTTTTACTTTTTCTATTAGTTTTTGTAATTTCTTACTATACTTATAAACTTTTCCTAGCTCACCAACGACTGGAATTATTGCTAATGCACTTATAGCAGCATTTTCATAATCTCCATTGTATAAGTAAATTCCAGCATTTATTGCATCAGCAGCTTCACCAATAACTGGTATTGCACCGACAATATCTAAACCTCCTTGAATCCAACTTAGCCATCCACTATTATTTGAAGATTCATTTTTTGTAACTTTAGCAACAATAACAACTTCATCTAAAGTACCTCCGTCTACATCGTCAGGATCAGGGTCAGGAGTAGTATCTCCAATAACATCATCTCCAGTTAAGGCATCACTAACCATCATTCCGTCAGGATCTATATAACGTATAGGATTGTTCATCGTATAGTTATATGGACTCCAACTTTCATACATATCAGCTAATGGGTCTTGTGTAGTCCAACGTGCAGTTGCTGGATCATATCTTCTAGCTCCATAATCGTACCAACCAATATCTAAATCTTCATCAAGTTCTTTATTATTGTAACCATAAGGATGATGAACTCCGTTTATTACGTTATTGTAACCCTTATGTTTCAACCCGAAGGGATAGTAACTACCCATCTTTTTTGAGGGCTTTATCTCTTTTTTACGATGTATTACTCGTAGTGGAGATTCATTAATAATATGTAATTGGAAACATCCCATAGCTTTCCAAAGTTATAGAAATTTAATCGTTTCCATTTTGCAATCTTCTTTTCTTTTTCATAAGCTCAATATACTCTTCATCATTGAGAACTTTCAATTCTCCATATTTATTACTCAATCTATCACCATAATGGTCTAATAAGATTAAAGCAGAATCTAATTTTAAATTGCTATTTCTAGAAAAACTAAAACTATAATCTTTATTTTTAATGAATGAATAATTAATACCATAATCTTCTTTCAAAAAATTATAAATGGTTTTATATACAAAAAAAGAATCTTGCTTTCGATTTAAAACCTCTTGTAGATTTTTTAAGAGATTTTCTTTTTCAAGAGCCTTTTCTTTATAAAGCATTGTTTTGCTTTTGTACGAAATTAAAGAATCTATTAAATTCAAATTTAGAGTAGACTGCTTATTTATTCTTTTAACTAATTCCTTCGCAGAGTATTTTTCTCCGTCAACATAAATAGATGATTCTTTGTAGATAATTTTTGGATTAATATCTCTAGCAGTAACAAAATGTAAAGTATCATTTACTTTGCCTATATTTATTGTCCTCTTCTCTCTTGGAACCAAATAATCTCCTATTCTAGGAAAAATGTAAGTCAAAAAAGCGGTAATTATCGCTGTTAAAAGAGCAACTTTCCATGGGCTGTACGTTTTGTTTTTTGAGTTCATCTTTTTGCTCTTAATCCTAATTATTGAAAAACTTATTAAAATAAATCCAACTTGATTTGTGTTTCAATTTTTGGTGTAAAAGTTCCAATAATAACAAATGGATTTCTACCTGTAAAATGAAAACGTTTTGTTGTACCTAGGAACAGATATAAGTCTTTAGTCTTTGCAAAATCATCTATATATTTTTGCTTAACCTTTTCGCAGGCAATTTCTTCACTACCGTATCTTCTGAGGCAATTCCAAAAAAGTTCTCCTGTTTCCCAATCCTCAATCATCAACGTACTTTCTCTTCCATTAATATCTTCAAACTTATATGAAAATTTATATGGTAATTTTTTTACTACCTCAAATCCGTTATCAGTAGTTTCAAATAAATTAAATTGTTTAAGACTTGCTAATTTTTTTTCATCCCATTCACGCTCAACTTCTTCTATCAAGAAATTAATTATTCTAACTGGTTTAAATACAGCTAATGATGTTCCTATTTCTTTGTTTTGAGCTTCAGTAATTAGCTTAGTTAAATCAGTATGGACATTATTTAAAACAATCTCTTTTCGTTTAGCCCAATTTCCTTTGGTATCTAAACTATCAATTTTAATAAAATGTGTATCTGCAGTTTTTGGGCGAAAACTCTCAGGTCTAAAGTCTGATTCATTCTTTACTAAATCTACTTCTACCCAATCATACTTTTTGTATTGATCTCTATAATCTTTCTTTCTGTATTCAACAGGGTAGATTCTAATCCATTCTCCATCTTCAGTGAACCCAGCAGTGCATACAAGCTCGTCATACTTTGTTGATAGTGTAGGGTAAGTTTTTACTGTAATTAATATTTTCTTTTTCACAATAGTTTAATTTACAAACTCTTCTGCTCAATATCCCAGTCTTTAAGTTTAGACAATTCTTTAGCAACAACTCCTCGGTGACACATGCATACTTCTTTTTCAAAGCACGTAATAGCAACTCTTTTGTGCTTGTAACACAATTCCTTTAATGTATTAAGATACTCTTGATTTGATTTGAGGGTAGTTTTCTTGTAGTTGTCAAATAATCTCTTGTAATCAACCATAGAGTTTAATTCTTTTCTTTCTTGAGACTCAATACCAAGTTGAGGAATGTGCATAAATTTTATACCAATACTCTCACATGCATTTTGCAACTGGCTTTTGGAAAAACCATACTTCATACTAAACGAGTTTTTCCTCACATCTACGAGCAATCTAACATCATTGATAATGAGCTTATTTAAATACTTTTCTAAGCTAACCCCTTCATAACCTATGTTAAAAAACATTTGTTCTGTATAGGTTCTTTTCTGAGCATTTACTTTTTCTTGTTCCTCTTTAGTTAAAACCTTATCTGCAATCTTACTTTTAGTTGCAAAGAAAGGATACTTTCTATATGTTTCTTTAATTAAGTCCTCCGCTTCAAAATCTTTATAAAGATTATAAGTAGCAATCAACGAAGCTAAGTCTTCTCTTTTTAGAAGACTTTTATATTTGGTAGTATCAGTACATACCCAAGTTTTATTATCTCTTTCAACCATCCCTAGTTTTACCATTGTTAGCAAGTCTTGGTTTGCTTGGAAAGAAAAACAACCATATTTATATGGTACAAAATCAAACGCTTTCTTCTCTTGTTTTCGGGTAGCTAAAAATAAAAGCTTCTGGAAATTTAAATTATCTAAACTTCCTCCAAACTCTTGTATGAGTGCCAGTAAGTATTTTCTTCTATAATACATTTATGAGGTCAATATAGGGATTTTATTCTTTTTGTTAGTTAGTCGACATTTCTGCAAATCTACAAAAGTACTTCTGTATAGTAATAATTATCTTTGAAAGATAATTATTACTTTGAGCTATGAAACGTTGTATATTCTGTAAGTGCAATTCTGAAAATTCTAAAAGTGTTGAACATATTATTCCTGAATCATTAGGAAATAAAGACCATGTTTTGCCTAAAGGCATTGTATGTGATTCCTGTAATAATTACTTTTCAATTAAGATTGAAAAGCCATTACTTGAAAAATCTTATTTTAAGAACCTCAGACACCGCAATGGTATCAAAACAAAAAAGAATAGATTAGTTCCTGAAAAAATAGTATTTCCACAATCTAAGAAAGGATGGGAGAATGTTTGGTTAGACATGGATGAAAAGAGTATCATATTTGATAACAATTCATTTATGGTAAATCAAATTATGAGCGAGGGTAAATTACATATGATAGTTCCTATTATTTCTCCTATTAAAGAAAATGATCCAATAATTTCAAGATTTTTAGCGAAAGTTTCATTAGAGACTCTTGTTATGAAAGCTCCAAAATATCAAGAATGGATAGATGAAATTATTGATAAGAAAGAGCTAGACAAACTTAGAAACTATGCTCGTTATGGGAAAGGTAGTCTATGGAAATATAATCAACGAAGAATCTATAGCGAAGAAGATAGATTTAGCGACCCTGTACACCATCCTGAACCTTATGAAATATTACATGAATTGGATTTTCTTTACATAGATAATCAAGTACTTTATTTTATTTTAGTTATAATGGGAGTTGAGTATGTTATTAACTTAGGAGGTTCCGAGATTGAACTCTACAAAGATTGGCTGAAAAAAAACAACAATGAATCTCCTATTCGTCGATTTTCAGAACATATGATAAAGAGAAAAGAATAGTATTAATAAATTTAATTTTTCACAAAAAATTAGTTAATCGGATGCAAAACTTCAATAACCTCTTGTAGACTTTCAAGGTCGTCTTGCACATAGCGTTCAGTTGAAGAAATATAGCGATGTCCTGCCATATATTGTACTTTTCTAATATTGTAATGACTTAGCCAATAAGTAAGCACAGAAGCCCTTATTTGCTTTAAATTTTTCACTTTGTGATTGAACTTTTTAAGTTCTTTAGCTAGCGTGTATGTAATGTAAAATCTATCGTCTTTTATCGGAAATAAAGCCTCATTGTGGCAGTTTATTTTTTCTTGGAGGATTTCTCTGTCTTTTTCTAAATAACGAAGCAGTGGCAACATTTGTTGGGATTTTAACACTAGGTTTCTACTGTTGGTTTTACGAGTACTTGGAATATAAATAGTTCCTTTTTCTATGTTGATGTTTTCATATCTCAATGATTTAAGTGCTGTTGCATTTAATCCTTGATAAACGATAAACCCAGTAATTACTTTGTTGCGAATCGCAACAGATGAACAACTTGGAAATTCTATACGTTCCGTGTTGTAACTGTAGTATAAATCTTCGAGTTCAACATAATCTAAAAGGTTGTGATTTAATGTTCTTTTGACTCCTCTAATATTCATAGTCTCCATTGGGTTATCTCCTCTGTAGTTTTCATCTATTAAATAATTAAAGAAAATCTTTAGTGAACCTACTTGATGCTTGGTACTACTTTTAGAGATGGTTTTTCCGTTTTTTGATCGTTGCAGGTATTTTACATATTCCAAACAAGATTTGTAATCAATGATTTCTACGTCATAATTTTTCTGTTCACACCATATTGCAAAAAAAGATTGATAGCGACCATAAGAAATGATGGTAGTTTTTGCATAGCCTTGTTGAAATAAATAATCTTTATATGTTTTCATAATCAAGAGTTTTAACAATATGTGTATACACTTGGGTGCTTTCCAGTGATGCATGACCAAGGAATGTACTGATAGATTTTAGCGGAACTTTATTCTGCATTAAATGCGTTGCAATACTATGACGAAGTGTATGTAATGTAATTTGTTTTTCTTGTATTACTTCATTTTCTGTTGCTGTAATTATTTCCTTTAAACGATTGGCTAGTGTTAAATCACTCATACGTTTTCCATAATTAGAAAGTAAAAGTGCATCTGTTTGATAATTCTTTAGAAAGTCTAATCGTCCTTCAAAAATATATTCCTCTAATACACTTAAATTGTATTTATTAATTGGAACAAATCGTTCCTTATAATTTTTTCCTTTTCTAACGTATATACGCCCTTTTTCAAAAAGTATATCTTCAGTATTAATGTGTATTGCCTCGTTTCGTCGGAGTCCGCAACTGTATAGCAAAACCAATATGGCTTTATCTCGCATTTGAAAATGAGTTGCCATGTGAGAAATACTACAGGCTTCAAATAACTCTTTTACTTCGTCTTGAGTAAGAATAACTTTGTTTTCTTGGTAGTTTGTTTTTTCTCCTTTTAGATGAACACCAAATTTGATATTGCTTTTATGTTCTTTTAGATATTTGAGAAATAGTTTTAATGCTTGTTGGTGCTTATTTAAAAAAGCTTTGGAAAGTGAACCGCCACGTCGTTGGTTGCCACGTTGCGATAAATGATTGTAATATTCCTTTACCATTTGGGTAGTGATTAATGAAATATCTTGATGTCCTTTTTGCTCTAAATAATAGAAAAATTCTTTTAAGTGATTTGGTAGATTGTAAACCGTAGAAGAAGCGTAACCAAACACATCTAACCAGTTCTTATAGCTATCAATTAACGTAATAAATGATGTGCTTTTTAGTTGTAATTTTTTCATACCTACCTTATGTTTTAATTTTTGTGGCGAGTTAGCCGTTACTGTTTAATTATCAGAACGTTATCCTCGCCATTATGCAAGTGGCGAACCAGTGGCGCACTGGAGGTGGCGAATCGCCACAGATAAAGCATTTAGCTGGCTTTTTTCTGTATGTTTTGTAAACATTCATCTAATGAATTGTTAATCTGTTCTTCCAAATTCTTGTACTCATCTACATCAACAATTTCATAAGAAAAAGAACTGCCGTTAATATCCTTACGTCTTGTGATATATCCTTCTTGTAATAACAAGTGGTGGTATCTGCGTAATGTACTCTCGGCAATTCTCAATTCCTTACGAATCTGTTGATTCGTAAACACTTCCTCCTTTTTCATCCCTAAGTAAGCTTTCAGCCTCTCAAGGTAATTTCGTGTTGCTCCATTCAAATTATCTGACTTAAGAAGCAATATGGATTTGATAAGTCTATTGGCTTGTCTAATATCTTCGATACTCGTTTCTATATATTCCTCTCCAGTATGAATGTCATACTTTTTTTGTCTTTGATGCTGACAGTAGAAAGTGATGGCTTCAATAAATTGTAAATAATGGGCATTGGTTCGTCTTGGTTTAAACACTGACCGTGGGAGTACAAGGTATTCAGCATAAGGATTGATAATTCTAATTGGTTGTAACAACCTCTGTACATTGCGGAGAAGCTCCGCTGCTAATAATTCTTCATCTACATTTACCTTGCCCGAGGCGGCTCGCCTCTGGTAAGCCATGATGCGTTCGTCTTGTTCTTCGCTTTCATCAATATAAAGCAAGAAACTTCTATTGGAATTATCTTCATACACACTTTCTTGTGTAGTGCATCCTGCAACAGATACTGGACCTTCTACCGTTAAATTTTTGGTTTTTCCTTGTCCGCCAATTCCTTTCTGAACAACGGATTTTGTGATTTTCTTTTTGGTTTGTAATTCTCGAAGTGGGTATAATGTCTCTTCAGCACCATCTAAATCCTCTATTAAAATCAGTTTATTTTTTAACTCATTTCTTTTGAAATAATAAAGTGAATTAGCTGATAAACTCGTGAGACTTAATCGTTCCTCCTCTGGAATGAGTTCTGATACTTTAGATTGTAAATGTGTTTTTCCCGAGCCAGAGTTTCCAAAACTGATACAATTTAATGGATTATCCATTTTACGAGAAGTGAATATCAAATACATTAACAGTCTATTATCGTCTTCCCCTATAATTCCAGATTTGCCAATGTATTTGTTTGTCTTTTCTAATAAGTCTTTCGACTTTAGAAAATCCATTGCTGAACGTCTTTCTTTTTTTGATAGCAAATATTCTTCTGCTTCTTCGTTTTCTATTTGGTCTAATAATTCTAAACGATAGCTTTCTAATTTAGAAATCAATTCCTGCAATGCTCGTCTAATTTTCGAAGTTCCTACTTCTAAATATTCAGCTAGTTTTCTAACAAACTTTTCTACAGCATTTGCATTGTATAAATCAATACTATTACGAAGTGCATAAAATTCATCTTCTATTCGATTGACTTTTAAGGTCACTCGCATACGGTCAAGTCCAAAAGTGGTAAGCCCACCTAGAACGTGGAAGTCCAAAACTTCTGTTTTGAATTTAAAATGGTTTATATTCGTAGTATCTAGTTGATTCATTTTTTGATTTAACTTTTAAAACATCATATTACACAATTATTATTTTCAAATATAAACATAAATGTTTATATAAATAAATAAAACTTGTGTTTTTTGGTTTATTTAGGTTTTTGACCTATGTTTGTGGTAAATAATTGAAGAAATGGACACAACACAAGCTCTTTTACTAGCTAACATTAAACGTATACGTAAGGAAAAAGGACTCACACAGAAAGATGTAGCTGAAGGCTGTGGAATGCTAGTTCCAACCTACTCAAGACTAGAGAGAGGCGGCTCCAATCCTAGTTTAGCTTCTATTGTTCGTATTGCTGATGCTTTGAATATAGAAGTAATAGAATTATTTCAATCTTCAGAAATTAAAGATAAATCGGTAGCTCAAAAACTTTCTATGGTTAGTGATTTATCTGAATACAACAAAAATGTAGTTACTATTCTTTTAGATTCTATCATTGAAAAAGATAGGGTCGAGAAATTACAAGATGTGAAGATGAAATCTAGATTGGCTGAATTAGAAAAAATTCGGAAGAAATAATTACAATTCTAACTTCAGTTGATCAGGATTTATATTATTTAAACTTATTTTATTAATCTTAATTTGCAAACTATCTTTCTGATATTCAATACTAAAATCAAGATTGATTTGTTTTTCAATTTTTATATTAGTATTTATTTTATTTCCTTTAGGTGGAATCAAAGGAATTTTGAACACTACCTTGTTTTTGCTAAATGTTTTACTAATGTTAATTAAATCTGTTTTAAAATTCTGATTACTAATTACTTTATTTCCTATTTGACTCTCTTCTTTAATTAAAGGAGTATCGGTAGTCGAAATCAAGTAAAAACCTTTTTCAAAACCTCCTTTTTCTTGTCTTTTTTCTTTAGCGATATTAATAATCTCTTCAAAATTTTCTCCCAACAGAGAACTCAAAGAGATTAGTATCTCATAGAGATCAGCCATTTCTTCAAGAATATTATTTTTGTCTTTCTCCCTAAATAACTCATGAGCCTCTTCAATTGCTTTTCCTTTTAACATTTCAACTAATAAATCTTTAGGTAAAGATTGAATTATTGGTAACTCACTATGTGATGATATCTTATCAGGAATTAAATCTCTAACTAATTTATTAAATGAATGTGTAGGGTAATCAATCTTAAATGGATCAGTACATTTTATTTTAACGTTTAATCTTTTTAAAATATAAAAAACATGTGAGAGGATACTACCTTCGAGGATCAAAGGAATATTATTTTTTGACAAATATTCTCCAATCTCCATAATAAACTTGTTATTCCTAATGTGTTTAGGGTTTAATTTAAGTTTAACAACAGTATCTTTCGAAAGTCTAATTTGTTTTAAAGTATTTAATTCCTCAGGTTGAGAAATTATAAAAGTTTTTTTTGGAAAAATAATTTCTGAAGCTACAAATGTAGATTCAGGAACTTCTAAAGTGTAATACCATGGTAATACATCGGGATAGCCTGTAGATTCATCAACTCCAACAAAAAACATTATACCAACAGGTTTATTAAGCTCTCTTGCAACTTCATAAGAAAAATTTGCAATTTTGTTGAGTTGATCTTCTGTTAAGGAAGATCTCCAATCCCAGTCCCAGCCACTTTTGACTGCAATCCAATCACCTTCTATATTACAGTCTAAATATTCATGCTTAGAGTTAAGGGTTTTCTTTACTTCTCCAGTAGGTAGATTAACTTCAAAAGTGTCATATGGGAAACAGTGTAGTCCATCAGGAAGCCCCCATGTAGAATCAACTCTGACCCTATTTATATCTGGTTTTGCTAGAGTTAATGCACAAGCCCTTGAGGATATATAATGATGCATTAAAAAGCAAATATTATGAAAAGAAACACCTTCTTTTTTAAAATTTCTTAAAGTATTACCCAAAAACTCTTTACAATCTTCAATTAAAGAAATTGTTGTTGTTCTTGGTAAAAGAAAAGTATTTTCCATTTCATTACAATCTGTTCTTATTACAATGGGGTTTTGTAATAGTTTTTTTAAATCTTCCTCGAGTTCATTTGAAAAAATACCATCTACTATTTGATTAAATACTTTTACATCTTGAAGAATAAAGATATTACCATAGGGAAGCTCACATTTTTTAAACGTTTCTACACTTTTTAATTTCTTCCAACTACCATTAAATTCTGAAACTGACTTTAAAATATTATAAATCTCATCAGAAGTATTGACTTCATTATATTTCCATCTACTCCCTGGAGTTATACCATTAAATTTTTCTTCTGTATCTATTTGTACAATGTGTATTTTAGATTTTCCATAAACCCATTCAATATGAAACCTTTTATGCTCTTCTATAAACATCCCTGAAAATTTTCTTAAAATTTTCTCTATTCCTTTAGAGTTTTGGAGAGACATATCTACTTTAGAAATAGACTCTGATTTTTTCGACCTTATTCTATCAATATTTTTTTGATGGTTTATACTAGATTCTTCTATTTCATAAACCCATGTATCATTATTCCTTGAAACTCTTCTTTCGTTTGATAAGTGGCCTTTAGTTTTAGGTTTAATATAAATCTGAACTATTAAACTAATAGTAGATTCCTCTGAAAATTTATTTTTTTCAAAATCAAGATAGAGATTGTTTATAGTTTTCGTTAAACTGTTTTCATTTATCCCTTCTGAAATAACTTCACTAGAAAACATTCCTCTTTGGTTAATGTTTTCATCAATTCCGCTAGATCTTATAATGATTTCTTCTTTAGCGCCAAATACAGAAATAATCTCTTGATTTACACTTTTTATTTTTTCTTTAAAAGCATTATTATCGCTTTTACTTAATTTAAATAAATCATTAGAAATAAGTAGAAATTTTGGAGTATAATCTATTATTTTTAATAACCCTAAAGATTTAACTCCAAAGCTTTTTTTAAATAAATCTAAGTTTATTTGTTTTTTATGTAGGTCTGGATTATAAACAATTTCAAAAGACATATTCTAATCTTTAGAAGTTATTCCAAAAATAGAATTTGATACTTCGACTAATTTAGCAGCAGCCTTATCCGAAAAATATCCTGAAAAAAAGCCAATTACAAATGCTATACCTCTGTTCTCTAGTAAGTCTTTATCAAAAATCCTCAAAAAATTTGATAAAATAAGAATAGAAAAAATTAATGCAAAAGATCCGCCTACAATAGGAATGAACATTCTCCATGCTCTTCTGTCCGAGTGCCATGTCCCTTTTGCTACACAATGATAGGTCCACTTTAAACCATACAAAGCTCCTCCAAAAGTGCCTCCTAGCCAAGCTAGAAAATATGGCTCTATATTACTAAGTAACTCTATGTCTATTGAAAGGAAATTTGGAAAGATTTTTAAATAACAAACAACACACAATAATGGAGCAGATATGATAAAAAAAAATAAGTATATAAATTCAAAATTTATCCAAAGACGAGCTTTTTTAGGGTATTTTGATTTCCAGTCTAAATTTTCTCTACCGTCGGTTAAATCTTTATTACCGAAACCACTTGGCTTTTTCTCATCATTATTTTCCAATTTTTTAGCATTTTAATTAAACTAAGGAAACAGCTTCCTTTTTTAGTTTTTCTAAAGTTTTTTCAATATTTTCAATCATTGGATTAGATTTCCAATCGTATTTATCAGAAATTCTTAACTCATTTGCTATAACTTTTCTAAAAAACTGACTACCAGCTTTTTTACCTGAAGCAAAAAACTTTTCTTGATTAGGAAGTTCTAAGTATAAGTAACCATTATCTTTATTAATATTTTTTAAATCTTGGATTTTTGAAATACTTTTCCAAGTCATTGTAGAATCAAAATTTTCAGAGAGATTTAATAGATCCAAACCTTTTAGAGGAACTAAATGAAGGTGGAAATGATCTACTCCGCAACCAAGTACAGTTTTTTCATCGCAAGGTCCATGCTCAAAACTTGTAATCTCTCCAAATTCTTCTGTTAATTCTAACTTTACATTATTTCTAAATTCATTTAACTCTTCAATTAACTCATTACTTAATTGTGATAAAGACAAATAATGATCTTTTGAAAAAATTAAGACCCATCCTTCAACTAAAGAACCCAATGAAGGCACTGCAAAAAAGTTTTCAGTTTCAAACAAGGGTACATCCCAAACATTCTGTTTAGGATTGCTATCTACTATTGTACAAATTTTACATTTATTTATCATAAATCTATAAAGGTTAAACATTAATATAAGTCATATAAACTCACTAATGAGTATAACAAATTTAATTAAATTTTCCTAATTATTTTATATAAATCACAATTAGTCAAAGTTTGCTCTTTTTTGTCTGTCCAAAGTCATTTTCTGACTTATTGGACATTTTTTCAATTTAACGGAAGTCGCATTGCCATGCTTTTCCGACAAATCGAGACGACAACCCAATCACAATGACGTAAATCGAAAAAGAGATTTTCTTTTAGCGACATTGTGAGCAAGATTGCTTTTGAACAGTTCAGCGGAACATTTCAAAAGCAGTCTTGGCAAAGGAATTTCCTTTTGCATTACCTTTTTACAAAAAAGAAGACAGAAGATTTGATTTTCTTCTGTCTTGTTTTTAATCACTATTTAAATGCATTTTAAACGCAATTTAATTACAGTTTATCGTTCCAACTCCTGGTCTTTATCTTTGCTTAACTTTAATTTCTGAAGTTCTTTCAAACGATTGTGTTTAATTGTTTTTTCCATACTGATACGTTCAGGGTCAAAACCTAGGGTCTTTAAACGATAACGTCTATTGAATCCCTGAACACCAACAATCTTTCCGCCTCTGGAATACAATTCTAATCCAGCTTTTTCCAGTTCTTTGTAATATACTTTCTCTATTCTTGCTTTGGCAAAGACTTCAATTAGTTTGGATTGAATTTCTTGACGCTCGCTTGTTTTTCCTCTTAAATTCAGTTCTCGTTCTATATCAAGTGCTAGCATTTGTACTTTTTTTTTGGAATGATCTACTTTGCTATGTTCAAGTCCTAATTCCTTCTCTTGCCAAACCTCCATTCGTTTTTTAACGTCCTTAAATTCTTTTCTGGTTAATCGTACCGGCTTTCCTGTAGCAAATTCCAAGGCAGAAATCACATTGTGAATATGCAGATGGTCTTTATCTGAATGCATGGTGCTAATGACCATAGAATTTGGCGAACGCTCTTTAGCATATTTTCTAGCAATTTTTAAGAGTAGCTTTTTAGGCAATTTATCGGTGTCGGATTTATGAAATGATATTATCTCATGGTATGCACGATTTGCGTTGCTTCTTTTTATTTTTCTTTTAGACTCATTAGATTCAAACTGTTTCACCATATTTTTGATTCGTTTTTCTAAAACTTGTTGTTGTTTTACCAAATCCGTTTCTGCTAGTTGCATCTGCTTATCAAAATTTCTGTCACCTTTTACATAACGATTCATAATAAACCCCAATTCTTTTTGACTCTCCTTTGTCAAAATGTATCTAATGGTATTTTCTAACGCTATTTTTGATTTAATGGGCTTACTTTTTATAATCATCTTTTATAGATTTAAAATTTGTAAAAATGAATGTTCTAGTTGTTCTAATCGCTCTAATACATCAGAGATATCTTCTGTTTCTGTGGTATCTAATAGTTCTTCAATCAGTGTAATTAACTGCATCAGTTGTAAGTGTAGCTTTGATAAGATATCAGGATTATAAAAAAGAGTGCTTTCTGATTGTAACTCTTTATCAATAGTTTGATATAGAAATTCGGAGATACTTTGTGTACCTCTTTTTTTATGAATTTCTTGTAAGCGTTCTCTACTAAAACCTAGCGTAAATTCCTTTCGAATCTTACGCTTTTCTTTTCGGTAATGAGTGTAATATAATTTCCAGTATGCACGTTTTGCTTCTTTGATTTCAGCATTCGTAGGGTCAGAAACATCTTTAAAAGCTGTGTCTAAATATTGGTGTAATGATGTATATGTAAAAGATTTCATTAGCGTTCTAGTTCTTGTTCTTTGTTTGGTTTTAACGCCGTTAATTCCAATTTCCTGTTTTGAATTTGTTTGTTGGTTAATTCTTCAATAGTTTGTTCCTTAAAATGAATATCTCTTTCTATTTTAAGTCCAAAAGGACGGTCTATTTTTTCTAGTAGTTTGGGTGAGAAAAATCTCCATTCATTATAATCCAGTCCAACTACATAGCCATAACAGATGCCTAATACAGGACAATAATCTGTTGCATACCATGTTTGAGAACCCAAAGGATCAATAAATTTAGCAACAGCGATAGGATTCTCTTTTTCTGATTGATTGCCAATCTCTTCAAATCGTTCTTCTAATTCTTTTGTCATTAATTTCATAGCTATTTATTTAGTTTTAGTGTTATTTGATGCTTCTTTTCTTGTTATATATTTATCCAAAGGCAAATACTGCACTTGATAATTGAGTGTAGGTTCAGCCTGATAATCTTCAGGAAGTTCCATCTCCATCGCCTTTACAAACTTTCGGATTTTGTAATATGGCTTTACCTTGCAATACAAAGGTTTCATACCACCATTTGGAATTACAATCACTTTATCTTTGGGCATGGTTCTAATTTCTGAACCTGTCATAAGAGGTCTGGTACGCAATATTTTTTTGTCTTTGTCTTCGTAATATTGATAATCTCCCAAAGCCTTGGAGATTCTATCACACTCATCATTAAGTCCAGTCATATATACCTTACAGGCGTTATTTAAGATGCTTTTAGCATTGTACTGACCATAATTCTCATACAACTGATTCTCACTTTGTAGTACGCCCAGTATAGACATGTATTTTCTAGCATTTGCAATCACGTTTGAAAGGCTTGGTAATGGAATTGAACTCAGTTCATCTATCAATAAATACAAATCATTGTCGGATTCTTTTGGAATGGTACGGAACAGTTCGGTAAATAATTGCTCGAAAAACAATCCAAAAATGGGGCTGTAATAGTCCATATTGGAAATATTACAGTTTAAAAACAGCACAATTTTTTCTTCTTTCATAGCAGATATGTTGAAATTATCAATACTTGTAATGTCACATAGTGATGGGTCTTTTCCAATAAAGGATAAATGTGCAATTGCCGAACTGATAATATTTGCCTTGGTCTTATCGCTGTTCATTATGACACTCTTATAGGCTCGCCATTGATTTTCGGATGCTTTATCTGCAAAAAGTCCGTTAATGGCTTGTTCATTTCCTGCTAAATTTTCTAAAAGACGATATACATTGGCTATATTCTGATAAATTTTAGAAGTGTTTTCTAATAGAAATTCAATGAGTAAACTAATGAGTTCTATGGCTTTTAAATCCCAAAAATCAGACGATTTCTTACTGTTTTTTTTCACAAGCATGGTCGCTACTTTGGTCACATCTGATGGCGATTGTATTCTATGCAAAGGGTTGTAATAAATCGACTGTTCTTTGTTGTTTGGGTCAAAGTTGTACACTCTATACCCCTGATGGATAAAGAAATTGGTCAATTTTGACAATTCCCCAGATGGATTATTAATAATCATACAGGCTGGCTTTTTTGCTGTAGCAATTTTCAAAGCAGATGGAATTAAAAATACTGTCGATTTTCCGACTCCACTGGGCGCGAAACACAATAAATGTTCTTTGCTTTTTTTAGCGCTTAGAAACTTTTTTCCTGTGATGGACAGCCCATCATATCTTGCAGAAATGAGTTTGCTTTCTCTACCAAACTTAGCAGATAAGTTGTGTTTATCTCCTAGCATACTTTGTAGGACTCCATTTAAAAATTCCTCTCCCTTTTCCGAGATAATACTTAATGTATCTGTGATATTCATTTGTCTAAAAGTTGTTTGAATGCGTTATTAAATGCTTGAAGTAATAGCTCTGCTGCCTTGGAGATTCCATAGGCACAAATGAGAAAGAGCTTCCATATAAATTTGAATAATATGCCGAGTGCTTTCATTATTAAAATTTTACGATTTGTGAGCGAGTAATATCTAGTGTAGCTCCCCTAGATTCAAATAGCTTTCTGTATAAGGCTATCATAGCGGTAAATACACGATCTTCTTTTAGATTAGGCGTATACACAATATGAATTGCTATACCCGACAAGTCATCTGGAATTGCTGTTGCTTTTTCAAACCTTTCTTGGGTTCGTTCAGGATGCAATAACAATTGTTGTACATCCTGTTTTTTATACACGGAGAAAAAACTATGTTCTTTTAAATCTGCAAACAGCACAAGGGTTCTGCTTCCTCTTACCTTGGAAAGTTTATTTAGTTCATCAACTACCAATCTAAAAATCTCCGACCGAGGACTCAATCCTCCTTTGTAATTTGTCAGCGTGTCTTTGAACTGGGTTAATAAGCGTTTTCTCTTTCGTCTTCTGGTATCTTCATTGGAAAGAAAACCAATTGCTCCAGTGGAGAGTTGAAATCTATAACTCGGTGCATATCTGGTCTCGGCAACATAACGAAGCGTGATATTTAACCCATCGCTTGAATGTTCTTTTTTCAGGTAGCTTAAAACCTCTTTAGAAGTAGGTTTATAGCTATCTGCGTCGGTCAAATCTACAAGCACACTTAAATGTGTTGTTGTTGGTTGATGCTCTTTACATCCAGTGAAAAACATCATTAGAATCATGAATCCAATTATTTTTTTCATGATGTTACGGTTTTAGAATTTGCATGAATATGGTCAAAATAGGTTTCCAGTTTTGGAGGCTCCAATAAAAAAGCTTTTGGGCTGATTTTATCTTTGCGTCTAAAAAGGTTTTCAGAAACAAAAAGTGCTGCTGAAGAGCGATATTCGTGACAAACACTACTTTCGTAATGTTTTGCCATATTATTCATGTGTTTGATGTTCTCAATCTTCTGGTCCAATTCACTTGGAATTTCAGCAAGTCTATCGTTTACTGTTTTGAGTTCAGCTTCTACTGCTTTTAACTCTTGCTTTACCTTTTTGTATTTGGCATTACTCGCAATTTCAGATTTGAGTGGTTTGTATAATAGTGCGATAATTGCTCCTGCGCACCACATAGAAAAGTTGATAATGACAAAGGAAAATTCCGAGATACTGGTCAGTTCTCCATCTTGATTTTGCATATAGGAAACACGGATGGTATTTAAGTTCCATAAGAGGGCTAATACTCCTAGTACAATTGTAATTCCTAATCCCCATTTTAAAGGTTTAGAGTTTACATAGTTTAAAAGGTCTTTAAAAGAGTGAGCAATGACAAACAAAACGGTACATAATCCTAAACTTGCCACCAATGATGTGGCTTGATTGGGCGTAATAATCAACAAAATTTTATAGTTGACAGCAACTTCACCCACACTGAGTGCGATGAGTACAAGACGCCATTTATACACCCATTTTCTGATGATATAAGAGATGTCTGTAAGCCCTACAAGATCCTTTCTAATCAAACGGATGTCTTCTAAAAGCTCGTCTTTTTTCTTCTTTAATGCAGCAACTTCACGCTCATAAATTTCTATTAGATATGCTCCAGTTTGATTGAGTACAGAAAAAGCTCCAATAATTCGCAACACTTCTTGGAGTAGTGCGTCAAAGAGTCCTTTGATTTTTGGCATAAATAAAATTTGAGGGTCGTTTTGATTCGGTCTAGACTGCCCAGCCAAATCTTGAGCAAATGTTTTTACCTCTTTATTGATTTGAGGGATTCTTTTTGCAAATAATGTATCTGCTTTTTGATTGTAAAAACCAATGGTCGGAATGGTGTTATTTTTTTTCATCTTTATTTAGTTTTAGTATTTGTATTCTCTTTTATGTAATTATTATTCAAGTTTTGTTTTGGGTAGATTCTCATGGTTTGGATTGATAAAATTTTACATTTCTGATTTGGGTCTGCATTGTGCTCTTTTACAAAAGCATCTAATTTTTCTTGAGAAATCCAGTTGTAGTTTCTTTGTTTCATTTTATATAGTTTTAGGTTAAGAAATAGAAAAGCACCTCCCGAAATAGGAAGTGCTATATAATGTTATGCTACAAGCTGTGCTTGCAACCAAAGAAAACTGTCGTTTTGAGGTTTAAAACGAAGTACGGTGTCGGTAATCTTTTGTGCTTTTTTTAAAAGCCAAGGTTTACGGTCTTGATCAAAAACTAATTGTGCCAATTTGAATTTGGTAAAAGCCCTAGAGAACAAATAACGAATGTCTTTTATTTTAACATTTTCTTGATAAGCTGTTGTAGCCATGTCATCAAAAAAATCATTCGCGTATTCTAAATTTTCAATATCATTATCTTCTCTAAATTGATACGAGTAATACCTTCCGTACAGATATAGATAGGTAACTTTATGTTTTGGCACTAACTCATCAGAGTCAATCTTGCTTAACATTTCAAGCCCAGCATTTCTGTATCTGGAGGTTTTAATTAATGATTCAATTGCTGTTAGACATAAATCTGTCTCTTTGAAATTTTGAGCATTTTGCTCTGGAGTGTTTACTTTTTTCATCTTCTGAAATTTTAATTAATGATTAATTATTTTCAGAATCCGATTAAGATGAAATGCTATTGATTAATTTCTACCTTGTGTTAAGGTTAAATTATGCTTTTAAGTTTCGCCAAAAAACTTATCCGCTAGCTGGCATCCTTTTTGGATTCGTATGTCAGTGAAGCCTGATTAAATTCAGGCTTTTTTTAATACCTAAATTCGGTGGTTTCACTGATTGCAATGTCAGGATAATCCTTTGTTTGACAGAGCTTTAAAAAGCATTTGTAGTGGCATCTACGATAGCATTTTAGCATTTATTTCAGCATTTGATGAGCAATGCTTATTTTTGGTATCTATGAAGACTCCACCCAACCTAGAAACTAAATTTTTTATTAATGATATTGATACCCATAAAGTGTGTCTAAAAATTGATAATGGTAAGTATGCAATTGGAACAAAATCTAAAAAAGGGGTAGAAGGTTTTGAGAATCTAATTAAACAAGAGTTTGGTAAAACAAAATCTGACAACTTCTTAACTTATACAAATATTAACGGAAAGGATATAGACAATAATTCTGGTAATGCATCCCCATACCAAAGTCTTAGAAATATTCATACAGTTCTGTGTTGGCTTTTTTCAGAAACAATTAGTCCTACTCATTCAATAGAACATGTAAAACGCTATTTATATAATTTAAAAATAGAAAAGGACAAAAAAGAGTCAGGAGTTATTGATTCATTTAACTATTTTATAAATAGTATAAGACCTTTCTTATCGGAAGAGTTTAAGAAATATGATTACAAAATAAATATTAAAACTTTTGATTTTAAGGTTGATGAAATTGATAAAAAAAATGTAACTAAAGGGCAAAAAAAAATAAAAACAGAAGATGCCTCTGATAATGACGTAACAGATGAAAAACCCCTTAATTTTAAGAGTGTTTTTAGTTTTTCAAAAACACTCTTAAAATTTAATGTATTAAAAAAATCAATTATTGGAATTTCTATTATTTTATTAAGTCTCTGGATATATAATTCACTTATTAAAGAGAAAATTCCTTTTAAAGAGATAAAAATTGGAAATCAAATCTGGTCAAGTGAAATTAATATTCCAATTAAAGGTAGTTTTTGTTTTAGTGATACTGAACAAAACTGTGTTGGATTTGGAAGATTATATTCATATAAGGCTGCAAAAAATATAGCAGATTTATACGATGATTGGGAATTACCTATAATAGAGGATTATCAACAATTAATCACTTTTTTAGGTGGAGAAGAAAATGCGATGCCTAAATTAATGAAAGGCGGAAGTTCTGGTTTTGATGCAACACTTTCAGGGTATAAAAGTGAAGAGGTTTTAGCAGATGGCAAACCAATTGGCTATAATGGAATCGGAAAAGAAACTTCTTTTTGGACATCTTCAATTGGAGAAATTAGAGATGAAAAAGATGTAAATAGACCTTATGCAATGCGCATTTATAAGAATGGTGTTTGGGGTAAAATTTGTGATTGTTGGACAGAAAGAGATGCGCTATCTCTACGTTTAATTAAAACAAACAGGGGTTTTGTTCAAAACTTTGTTAAAAGTAAAATGAGTGAAGAAGAAAGGAAAGCACTTCAACTTAAAAGTGAACAAATTCGTAATCAACGATTCAAAATTTTACATACTGTTCAAAATAAAATCGCTAAAGAACTTACAAATGATTATAATAAAGATGGGATAAGAAATCTCTCTACTGAATTGATACATGAAATTATCTCTATTAGTGAATCTTTAACGCCCTACTACATTGATAACAATGATGTTGAAAATTATTCTAGCCCCCAAAGAGCAAGTCTTTATGTCTTTTTACTAAAGAGTAATCTTGATACAAATACGTTCCATGCAATTATTTCAAATGCAAATTTCAAGAGTTCAGACTTTTCAGAAATGAATTTAAGCAACTTGAATTTTGCAAAATACCTGCATGGAATTAAAGGAGCTTACAAAAAAGAGCTCCGAGTATTAATAACACTTAATAAAAGACCAAACTTTAGAAATTCAACTTTTAAAGGAGCTAATTTGGAAAACACCACATTATATGGAGATTTTTCAAGTGCAGATTTTAGTGGTGCAATATTGAATAAAACTATTTTTACTTGGTCTGAATTATTTTATAGTCGTTTTAACGACACAAAAATGGTTAAAGTTTTTTTTAAAAACTCTAATTTACAAAACTCTGATTTCCGCTGTTCAAAAAATTTTGATATTGGAGGGTTTATAAATTGTGATTTAAGAGGTGTCGATTTTGATAATAGTGAGTTTTTAGGGGGTACAAATCCATTTGTTTTTGATAATTGTTTTATGTCTTCAAAAGGAACTTTTTTTAAATATGAGTTATTTAGCTCTAATCAATCAATTGGAATTAAAGGATATCCTTTCATAGAAGAAAGCCCTCTTCTCAATGAAGATATATATTATATCTACAGAGATACTAAACCTACAAGATTTAAAAAAACAATCAAAGCATCTGATTTAGATTCAGCTTTTGTGTTTTTTGGAACTAAAAAACAAGAAAAATCTTTTTTCTCCAGTTTTAAAGATTCCACATTAATTAAAGGGATAAATCATTACACTATTAGAACAAATGACAACTTTGAGAGGAGTGGCAAATATTTAAGAAGTCTTATTCGCTTTGATAAAAAAGTTTGGGATGTTTCTGGTCTTAAAAGTGATACACTCTTCAGAAGAAGTTCCCTTAATAAACTCCAAGCTGAATATAGAGGATATATTTTTGATTATTCTTTCCAAAACTACTCAACTGGAATTGCTTCTTTTAAAAACTGTAAATTCACTTTTACACATTTCAAGAACTCAAGTATGGAATATGTTAGTTTTAAGAACTCTAATTTTATAAATTACAATTCTTTAATTGGAAACTATTTTATAAACACAAGACTATTTTCAAATGATTTTAGAATTAGAGATGGTTTATTCCTCTTTGATAAAGAAACTAAATATGATGACCTTCTTATTAATAAGAATTTTCCAGTTTTTAAGTTTTTACATCAGAAAGATATATTGAATACAAATTCTTATAAAAAACATCTGATAAAAAAGAAATCTGATAAAATGTATGTGAACTCATACTATGACGATATAGAAAAAAAGATGAAATGGATTATTTTCACAGAAAATTATAATACAATTGATACTTTAGAAATTGATAATCAGAAAAAAATTATCTTAAGAAACATTAAAAAAATAAGCTCTAAAATTAAAAGAGCCTATATAAAAGATGATTTGAATATCTAAAAAGAAACTCTTTTTATAATTAATAGAATATTGAATGAAAATAAGTTTCCAAAATGGAAATTAAAAACACCATCCTAAAATGGTGTTTTACTATTCAATTTTCACTCCAACCAAACCTTTTTCGCTTTATCAAATCCGCACCACTTGTGGTCTTTATCAAATCCTCGACAAGCCAATTCATAACGAATGAGTCTTTTTAGTGGTACTTCATATGCAATAATAAAACGTAAGATTTCTCCATCCATCACAGAAAACATACCTCTGATTTCTTCCCAATGATTAAGTAGGTCTTCATCCATACCAATAGACTTGATATGATCGTAGTCCATTTTCTTGTAATTCTTGAGTAGGGTTTCAAAAGTATCGCCTTTAAAGGTTGGATGCTCGGGAGATATAATAATATAATCTCCTTCAATACTCTCTATTACACCAAAGGTTTCTCCGCTGACTCTATTTGTAAAGTTGAGCCATAGTGCATGGTCTATGGCTTTTACTTTACTTTTTTGTCGCATCAGATTTTTCATCTCTCTTTTTTGTTTCAGATACCTTTTCTAAATTTTTCTTAACAACAGGTTTTACCTGTCCATTTAAAGAAATGATATCTTCTCTAGATGATTTTGGGTCTTTGCCTTTTGTACGAATTAATTTCTGTGTATTAAACAGTGTTCTACATTTGATATTAAAAGCAGAATACTTTACAGCTTCTTCATTTTTAGGAAGGCTTTTTACATAACTGTCATACAAAACGCCATTGGTTAACTGATTGTCTTTGGCTTTGACTATCAAATCAAAAGCAACAATAGCAACTGTATTTACGCTTTTTTGCGGTTCAGAAAAATGAATCCCTAACTCCTTTATTTTTTCTAGTTGAGATTCATCAGCATATTTAGACAAGGTGGCTAAATCTCGGTGCTGTTCCTTTAAACGATTTACAATTACTTGTTTTTCGTTTTTTGCTTCTTCAATTTTTGCTTCCAATACATTTAAAAGCATTTGGTCTTCTTTGATGGTACTTATAAGTACATCAACAATAGTTATTTTACTCATAATTATTTAATTATTGCGTGCGAATCGCACAGATTAATATTCATTTTTTTCCTGCTTTTCTTCTGAGTGAACGATAATTACTACGGTCATAGGCATCCCAAGATTCTATGGGTTTAGAAGCTAGGTAATGCGTGTAATGTCCAAGTTGAGAGAGAACCTCCCATACTTCATTTGGGTCAATAGATTCATTGTCTTTCATATAAAATGGTTTTAGGTGCAAAGTGCGAATCGCACAGATAGTTATTAGTGTTTACAATGCTCACGAATGGTTTCCATAAAATGGTTGTAGTCATTGTGTTTTGTAGCTTCTGTTATTACCGAAGTAATTTCTTGTTCGTTCCAGTTTTCACGCTTGGCGATATAGGTAAATAAAGAGAGCAATGTTTTAGGCGTTCCTTTAAACCCTCGTAAATCGAGGTCAATCATTTTATTGATGGTTTGTTTCATCTTTAATTGTTTTTGGTGTTCTTAATTATTATTTTTTGTTTGGAACTCTTTTTCCATTTTTAACGCGAACTCCTTTGGGCATTTTTACAATAACAGCGTATTGCATCAAAGAGTTGAGCATTTCTAAATCAGTCATATTTTCTGCCTTGTCAAATAGCATTTGTATTTCTTGTACTGTCCATCCTTGTTTAATTCCTGCTGCTCTAAAAGCCAGTAAGAATCCTAAAAAGTCATCACTGTATTTATAGAGGCTAACTCTAATTTTTGGTCTGTTTTTAAATGACATATTAGATGGGATAATTAGCGGTTAATACTTCTGTTTTCCGTCCTCGTGATTTTCCTTTTATAGCTTTTCTAGCAGAGAGTGGTTTGTCAAAAGTTTTGGTATGCCAACCGTGTTTTTTGATGTATTTGGTTAGCAGTTTACTTGGATACGAACTCAGTAGAAATTTACCTTCTACCTTTGACAAGGTTTCCAGTAGATTTCTAAAATGTGTTTTGGTATAGCCACCATAATGTCCTTGATTGGTATCAATGTATGGCGGGTCAACATAATGAAAAGCATCTACTGCATCACGGCTTTTTATCACCGTCAGTGCATCATTATTTTCAATTTGGACTCGTTCGAGTCGTTTTGTAATCTCATGATTAAAAGCAATTTTTTTATTCAAAAATGCTTTGACTCGTTTTCCATATTTATCGTAACCCCAACTTCCTATTTTGCACGAAAACCCCATATTCGTTCCGATGTGGAACGCCCATGCTTGCATTATTTTGCTGTATAAATTAGCATTTTCACAAATGTATTTTGCCTGCATATATGCTTTTCGTGCAAAGAGTGTTGCTTCAATTTTTGATTTTAATGCTTGAAAGTCGCTTCGAGCGATCTGGTAAAACACAATCGCTAAATTGTATGTATCATTAATTGTTTCTGACTGGGCTGGCTCTTTTGCAAAAAATACTGCACCACCTCCAAAGAAGGCTTCTGTGTAGATTTTATGGTCGGGGATTCTTGGTAGTATTTCCTTAAGCAAGTTTAACTTGCCTCCATAATAGGTGATAGGGGTTTTGGGCATAGGTTGGTAAGACCAACAGCTAATCATAAATTAGTGTAGGTTTAAATTAAAAAAAGTTGATAATTGATTACAATTCTCCCTCATTGGCAAAAGAGTAAAACCCCTCCTGCGTTAAAATAATATGGTCAAGAATTTTTACATCTATGAGTTCTAATATTTCTTGGGCACGTTTTGTGATTGTATAATCACTTTTCGAAGGAGTTAGATTTCCTGACGGATGATTGTGGACTAATATACAGCCGCAAGCATTTGATAAAATAACTACTTGTGCTATTTCCTTAAATGAAATGGTGGTAGAATTTGTTTTTCCTGAAGAAATTTCTTTGAGTCCTAACACATGATTTGATTGTGTTAAAACAATAATCCAAAAATATTCTTTGTGGTTTAGTGTTCCTGTATCAATACGATCTCGCAAATATTGATACGTTTGTGCTGCTTGTTGTAAGCGAATCATCTCTGGGTAATTGGGTCTTTTAAAATATAATTCTAAAAGGTAGTCTTGTGTTTTGTTGTTGGTTTCTCTCATCGGTATTTTGTTTTGGTTTCACATAAGAGTATGCCAGAAGTCATTATTTTAATTTAGATACCATATACCTAGTCACAGTTATAGGATGTCTTGATATGGGAAAGTTGTGGCAGAAAATGGAACACTAGGTTTCCCAGAAATCATGAGTTTTAAATAGATATCGTAGTTATTCAAATTGGTAAAATCAGATGAATTAAAAATTGGATAGAACTCTTTGGATAGATATTTCGCATCTGCCTGTCCTGTCCGAAAAGCAATCAACGTTCCAATATTTCCTAATACTGCATTTCTAATGTCGGTATCTAACTGATGTAAATATTGATTGGCAAGGGTAAGGGAGATTTTAAATTTTCGAAGTTCACTTAAAACTTCAGCAATACTAGGGCTGGTATAGTTTTGAAATTCATCTAAAAACAAATGAAATGGTTTTCTTTTGTTCTCTAGTATATCTACTCGAGAAAAAGCAGCATTGGCAAAGGAGGTAATCAGTACAGAGCCAATTAAATGTGAAGCATCCACACCAATCTTCCCTTTTGAAATATCAATTAAAATAATTCGAGATTGATCGATGGATTGGCGGAGTGAAATATCATGGGTATTGCTAATCAAAAATCGTTTGATCGATGGATGGGCTAGAAAAGCACCTACTTTATTTAAAATAGGAATCAAATCATTTTTGGTGTATTTAGGGTATTCGTGTTCCCAAAAACGCAATACATCTTCATTATGGATTCGTTCTAAACAATCTTTTCTAAAGGCTGAATCGTGTATGATTTTAGGAATTTGGCTTAAATCTGCTGAAGGTTGAGAAAGTAGTGTTAGTAGGATATAGCGTAAGATATGTTCTAGTTTCACTCCCCAAGCGCCACGCCAAAGCTTCTGAAAGGCATCTAACAAACCACCGATGACCAGCGACTTTTTTTCTTCACTTACTTTTCGAAGTGGGTTGTACCGATAATTCATAAATGGATCAGCGATGTCCAAATGAACCACATCGCGAATACGGTTGCCAGGAATATGATTTAGGATGTTTTGAAGTAAATCCCCATGCACATCAAAAACAGCACAGCCTCTTCCATTATGAATATCTTGTAAGATTAGTGTGGTCATTAAATTTGTTTTTCCAGCACCCGTTTTTCCAACAATGTAAGTGTGTAGCATTCTGTCTTTTTGAAAAATACCAAAAAGTTTTCCAGTACTACGAAAATTAGTTTTGGCAAAATAACTGACTTGTGGATTCCAAAAATGCATGTCTATAACATAACTTCCTATCGGTATCTATTTTAGGCATCACTATTACTAACAAAAAGTTTTAACATCCATTATGTGTAGGTATTTGGTATCCTGATTTTTTGAGCTAATCACGTATGCTGGACACATGAAAACCAAGAAATTACAAGAATTGTTTCAACAGTATATTGAAATATGTCAGTACAGCCTTCGTCGAAGACCCGCAACAATTCAAAGCTATAAAGATTCCTATGGTCAATTAATAAAGCTCGTTCCTGAAATTGTCTATCCGCATCATTTAACAGAAACCCGTATGAATGAATTTTTTAAACGCATGCAAACCAGAAAACGGACTGTTGGAAAAAATATCATTCAAATAGGCGTAAAGGACAGCACCATTGCTTCTTATTGGAGCAAACTCAATCCGTTTTTTATGTGGCTAGAAGCCAATGGGCATATTGAAAAAAGCCCATTAACTTATTTGTCTAAACCTCAAGGAATTTACGAGAATAAACCCGCCATCAAAAAACAACAACTTGAAAAGTTATATGCCAGTATTTTACTTCATAATACCAATGCATTTCTTATTAAAAGAGATACAGCCATTTTGAGCACTTTATTTTTTACAGGAGTTCGAAAAACAGAATTGTTATCTATAAGAGTACAAGATGTCGCTTTGGATAAAAATATCATTACCATTATTGGTAAAACTTCCAAATCAAAAAAAACGCGCTGTATCCCTATTAATCCAACACTAAAAGTTCATTTGAAGGATTATCTCAAAGAGCGAAAGAAATACACCACAGAAATATTATTTGTGTCTTCAAAAACAGATGCTAGATTTACAGCACATGGCATCGAACATTGGGTCAAGCGAATGCAAAAAATTTCAGGAGTTCGGTTTCATCTGCATCAATTACGCCATACCTTTGCTTGTAACTTAGCTAGAAACAACATCAGTCTGCCTAAACTACAAAAGTTGATGGGACATACTGATCTTAGAATGACAGAGCGTTATGTACGTTCTCTAGGGGTAGAACATTTTATTGATGATATTTTAAAATTAAGTATTGATGATTCCTTTTAAATATTTTATACTGGAGGCTATCCAGAGTACTTATCAATTTAATATGATGATACACTCCCTTTTATTGATTTTTTTTAAGCGATTTTATTAGTTGGGTAGTGGTCGTAAGGTATGCAGTCTAGAGAGACTCCAAATACCCAAATCACCCTTATAATATAACAAAATATGGAAATTGAGCCTCGACTACCTTAATGGTAATTTAGTGGTCTAATTCAAATCTCTGGATCTTCCTATTTTTAAAGGCTGATTTTCGTTTTTGAAGCGTTTTACGACTACTACACTCTGGTAAGCAGTCGTAAAAAGCAAAAAAGTTTTGAAATCTTTAATCTTGATTATCGAGAAGAAACGCCACCATAGCTCAGTTGGTTAGAGCGTCGGCATGGTAAGTCGGAGGTGTTGGGTTCGATTCCCAATGGTGGCTCAATAAAGGAAGTGTATCGTCATTCATTTTAATTATGAACATACATACATTCGCAGCAGAGTTTTACGATTATTCTCTCTATATCAAAGGTTATTCAAAAAGAACCATTCAAAGCTATAAAAATGCCATTAACTTCTTTTGTAAATGGCTTGATATTACAGATTTTCAACAAATTAATGAACAAAACACACGTCAATTTTTTATTGATGGTCGCGTGCAAAGAAATTGGAAACCTGCCACATTTTTAACCTACCATAAATCACTAGTTGTCTTTTTTCGGTATTGCGTTACCAAAGGACATATACCTAAAAATTATATCCAAGAGATAGAAACTCCGAAACTCAACAAAGCCTTACCCAAGAAAATATCTACAGAAAACGCCCAAAAGCTCCTTGAAATTGTACTAAACTATCCGTATACCAATGATTTTCTACGATACCGAAATCATGCCATTTTTGCCACATTTCTCTATGCAGGTTTACGTAAAAGTGAACTCTTTCGTTTAGGGCTTTCTGATGTGGATTTAGAACATTTAACCTTACTAGTTCGTCAAGGAAAAGGAGGGAAAGATCGATTTATTCCTATTAGTCATACATTAGCAACAAGCCTACGAAAGTATCTAGTAGAGCGTAAGAAATTGAACAAAACCTGTCCCGAGTTCTTTACTTCTTACAATAGAAATCAAGGCTACACCGATTCAGGTTTAATACGAGTTGTTCGAAAATTAAAGGATATTTCGAAAATAGAATTTACCATTCATAGATTACGACATACCTTTGCCACTTTAATGTTAGAGGGTGGATGTGATATTTTTTCACTCTCCAAAATGTTAGGACATAGTGATATTAAGACAACGACCATTTATTTGTCCACAACTGCAGAACATTTGCGTGGGCAAATACTAAAGCACCCCTTAAATGTTTAGATTTCTGCTTTGATTGATTTTGCTTTGCAAAATGATACTTCTTTTTCTTCTTCTTTATGCTAATGTTATTTTTTTCAAGGTTTATTCAATGTAAGTATCATTTTTAGCGTGTTGTTTTAAAAGTAAGTATCTGGTTGTTTATTTTGAGCATTCTTGTTTTATGAAGTCTTTTTGAATGTATTTATTACCGAGTGTTATTATTTCGGTTCTACCTCTAATTGTATGAATAAGTTGTTTTATAGTATTTCTTTACTTTATTTTTTTAATAATAAACGAAGCAGTTTGTCTGTATCTGTTGTAAAACTTTGTACGACCGCGAAAAAAATTATCCATTTGGATAATTTTATGAATACAAGGTGGTATATGTAATAGATGTGATTCATTGTTACAATAGAAAGTGCTAGTGGAGATTAACCCCACTAGCACTTTTCTATTATATGATACATTCGAAAACCCTTTTAAAAGATTTGCGAACTGAATCTCCGCTAGACCAAAAAGATGTTGCCCAACTCTTGGATATCAAAGCGAGTAATTTAGTTCGTTACGAATATGGACATCGGAATCCACCACCAGAATTATTACTGATATACCACATGCTCTTTGATGCTTCTTTAAGAGATTTATTTGCACCTATTTATAAGCATATTACCGATGTGCTTCTATTTAGAAGCCGTAAACTCATTGCTGATTTTAAAACCCAAAATTCATCAAAGAGCCTTTATAAATTATCATTCTTAAATGAAATTGTCAATAGATTAGAAACTATCAAGCCTTATGAGTCAAGAAGCTAATAAACACAAAACAAAAGTGGTTATTGCCCTATTTGTGCATTCGAGAGGTTTTGCAATTTCTATTTTTGAAAATGCATTAACCGTCTTAAATGCTTATAATGTGGTGATTCATAAATATCCGATTCAAAACAAATCAGTACTTAAAAAAATAAAAGAAAAAATTGATTTCTATTTGCCAGATCTAGTCATACTAGAAGATCCAAAAGGATATGGCTCTAGAAAATCAAAACGCATACAAAAATTAATAAACCTCATTGAAAAACATGCCGAAAAATCAGCATTAAAAGTTGCCAAATATTCTAGAAATAATATTCGGTTTGTATTTAATACCTTTAAAGCAACTTCTAAATATGAAATTGCAAAAGTGATTACAGAGAATATTCAAAATCTTCCTGTAACACTTCCCCACAAAAGAAAATCACATCAGCCTGAACATTATTCGATGAATATATTTGATGCTATATCTCTTGGGATAACGCATTATTATCAGGTATAAACAAAAGCACTCAATATTTTTTGAGTGCTTTTTACTCCATTTTTTGTAATTCTTCTAGATAAAAATCTAAATCCTCATCATCAATTAGATTTTCTTCATTTTCTGCTTCTTTAATTCGTTTTGCGATAATCTTCGCTCGTTCTTTTTCAAACTCTTCTCGAGAAACTTCTTTGCCATAATTGTAATATGCTTCACTCATGATTTAAATATAACATAGAGTCTTTAAACTTTCTTGTAAAACTACATTTAAGTCATTACCTTATGAAGGTAAAATAACTTACTTTTAATAAAACTAAATTCAGAAGAAAATGGGAAAAAGAAATAATTTTAAAAAATTCAAGAAGTGGTGGAATACATCATATCAATTACAAAATTCTTTAACTTTTGAAAAAATAATAAAATACTTTGTGGTTTTTATTCCATTATTTGGGATAGCTTATCTAAATACTTTTTATTCTGAATTTGGTATTCATTACTATATTTATTTTAATCCATTGGATTTTTTTAAAGTATTTTATGAATTTAACAGCACCTTAATAATTTTTATTAGCGTTTTTAATTTTATAATTCTTTTTGTTATTTACAATTATAAGATGAAGGAAGGTAAATTACCTTGGAATAGAATGCTAATTATATTCTCGTTATCTCTTTTGTTTTTATGTGCTATCGCATTACTTCAATTTCCAACACTTAGATGCGAACTAAAAGGAATATCTTCTATGGTATTGGTATTAATCTTTTCTTTAATTCTTTCTTTATATTTTTTTAAATCATTAGACTTTGGCTTTTATATCTTTATTGGTTCGTATCTCCTTTTTGCCATATTTAATGCTAAACATGATGCAAAATTGATTTTAAGAGAAAAGATTAGTTTTGATATTTTAGATAAAAACAATAATTTTTTATTAGTTGAGAAGCCTTCGCCAAGCAATGACTTTTTCATTGGGAGCACGACAGATTATGTATTCATTTTTGACTCACAAAAAAATAAAGTAAGGGCAATTAAGAATAATGAAATAAGCGAATTTAGATTTAAAAGTAATAAAATGAAATAACAAAAGCACTCAAAAAATATTAAGTGCTTTTTAATTTATGGACTTAGTGTTACTATTTCAATTCTTTTCGTAGATACTCGGTCCACCATCATTAACCGTCATTGTTGTTCCAGTAATTGAAAATGTAATGGCTGGATAATTAGGCCATTTTAACGTTCCGCTATTTCCGCTATAAGTATACGTTCCAGATTCTATTTCTCCATCTAAAATGGATTTAAAATCTTGGTTTGATAAAAAGGTATAGCTTTCTCCCTGGTCATTTCCTGTTCCTAGCCAAGTAGTTCCTACGAGTTCTCCATCAAAAGGATTGTCTGTTTGTTCAGAACTAGAACATGCACTAATTCCTAACATAAGTACGAATATAAATACTGCTTTTCTCATAATTATTCTGTGTATCTAATTACGACTCCTTTTACTGACTGATTATCTTCTGTTAGATTGATAATTGCATGTCCTCCAATAGAAGCTGCTTTTTCTTTTAATTCCTTGTAGGTCTTTTCTTGTGTTCTTGAAAAGATGCCGACGTTTTTAGAAGATACTACTGTTCCTATTTCAGTATATTTTCTTGTTGGCTTTTTTGACATAAATACTTCAATGTCTGTCGGGTTGGTTTTTGCATAACTCTGCGTAGAAGTTTTTAAAATAGAAGCTGTTTTACAAGACTGGAAGCTAAAAGCTCCCATGACTAACAAACAAGCGAATAGAATTTTAATGGTTCTTTTTTTCATAAAAATGGTTTTAGTTGCCTTTGACCCTAAAGACGTTAGTTAAAAATGAGTCAAGCCAAATATAGAAAAACAATTTCATAAAACTACTTTAAAGTAGTAATTAATTAGTAGTAACATAATCAAAGGAACTATTCTTTATTTGTATATGGCAAATCAAGAAAAATACATCAAAGAACAACAGGAGAAGCTCGGTAAAAGATTCCGAGAATTACGAATAGCAAAAGGTTATACCAATTATGAACAGTTCGCTTTTGAGCACCGAATTCCAAGAGCACAATATGGACGTTATGAAAATGGGAGTGACCTTCGTTTTAGTTCGATTGTCAAAATTTTAAAAGCAATGGATATTTCTTTGGAAGAGTTTTTTAAAGGGATGTGAAAATATATTATTTTTAAGCATAAATATTAGAAGTTATGAAAAATAAAATTATGTTACTTTTCCTAGTTTTATCAATAGTAGGTTGTAGTCACTATGGTAGTAAAGAATACATTTCCAATGAAAATGAAGCCATCGAAGATATTATTTTCACAATAACAAATTTTAAAGAAATGGTTAAAATGAATAATATTGATACCAAAAACCTGAAACTTATATTGGTTTCTTCTTTAGATACAATTAGTTCCTATGGGTATGAACCAAAAGGTTATGATATTGAAATAAATGGAGTTAGATTATCAAAAAGTGTGATTGCAAAAAATAAAAAAAGATACGAAGAAGATTTACAAGAATATAATCAGGAAAAACAACTTTTTGCTCCACTAAGAACAGGAAAGCTAAAGAAAAGAAATTTTAATTTCAAATTAAATTATACTAATTTAAAAGTGGAGTTAGTTTCAGAAGATAAGGCAAAAAGTTTAAAGCTTAAAGATAATGAATATGGCTATTTGTTTATTTCTAGAATTATTTTTAATAAATCTTATGATAAAGGGTATTTAGCGTATTCATTTTTTTGTGGAGATGTTTGTGCATGGGGTAATAATATTGAAATCACAAAAGTTAATGGGAAATGGAAAGTAACAAAAGTTTTTTCAGGTGGTATAGCATAAAAACACTTCAAGTAATTGAGAAGTTTTTTTTAGTTTAATGGTAGTGTTTTTTTAATTAAAGTGTTAATTTAGCTTTATGATAACTTTAAACAAAATTGGATTAAAATACCCTTTAAATATGGGAGCACCATCTCCAAAAATTATCAGTGATGATATACACTTAATATTACTTTTTTATATAGATTTATTTGATTTACCTAAAACGACAGATAAGTTAAATGAAAGAGATTCACTTAATGACGAAGGAGTTGCAATTGTAAAATTTAAAAAGAAATTTATTCATAAGTTTGGAACCCCTAACGACGAAATTATCATTGGTCATCCTTATTATAAGATAGGTTTAAAGCCCTATTCTTTCTATTCAGTAGATGACTCAGATTGGATTAAAGATATTAATAGGATGCAGTCACTCCACCCATATTATAATGAACAATCAATTAATAACTTAAACCATTATATCTTCACTTTTAAAGACAATACTTTTGAATGTATTGCTCAAGATTATGTTATCGAATATTCGTTTGATTCAATGGAAAAAAATCTAAAAGCTGTTATTGGTAATATCTAACCTAACTTTTTATTTTTTCAATATACTTTTTATGTATTTCATCAGCTAACCATAATTTATTCGCTTCTTTATAGAAGTTAACTCCGTTTTGATATGCAAGTTTAGATTTAATTTTTAAAAGAACAGGAATTGATGTTTTTCTTAAAGCGACCTTAGTTGCTTCATCAATGTCTTCAGATAAATGAACATATTGTCTCCCCATAGGTAATAATCCTTTTTCGAAGATATTATCTACAAATTCATCTTTAGTAGCATGATATAAGTTTTTAGGAGGTTTAGAAGCTTGTTTTAATATCTTGTTTTCTATTGAATGTCCATAAGAAGCACGAATCTTATTATCAATTAACTCATGTCTCTTTTTTTTAGAAATTAAAATCATTTTCTCTATATCTTCTATGTTTAATGAAGAAAAAGAACTGTCTTTTATTTGAATAGAACTAATCAATAAACTTACATCAACCCAACCATCTTTATTCAATTCTAAATTGTACAAAGATGGTTCATGACGTAAGGCATGAGATATAATTTTACTTAACCTATTTAAATCTGTATCTCTCATTAATTACCTATAACATTTTTAGTTCCAGATTGCCTTATTGTACTTGTACCAGCACTAGTCAATTTGTTTCTTGTTAATTGGTTCGTTAATTGATTTTCAAAAAATTCTTGCCCTGTTCGGTTAGTCACATTCCACTGACTTCTTGGTATACCTGCTCTTGTTAATGCTGCGGATGATCTTGTATTTAAAATTAAAGCTTGTCCGTCTCTAACAACTAAATCAATCTTTACATCAGAAGGCTTCATTTTTCCTGATCTTAATAAAGCAGAAACTTCATCAACAGTTTTACCAGCAAATTTACCTCCAGCACTAAAAGATGCTCCAAAAGTCTTTTGAGCCCACTTCGCATTTAGAATTAATTTCCCAGATGAACTAGCTAATCTTCCAAAGAGAGCATATATCCCTGCTTTTGCCAACACAAATTCAGAGGCAATAGCTGTAAGAACAGCATCAGTTAGCCCCATTCCAACTCCTTGGGGAGCAGCCATCGAAGTATACTTAGTGCCATTTTTTATTAACTCGGATTCTTTAGTTCCTTTCTTTGAAGTACGCACATATTTACCATCAACATATTCTCGGTCAAAATCATCATCAGTCCTATGAATAGTTACTTCTCCAGTTTTTGAATTTGTATAGATATTATCTGGTGGGGTCTCTCCAAAATGAGATTGTGTTTCTGAAATGGCTCTTTGATAATCATCAGTTTCTTCTCCAGTCTGTCTATTCCTATACATCCCATTACCAGTGTATTGCCAACTATCTGCCCCAGAAGGGTCAGCCCAAAATATAGGATTATTATCAAAAGCTGTAAATGGAGAAAATTCATAATGTGTAACTGGATCAATAGAATTCCATCTTCCAATAGCTGGGTCATATTGACGTAAATCCATCTCATATAAATTCAGGCCTAAAGATTGTTCAAACTCTATACCATTGTACTTAAATTTCTGCGCAGTACTATTCCCATTACTCGAAACCACGTTATTATACCCTTTATGTTTTAATCCAAAAGGATAGTAGTTAGATTCTTCAACAATTTCTAAATCAGTATTACTTGTGTTATTTGGGTTACTATCTTTAT